>NZ_AFPM01000134.1 GCF_000220565.1 Oceanicola sp. S124 | reverse complement strand
GGATCCCCATTGCACCTTCGACAGCTTCGTCGTCGGCAAGCCGAACGAGCTGGCCCATGCCGCCGCCCGCCGCGTGGCCTCGGGCGGCGAGGTCGAGTTCAACCCGCTGTTCCTCTATGGCGGCGTCGGTCTCGGCAAGACCCACCTCATGCATGCCATCGCGCATGAGCTGAAGGTGTCCCAGCCGCATCTCAACGTGGTCTACCTCTCGGCCGAGCAGTTCATGTACCGCTTCGTGCAGGCGCTGCGCGAAAAGAAGATGATGGACTTCAAGTCGCTGTTCCGCACCGTCGACGTGCTGATGGTCGATGACGTGCAATTCATCGCCGGCAAGGATTCCACCCAGGAGGAATTCTTCCACACCTTCAACGCCCTGGTAGATCACAACAAGCAGATCATCATCTCGGGGGACTGCGCCCCGAACGAGATCAAGAACCTGCCGCCCCGCATCTCGTCGCGCCTGTCCTCGGGCCTGGTCGTCGACCTGCACCCGACCGACTACGAGTTGCGCCTGGGCATCCTGCAATCCAAGGTCGCGGCCTTCCGCCTGAAGCACCCCGACCTGGAAGTCGCCGACGGCGTGATGGAATTCCTGGCGCATCGCATCAGCACCAACGTCCGGGTACTGGAAGGTGCACTGACCCGCCTGTTTGCCTTCGCCTCGCTCGTCGGTCGCGAAATCACGCTGGAGCTGACGCAGGACTGCCTCAGCGACGTGCTGCGCGCCTCGGAACGCAAGATCACCATCGAAGAGATCCAGCGCCGCGTCGCCGAGCACTACAACATCCGTCTGTCGGACATGATCGGCCCCAAGCGCGTGCGCAGCTTCGCCCGTCCGCGCCAGATCGCCATGTATCTGTGCAAGAAGCTGACCTCGCGCTCTCTGCCCGAGATCGGTCGCCGCTTCGGGGGCCGCGACCACACCACCGTGATGCACGGCGTGAGACGCATCGAAGAGCTGATGATCCAGGACGCCCAGATCGCCGACGATCTGGAAATGCTGCGCCGCTCGCTGGAAGCGTAACCCGGCACGGATTGTGAAAGGCCCGGCCATTGCGCCGGGCCTTTTCCGTTTGCCCCACCCCGGCCGGCTGCCCCGATCCGTTTCTGCGGCGAGACCGGGCAGGGGATCGCGCCCCCTGTGGCCTGAGCGCACCGTGCGCGGCAAGCTGCCCGATTTCGCATGGAAATCGGCAAATTCCCGTTGTACCGCGCGCAAATTCAGCTAGTTTTCGGGTCCCGGACTGGCGGGAAAAGACAGGGGTGATGACCATGAAATTCAGCATCGAGCGTGCCGCGCTTCTCAAGGCCGTCGCCCAGGCGCAGTCCGTCGTCGAGCGGCGCAACACGATCCCGATCCTGGCCAACGTGCTGATCGAGGCCGAGGGCAGCGACGTCATGTTCCGCGCCACCGACCTGGATATCGAGGTGGTCGACAAGGCCCCCGCCATGGTCGAACGCGCGGGTTCCACCACTGTCGCCGCCGTGACCCTGCACGAGATCGTCCGCAAGCTGCCCGATGGCGCCATGGTCACCCTCTCCGAGGATGGCGCGGCGGGACGCCTGACGGTGCAGGCCGGCCGGTCGAACTTCAACCTGGCGACCCTGCCCAAGGAAGATTTCCCGGTCATGGCCTCGTCGGAGTACACGTCGAACTTCTCGGCCCCCGCCCCGGTGCTGCGGCGGCTGTTCGACAAGTCGAAATTCGCGATTTCCACCGAGGAAACCCGCTATTACCTGACCGGCGTCTACATGCATGTCGCCGAGGGCGACGAAGGCCGCGCCCTGCGCTGCGTCGCGACCGACGGCCACCGCCTGGCCCGCATCGACGCCAAGCTGCCCGAGGGCGCCGAGGGAATGCCCGGCGTGATCGTGCCCCGCAAGACCGTGGGCGAGCTGCGCAAGCTGCTGGACGATGACGAGATGCAGATCGCCGTCTCGGTTTCGGAAACCAAGGTACGTTTCGCCACGCCGCAGATCACCCTGACCTCGAAGGTCATCGACGGCACCTTCCCCGACTACTCGCGCGTGATTCCCACCGGCAATACCCGCCGCCTGGAAGTCGATGCCGCCGAATTCGCCAAGGCCGTCGACCGCGTCGCCACCGTCAGCTCGGAACGCTCGCGCGCCGTGAAACTGTCGCTGGACGAAGACCGCCTGGTGCTCTCCGTCAACGCGCCCGACTCTGGCGCCGCCGAGGAAGAGCTGGCCGTGGCCTATGCCGACGAGCGGCTGGAGATCGGCTTCAACGCCAAGTACCTGCTCGAGATCGCCTCTCAGGTCGACCGCGAGAACGCCGTCTTCATGTTCAACTCGTCCGGTGACCCGACCCTGATGCGCGAAGGCAATGACCTGAGCGCGGTCTATGTCGTCATGCCGATGCGCGTGTAAGGGTCATCGCTGTCGCGATTGCCTTCGGCGAGAGTTTTTTAGCCATAGAGTATGAGGGGTTTGGCCAATGGGACGGCTCTGTCTGACCCGGCTGGACCTGTCGCATTTCCGCTCGTGGCGGCGCGGCAGCCTGTCGGCTGATGGGCGCCCCGTGGCGATCTGGGGCCCGAACGGCGCCGGCAAGACCAATATCCTAGAAGCCGTGTCCATGTTCTCGCCCGGGCGGGGGCTGCGCCGTGCCGCCGCCGAAGAGATGGTGCGCCGCCCCGAGGCGATCGGCTGGAAGCTGTCGGGCGTGCTGCGCAGCCTGCACCAGGTCCACGAGGTCGAGATGCAGCTTGAGCCGGGGCAATCCCGCGCCCTGCGCATCGACGACAAGGCGGCCGCCCAGCTGGCGCTCGGGCGCATTGGCCGGGTGCTCTGGCTGGTGCCCTCGATGGACCGGCTTTGGACCGAAAGCGCCGAGGGGCGGCGGCGGTTTCTCGACCGCATGGTGCTGTCCTTCTTCCCCACCCATGCCGACGCCAGCCTCGCCTATGAAAAGGCCATGCGCGAGCGCAACCGCCTGCTGAAGGACATGGTGCGCGACGCCCATTGGTATACCGCGCTGGAACGCCAGATGGCCGAGGCGGGCGAAGAGATCACGCTGAACCGGCTGAAGGCGCTGCATCTGGTCGCCGAGGCGACAGAGGAGGCCGAGACCGCCTTTCCCGCGCCGCAGCTCTCGCTGTCGCACCCCGAAGGCGCGATGCCGCAGAGCGCACCCGAACTGCAGGCCGGCTACGAGGAAAGCCGCCGTCGCGACATGGCCGCCGGGCGCACCCTGCTCGGGCCGCATCGCGTCGACATGGAGGCCTTCTGGGCGGTGAAGGGCATCCCCGCCCGGGATGCCTCGACAGGCGAGCAGAAGGCGCTGCTGGTCAGCCTGATCCTGGCCAATGCGCGCGGGCTGGCGCGGGATTTCGGCGCGCCCCCGATCCTGCTGCTGGACGAGGTCGCGGCCCATCTGGATGCCGGGCGCCGCGCCGCGCTTTACGACGAGATCTGCGCGCTTGGCGCCCAGGCCTGGATGACCGGCACCGGGCCGGAACTGTTTGAAGGACTGGGCGACAGGGCGCAGTATCTGGAAGTCACCGAAGAGTCCGGCGAAAGCCGCGCCGAGGAAAGGACCGCCCCATGACCGACACCCCTGCCCTGCCCGTGCAACGGGTCACCCTGATCACCCTCGGCGTCGAGGATCTGGCGCGGGCGCGGGCCTTCTATGCCGCCCTCGGCTGGCGCCCTGCCGAAGAGCAGGAGGGCGTCTCGTTCTACCAGATGGACGGGCTGCTTCTGGGGCTGTTCGGGCGTGCCGATCTGGCCAAGGACCAGGGACGGCCCGGTGCGGCGCTTGGCACCGGGGCGATGACGCTGGCGCAGAACTTCCACGACCGGGCCGGGGTGGATGCGGCCTATG
>NZ_AFPM01000135.1 GCF_000220565.1 Oceanicola sp. S124 | reverse complement strand
CTTCGGCATGACCGCCCCCGAGATGATGACCTGGTACTATGCCAACGGCGGCATGGCCCTGCATCACCAGCTGGGCGAGATCTTCGGCCTGAAGTCCTTCCTGGCCGGTCAGACCGCCGCGCAGGGCGGCGGCTGGTTCCGCAACCCGATCAACTCGGCCGACGACTTCAAGGGGCTCAAGTTCCGCATGCCGGGCCTGGGCGGCCAGGCGCTGGCCAAGCTGGGTGCCTCGGTGCAGGTTCTGCCGGGCGGCGAGATCTACCAGGCGCTGTCCACCGGCGCGCTGGACGGCACCGAGTGGATCGGCCCCTGGTCGGACGAGAAGCTGGGCCTGCAGGAAGTCTGCAAGAACTACTACCCCGCCGGCTTCCACGAGCCGGGCGCGGCCCTCTCGGTGGCCACCAACCTCGATGTGTTCAACAACCTGACCCCCGAGCAGCAGAAGATTATCGAGGTCGCATCCGCCGAGGCGCATCAGCACAACTACGCGCTGTTCATCGCCAACAACGGCCCCGCGCTGGAGCGTCTGCGCTCGACCGGCATCCAGGTGCAGGAATTCCCCGATGACGTCTGGGATGCCTTCGGTGCCGCCTCGAAGGAAGTGCTCGACGGCTTCATGGACAACGAGATCTTCGCCGAGATCCGCAACTCGGCCGAGGCGTCGATGAACTCTGCCTCGGGCTGGATGTCCGTTTCCGACAGCGCCTACACCGCGCAGCGGAACCGCGTGCTGGGCGGCTGAACCGTCCCGCGCCGATGACAACCGGGCTGCGCATCCTCGGGTGCGCAGCCCTTGACTTCAAAGAACAATGAACTTGGGGGACAGAATGCTCGACGCGCTCGTCTGGTTCGTGAGCCAGCTCGGCCTTGGGGTCTGGCACATGATCTATGCCGCCAGCCATCCCGAACTCTGGCTTGACTGGGCAGACAAGGAAGCGCTGATCCGCTTCATCTACTATGGCGGCTCGGTCGAATTCTTCTTTGTCGTCTTCGACATCTTCCTGCTGGTCACGCTGGCGGGCCTGCTCTACCGGCCCTTCATGTGGGGCTGCGTGCGCGTGCTGGAGGGCTTTGCCAACGTGGTCGGCCGTGCCGCCGCCTGGGCCGGCCTGATCATGGTTGCCCAGCAGATCCTGGTGGTCTTCCTTCAATCCATCTTCCGCCTGGGAGAGATCACCATCTCTCCCCTGGGCATCGGCTTCACCCAGTCCGTGGGCTGGTTCGCCGAGGGGCTGAAGCTGTGGAACGCCGCGGTGGTCGCGCTCTGTGTCGCCTATGCCTTCGTGCAGGGCAGCCATGTGCGCGTCGACCTGGTCTATGCCGCCATCGGCCACCGCGCCAAGCGCGTGGTCGACATGTTCGGGGCGCTGTTCTTCATGATCCCCGTCGCGGTGGTGATGTGGATGTACTCGTGGTTCTTCCTCTGGCGCCACTTGATCACCCCCAAGGTCTCGGCCTCCGACCAGCTCGAGATGATGCTGCGCAAGGCCCGGATCGTGAAGTGGAACGTCGAGACCATCGGCTTCAGCCCGGACGGGTTCAACGCCTACTTCCTCTTCAAGATCCTCATCCTGTGCTTCGTCGCCCTGGTCTTCGTCCAGGCGGTGGCCTTCTTCTACCGCTCCTACCTGGAGTTCCGGGAAGGCGAGGAAAGCGCAGGCAAATATCTGGACCTCGATACGCTCGGGTCCGGCGAAGAAGCCTATGAAGGCACGCACTGAGGGAACCTGACACATGCTTTTCGGACTAGATGGGGTCGAGGTCGGCCTGCTGATCGTCTTCCTGAGCCTTTTCGCGGGGATCCTCTCGGGCTTCCCGGTGGCTTTCGCCATCCCCGGCGCGGGTGTCTTCGCCTTCGCCATCATCGCCTACCTGGATGCCTCGGGGATCCTCGTGCACCAGGCCATCGACACCGCCAGCCAGGGCTATCGCGACCTGCTGGCCTCGGGGGTGCATCCCGATGCGGTGTCGCATTTCCGCTACCCCGATCTGCCCACCGTGGCCGTGCCCGTCTTCGAGCGCGGCTGGGAAGTGGCGATGGACCGCAACATCTCGTTCATCGTGAACCGCATGAACGAGCGCGTCTTCGCGGGCCAGTCCATCGAGACCCTGCTGGCGGTGCTGATGTTCGTCATGATGGGCATCACGCTGGAGCGCTCCAAGATCGCCAATGACCTGCTGACCACCATGGCGCGGGTCTTCGGCCCTCTGCCGGGCGGCCTGGCCGTCTCGGTCGTCGTCGTGGGCGCCTTCCTGGCCGCCTCGACCGGCATCGTCGGCGCCACCGTGGTGACCATGGGCCTCTTGTCGCTGCCCACCATGCTGCGCGCGGGCTATTCGCCCGAGCTGTCCACCGGCGTCATCGCCG
>NZ_AFPM01000136.1 GCF_000220565.1 Oceanicola sp. S124 | reverse complement strand
TCCAGCACCTCAGAGGGCGCCTCGGAGGGCATCTCGCGCAGCCAGTCGGGCAGGGCGCGGCGTGCCGGAACGGGTTTCGGCAGCAGCGGTTCCAGCGTGGGGTGGCAGCGCGCGATGATCTTCGGGGTGCTCATGGAAAAGGGTTACTCTTCCTTTCCCTCGCGCCGCAACAGGAAGGTATGGGCCAGCGCGGCGGCCACGGTGATGGCGATGATGATCGTGCCGACGGCGTTGATCACCGGCGGGTGGCCGTTCGGGTTGCGGCCCATGGCGCCGATTTCCGTGGCCAGGGTGCAGGAACCGCCCTTGGCGAACATCGTCGTGTTGTAGTTCTCCATCGAGGCCATGAAGGCGATCACGCCGGCCGAGATCAGCGCCGGTGCGAGGTAGGGCAGGGTCAGCCGGCGGAACACCCGCCAGGGCGAGGCACCGAGGTCGAGGGCGGCCTCTTCCAGCTCGATCGGCTGGCGTTGCAGGCGTGCCATCAGGATCAGCATCGGGTAGCCGGCGATGAAGGTGACCTGCGCCATGACGATTGTGAATAGCCCCGCGTTGATGCCCAGGCGGCCCCAGAAGACCAGCGCAGAGAGACCCAGCACCACGCCCGGCGCCAGCATCGGCGAGAGCAGCACCCACCACAGCACCCCGTTGGCCTTGGAGCGCCAGCGGGTCAGCAGCACCGCCCCCGCAAGGCCGAGCAGCAGTGCCAGCGGCACCACCATCGAGGCCACCTTCAGCGAGTTGCCGAAGCAGCCGACAAAGCGGTCGCGGTCCAGCGAGCGCAGCACCGGATCGGCGCGCAGGGCGTCCTCGGGCATCCAGAAGAAGGCGTACCACTTGCCGGTGAAACCGTTCCACTCGGTCACCGATGGCGGCGAGGCGTTGTTGAAGGACGAGATGACCATCAGCAGCAGTGGGCCGAACATGAAGATCAGGAAGGCCCAGGTATAGGCGGTCAGGAGGCGATCAGATCTCATGCCCGGACTCCTTGAGTGTTCGTGCTGCCGAGCAGTTGGAACGCCCGGCGGGCACCGCCGGGCAGCCCCCGACCGCCCCCATGGGCGGGGGCTATTGCCCCCACCCGCGGTCGGGTGCTGCCCTCTGTTCTGCAGAGGGACCGCTTGGGACTTCCCGTTTGGGGAGAGGGTGTCGCGTCAAGGCCCATCACTGCACCCTCGCGAAATCTTTCAGCCGGGTCCGCATGGCCCACATGAACAGCGCCACCAGCGCAAAACAGATCAACGTGTAACCGAAGCTGTAGGCGGCACCGATGTTGGAATTCTCGCTCTCGAAGAACTTGTTGTAGATCGTCTGGGAGAACCACTCGGCCTGCAACCCGCGCGAGATGATGCGCGGCACCGAGAAGGCCCCGGCAGACAGCATGAAGGTGGCGATGCAGCCGACCGCGATGCCGGGCTTGGAATGGGGGATGATCACCCGCCGATGCACCCGCACCGCGCTTGCGCCCAGGTCCTTGGCCGCCTCGATCTGGTTTTTGTCCAGCGTCGACATGACGTTGTAGATCGGGAAGACCATGAACAGAACGTAGGTGTAGACGATCACCAGGAAGATCGTGCCCGGGAAGCGCTTGAACTGGATCGGGTCCGAGATCACCCCGGCCCATGTCAGCACCGAGTTGATCAGGCCCTGGTTGTCGATGATCGTGGTCCAGGCGTAGACCCGCATCAGCTCGACGATGGTGTAGGGGATGATCAGCCCGAGGAAGAGCCACAGCGCCTGTTTCGGCGGGGCGGCCAGCGCGACCTTGTAGGCGATGGGATAGCACAGCACGAGGGCCAGCGCGGTCGCCATCAGCGCGAAGACGATGGTGCGGGTCAGGGTGACAAGACCGATCCGCTCGTAGACCTGGCCGTCCTGCTCGTAGCGCAGCCCGACCAGTGTCAGCAGGCGGTTCGAGAGCAGCCGGGCCTCTTCGGCCTTCGCCGCGTCGGACATCGGGATCAGGCGCGGGGCGGCGAGGGTCTCGAAGTTGTCCAGCGTGTAGGGGAAGGCATTGGCCTCTTCCTCCTGCAGGCGCTGGTAGAGAGCGCGGGCCACCTCGGCGATCTCTTCGGCCTGGGCGATCTGGTCTTCCAGCGGCAGGCTGTCGTCGACCGAGAGGGTCGGGGCGCCATGCAGCGTGTCGAGGTATTCGGGCTCGGCGCCGCTGTCGCGCACCAGCCGGGAATGGGTCGTGGCGCGGTCGCATTGCAGGATGTAGGGGCGCGTTGCCTGCCCGGTGGTGGCATTGCCCATCGAGGGCACGGCCAGCCCGCCCGAACTGCCGCCGATGGAGGGCACGGCGAGGCCACCGCTCATCGAGGGCACGGCAAGGCCGCCGCTGCTGGCCGGGGCCTCTTCCTCGGCCGGCGCGTAGGTGCCCAGCACCGAAACGCAGGTGCCCGCATCCAGCATCACCCGGCGCGCGATCGAGCTGTCGAGCTGGCGGGCCGGGGCCGTGACGGCGCGTTCCAGCATGGTAAGCTGGGGCAGGATGATCAGCATCAGCCCCCAGCCGAGGGCGGCGGCGAAGAACAGCGCCGTCAGCCCGCGCCCGTATCCGCGGATGAGGGATGTCATTGCGCTGCCAGCTCCCGTCCGGTGCGGGCCATGGGCCCCTCGGGCAGGACCAGCGCCGAGCCCGGGTCAAAGCCCACCCGGGCGCGGGTCATCTCGCCGCCGGGGGCGCCGTGGTTGGTCTGGTGCACGACCAGATGCTGCCCGGCATCAGTGACGAATTCATAGTTTATGAAGGCGCCTTCCAGGTCGCGCCGGGTCAGCCGGGCGTCAAAGGTGTTCCGGAACTCGCCAAAGCCCATCTGTTCGGGACGCACGAAGAGGATCGCCTGATCCCCGACGGCCAGCCCGCGCGGGTTGCGCGCCAGAAGCTGCCCCGAGGCGGTGTCGATCCGTGCCATCTCGCCCTCGGTGGCGGCGATCCGCCCTGCAAAGTTGTTCACCTCGCCCACGAAGCTGGCGACGAAGGCCGAGGCGGGATCGGAATAGATCTCGTCGCCCGAGCCCACCTGTTCGATCACGCCGGCGTTCATCACGGCGATGCGGTCGGACATGGTCAGGGCCTCGCCCTGGTCATGGGTAATGTAGATGAAGGTCACGCCGGTCTTCTGCTGGATCTCGCGCAGCTCGGCGCGCATGTGCTGGCGCAGCTTCAGATCCAGCGCCGAAAGCGGCTCGTCCAGCAGCAGCACGGCGGGTTCCACGGCGAGGGCACGGGCGATGGCGACGCGCTGGCGCTGGCCGCCGGACAGCTCCGAGGGCAGCTTTTCGCCCTGATCGCCAAGGGCGACGAGCTCCAGCAGCTCCTGCGCCTTCTGGCGCCGTGCCGCCTTGCCGACGCCGCGCGCCTCGAGGCCGAAGGCCACGTTTTCCCAGACCGGCATCAGCGGGAACAGCGCGAGGTTCTGGAAGATCAGCGCCGTTGGACGTCCGTTGGGGCCGATGCCGCGCATGTCCGCGCCGCCGATCAGCACCTGCCCGTGCGAGGGCTCGACGAAGCCCGAAACGGTGCGCAGGATCGTCGTCTTGCCGCAGCCCGAGGGCCCGAGGATGGAAAAGAACTCGCCCGCGCGGATGTGCAGGTCGGTGGGCTGAACGGCCGTGAAACCGTTCGGATAGGTCACCTGCATCGCCTGCAGATGCACGTCCTGGCCGCGCATGGTGGCGTCGCTCATTGCTGTCCCCGTTGTTGGCGACCCGCCGTTCGGCGCGCCGCTGCGGGCCGTTGCCCGGCCCTGCTTCTATCCGATGGCCCCAAATACTGCCGCCGGAGGCTCCGACGCGTGCAGTGGGCCCTGCATGTGAAAAGGGGAGCGCCCGGCCAGCCGCCAGGCGCTCCCCGCAACGCGATCAGGCGTTGGTGATGATCTCGACCATCTCGTTGACGACGGGCGCGTAGAACGGGGTGTCGGACTGCCACCACCACATGTTGCCGAGGACCTCTGCGGTGTAGGTCTCGTTGAACTGGGCCTTGAACTCGTCGCTGGCGAAATCGGCGGCACCGGCCACGGCCGAGTTGTAGCCGGTGTTGTTGGCGAACATGCCGCCCACTTCCGGCTTCAGCATGAAGTTGATGAAGGCCACGCCCTGTTCGGTGTTCTCGGCGCCGCGCAGCATGCCGAAGCTGTCCAGCCAGGTGATGATGCCCTCTTTCGGCGCGCGGTAGACGTAGTCCGGGTTCTCGCGGTTCAGCAGCAGGCCGGTGGTGTCCCAGGTCTGGCCGATGACGCAGCCGGCGTCCTTGAAGGCGGAGGTCGCCTCGGTGGCGTTGTTCCAGAAGGCGCCGAAGTGGTCCTTGTTGGCGACCATGTACTCGACGATGGCGCCGAAGACGCGGCGGGCGTCCTCTTCGGACTTGTAGACGTCGAGCATGCGGTTGCTCTCGATCTCGCCGGCGGCATCCAGGTAGAGGCCGACGCCGATCAGCGCGGACTTCTGGCGGAAGGCGGATTTGCCCTCGGTGCCCTCGGCGAAGAGATGGCCGTAGGAGAGGTCGGCATCCGAGACCGGCAGGGCGGCGCGGTTCAGGGTGATGCCCTCGGTGCCCCAGGTGAAGGGCAGGGCGACCTGGTTGCCCATCTGCACGCCACCCAGGGCGGCGCTGTCACGCAGGAACGAGGGAATGATGGCATCCACGTTCACCGTCTCGGGGATCGGCTGGAAGAAATGCTCGCCCGAATCGTCGACGTAGTTGGCAACGTTGGTGATCGAGGGGAAGACCACGTCGAAGCCCTTGCCGCCATTGGCGCGCACGGTCGATTCGGCCTCGTCGTTCGAACCGAAGGTGGTCAGCTCGAGCTTGATGCCGGTCTCGGCCTCGAAGGCCTCGGCGATGTTCGGCTGGACGTAGTCCTGCCAGGCCAGGACCTTGACGGTACCCGAGGAGGCCAGCGCATCGCTGGCGCGCAGGACGGCGGGAGCGGCAACGGCGCCAGCGGTCAGCTGCAGCGCGGTACGGCGGGAAATGGTCATGTTGAACCCCTGTTGGTGGTGCGGATCTCTTTGCAATCGAACGTGTCCGCCTGCCTCTAGGCAGTGCGACCTCGTTCTACAGGGCCGCATTATGCGTCGAGTGACTCTGGCGGATGACAATTCCGTAACGCGCTCATGAAAGGCGATAATTGACCCGCCAGTCAAGTTCTGCGTCCGGGGCCGGTGGTCTCCGGGTCCTCTCGGACCGGCTCAGGGCCCCGCCAGGCCGGAAACGCACAGGGGCTGCGCTGCGCCGGATCCCGCCGAAGGCGCGGGCGGGAAGGTGGGAATGAGTATCTGACTAAATTAGTCGGATTGACAATCCTGATCTTATCAGTCAACTTTTTCGCAGGGTGCACCGAGGCGTGCGCCGGCATGAACGGACAAGACGAGAATGCAGCAGGACAGGACCCGATCCGACATCGCCAGGGGCAGAGGCCCCGAAGATGCAGAGCTGTTCCGCCCGGTCGAGCTTCTGGCGAAGCTCTTCGAGGGGCCGGAAGGCGGCGGTTCGGGGCTGGAAGCCCTGCTGGCAAGGCTCGAATGGAAGGAAACGACGCGATGATGTCCGAGAAGATCGACCGTGAGACCGCATTCCCCGCGATCCCGCAGCACAGCGCCCAGGAGCTGACCCAGGGCGGCGCCACGGCGCATATCGTGCTGAACGATCAGGTCTATACCCTGCGCATCACCCGCGCCGGCAAGCTGATCCTCACCAAGTAGACCCCGGGGCCGCCCCCTCGGGGGCATCGACCCCCCGAGGGGGCGCGGGGGCCTTGCCCCCGGGCGCCCCTCCGGCGGGTTCGGCACACTGTCCTGCCTAGCGCGACAGCCGTGCCGCCGCCCGGGCGATGACCAGCTCTTCGTTGGTCGGTATGACCAGCACCCGCACGCGGCTGAAGGCGGTCGAGATCACCGTCGCGCCTGCAGCATTGGCCCGCTCGTCCAGCTCGATACCCAGCCAGTGCATGCCCCGGCAGATCCGCTCGCGGATCGCCGCGGCGTTTTCTCCGATGCCACCGGTGAAGACCAGCGCGTCCAGCCCCTCCAGCGCCGCGGCCAGCCCGCCCAGTTCGCGCCGGGCGCGGAAGCAGAAGTAGTCGATTGCCTCTGCCGCATGGGGGCTGTCCGATCCCAGCAAGGCCCGCATGTCCGATCCGATGCCCGACATGCCCTTCAGCCCGCTCTCGCGGTAGAGCAGGTCCGAGATCTGCGCCGGCGCCATCCCCTCCTGGTCCATCAGGTAGAGCAGCACCCCCGGGTCGACCTGGCCGGACCGGGTGCCCATGGGCAGTCCGTCGAGCGCCGAGAACCCCATGGTCGAGGCCACCGACCGCCCCGCCGACAGTCCGCACATCGAGGCGCCATTGCCCAGATGTGCCACCACCACCCGGCCCTGGTGCAGCAGCGGCGCCATCTGCGCCAGCCGCCCGGCGACATAGTCGTAGGACAGCCCGTGAAAGCCGTAGCGCCGCACGCCCTTCTCGTAGAAGCGGCGGGGCAGGGCGAAGGTGTCGTTGACGAAGGGGTGATGGCGGTGGAAGGCGGTGTCGAAGCAGCCCACCTGTTGCGCCTCGGGGAAGGCCGCACGCGCGGCCGTCACCCCGGCCAGGTTGTGCGGCTGGTGCAGTGGCGCGAAGGGCACCAGCTCGGCAAGGTAGGACAGGCTCTGGTCGTTCAGCACCACCGGCTCGGCGTAGCTGCGCCCGCCATGAACGATGCGATGGCCGACAGCCCGGACGCGCGCGCCGGGATGCGCTTGCAGCAACGGTCCAAGCGCGGCCTGCAGCGCCTCCTGATGCGTCTTGCCCTGCGCGCCCAGCCCCTGATCGGCGATCACCGCACCGCCCGCCTGTTTCAGGTGCAGCTCTGCGTGCGCGCTGCCGATGCGCTCGACATGGCCGGTGGCCAGGGCCATGGGCTCGGGCTCGGCGGTGAACAGGCCCAGTTTCAGCGAGGAGGAGCCCGCGTTGAGGACCAGCAGGTGCTCGTTCATGCCGGGATCCCCCGGATGCGGGCGTCATGCAGCGCGGCGACGGCGCAGGAGGCTAGCCGCGCCATGTCGTCATCGGCGCGCGAGTTGAGGATGATCGGCACCCGCGCGCCCAGCACCAGCCCGGCGCCCTCGGCGTGCGAGATATAGGTCAGCTGCTTGGCCAGCATGTTGCCGGCATCGAGATTGGGCACCACCAGCACCTCGGCACGGCCCGCCACCGGGGAATTGATGCCCTTGGTGCGCGCGGCCGAGAGATCCACGGCATTGTCCATGGCCAGCGGCCCGTCGACCAGCCCGCCGCGGATCTGGCCGCGCTCGGCCATCTTTGACAGCAGCGCGGCGTCCAGCGAGGAGGGAATGTCCGGGTTGACCGTCTCGACCGCGGAAAGCACGCCGACCTTGGGTTGCCCGATCCCAAGGGACAGCGCCAGGTCGATGGCATTCTGCACGATATCCACCTTGGTCTTCAGGTCCGGCGCGATGTTGATCGCGGCATCGGTGACCAGCAGCGGATGGGCAAGGCCGGGCACGTCCATCACGAAGACATGGGTGAAGCGCCGCCCGGCCCGCAGCCCCGTCACCTTGTCGAGGGCAGGGCGCAACAGCTCGTCCGTATGCAGGTGGCCCTTCATCAGCGCCTGGGCACGGCCCTCGTTGACCAGCGCCACCGCCTGGCGGGCAGCGTCCCGGTGCAGGGGCAGGTCGATCACCTCGATGCCCTCGAGGCTTTCGCCCAGCTCGGCGGCGGTCGCGGCGATCTTGCCCGCGTCGCCCAGCAGGACGGGCTCGATCAGGGTATGGCGACGGGCCAG
>NZ_AFPM01000137.1 GCF_000220565.1 Oceanicola sp. S124 | reverse complement strand
ATGCCCTCGACGCTGAGGATCGTCTGGCCGGTGATCTCGGCCCTGCTCTCCTGCTGGCTGTCGATGCGCGGCATCGCGTCGAGCAGGCGCTTGGTGTAGGCGTGCTGCGGATTGGCGAAAAGCGCCACCGCCTCGCCCTCTTCGACGAACTCACCCAGGCGCATGACCTTGATGCGGTCGCACATCCGGGCAACGACGCCCATGTCGTGCGTGATCAGCGCGATGGCGGTGCCCATCTCCTGTTGCAGCGCCGACATCAGGTCCAGCACCTCGGCCTGGACGGTGACGTCCAGCGCGGTGGTGGGCTCATCCGCGATCAGCAGCTTGGGCTCGCACAGCATGGCCTGGGCGATCATCACCCGCTGGCGCATGCCACCCGACAGCTCGTGGGGATACTGCTCCATCCGCCGTGCGGCCTCGGGGATGCGCACCCGGTCCAGCCAGTCGAGGCAGAGCTTGCGGACCTTTGCACCGGACAGACCCTTGTGGATCTTGAGCACCTCGGCCATCTGCTCGCCGACCCGCAGGTGCGGGGTCAGCGCGGTCAGCGGATCCTGAAAGATCATGCCCAGGTCGGCGCCCCGGACACGGTTCAGCCTGGCGGGCGGCAGGTTCAGGATCTCCTGCCCCTGGAACTGGACCGAGCCCGAGGCCCGCCCGTTCGGCGGCAGCAGGCCCATGGCGGCCATGAAGCTCTGGCTCTTGCCCGAGCCGCTTTCGCCGACGATGCCCAGGCATTCGCCCGCGCCGATGTCGAAAGAGACGCCCTTGACGGCCTCGACCGCGCCATCGGGCGTGTCGAAGGTGACCTTCAGGTCCTTCACGGAAAGAATGCTCATGTCAGCGGTCCTTCGGATCAAGCGCGTCACGCAGGCCATCGCCGATGAAGAACATCGTGATGATGATGGTGACATAGAAGAAGAGCGGGAACAGCAGTTGCCACAGGGTCCCGTAGTTCATCGTCCCTGCCCCTTCGGCGATCAGACGCCCGAGCGAGGTCATGGGTTCGGAAATCCCGAGCCCGAGGAACGAGATGAAGCTTTCGGCCAGGATCATCTCGGGCACCAGCAGCGAGGCATAGACGATCACCACGCCGATCAGGTTCGGCAGGATGTGGCGGAAGATGATGCCGGTCTCGCTGACGCCGCCGGCGCGGGCGGCCTCGATGAACTCGCGGGTCTTCAGGGTCAGGGTCTGGCCACGGACGATGCGGCTCATGGTCAGCCAGCTGACCGCGCCGAGCGCCACGAAGAGCGTCACGAAATTGCGCCCCGCGATGACCAGGATCAGGATCAGGATCAGCGTCAGCGGGATCGCCAGCATGATGTCGACGAAGCGCATCATGACGCTGTCCAGCCGCCCGCCGTAATAGCCGGCGATGACGCCCCAGGCGGTGCCGACGATCAGCGCCATGCCGGCCCCGATCAGCCCGACCAGCAGCGAGGTGCGGGTGGCCTGGATGGTGCGCGCGAACAGGTCGCGGCCCAGCTCGTCAACGCCGAAGTAATGGCCCGTTTCAAGCGAGGGCGCGCCCATCCCCTTGATGTCGCCCATCCGGGCCCAGTCGATTTCCTCGTTGGAATACTGGGCGATCAGCGGGCCGAAGACGACGAAGAGCACGATCAGCGCCAGCACCACGACCGAGGCCATGGCGGCCTTGTTTCTCAGGAAGCGATCCATCGCATCGCGGAACAGCGAGCGGCCCCGGATGGCGTTGAAATCGGTGACATCGGCGGCAAGCTCGGCCGCCTTTTCAGATTTTCCGAACATGGCAACCTCAGTAGCGGATCTTGGGATCGAACCACGCATAGGCGAGGTCGGTCAGAAGGTTCACGACGACGGTCAGCGCGCCGTAGAGGATCGTCACCCCCAGCAGGACCGCATAGTCCCGCGTCAGCGCCGAGCTGACGTAGCTTTGCCCCAGCCCGCCGGTCGAGAAGTAGAGGTCGACGAAGACCGAGCCGGTCAGCACGTAGACGAAGACCGGGCCGAGGTAGCTCACCACCGGCAGCAGCGTCGGCTTCATTGCGTGGCGCCAGATGATGGCACGGGTCGGCAGGCCCTTGGCCCGCGCGGTGCGGATGAAGTTGGAATTCAGGATCTCGAGCATCGAGGATCGGGTGATCCGGGCGATATTGCCCATGTAGGACGTCGAGAGCGCGATCACCGGCATGATCAGGTATTCCCACTGCCCGCCGTTCCAGCCGCCGCCGGGCAGGATACCCAGCCAGAGGGTGAAGGTCAGGATCAGGATCGGGCCCATGATGAAGTTCGGCAGGGCCTGTGCGGCGATGCCGAGCGAGACGGCAACGTAGTCGAGCCAGGTGTTGTGACGGATGGCGGCGGCAATGCCGAGCGCGATGCCGACCACGGAGGCGGCAAGGAACGACAGGCTGCCATAGGTCAGCGAAATCGGGAAACCATTGGCGATGATATCGTTCACGCTGCGATCCTTCTGCACGAAGGAGGGACCGAAATCGAGATGCACCACGACGTTGTAGAGATAATCCCAGAGCTGCTTCCACAGCGGCTGGTCGAGCCCGTACTGGGCCTCGATATTGGCGAGGACGGCCGGTGGCAGCGGTCGTTCCGAGGTGAAGGGGCCGCCCGGTGCGGTATGCATCAGGAAGAAGGAGGCGATCACCAGCAACAGGATTGTGGGGATGGCGACCAACAGGCGGCGCGCGACATATGCGAGCATTGGCGGGTACCGGAATAGGGATGGCCCCCGGCTCGGCCGCTTGCGCGACGGATCCGGGGGCCACACGGGTTAACGAACGAGGTTACTCGGCGAGCTTGTAGAGGTTCTTGGAGTACCAGTTCTGCTCGACGTTATCGACGGGCCAGTTCCCCACGTCGCTGTCCATCATGTAGACGCCGGCGTAGTGGTAGATCGGGATCACCGGGGTCTCCGCGGCGATGATCTCTTCGGCGCGGGTATAGAGCGGGGTGGTGTCCTCGGCGGTCTTGGCATCGGCGATCAGCTGATCGTACTCGGCATTCGAGAACTTGCCGTCGTTGTAGCCCGAGGGGGTGGTGATCAGGTCGAGGAAGGTCGAGGCCTCGTTGTAGTCACCGCACCATGCGCCACGCGCCATGTCGAAGTTCTGGTTGCCGCGCTCTTCCAGGAAGACCTTCCACTCCATGTTGGCGAGGGTGGCCTGGACGCCCAGCTTCTGCTTCCACATCTGGCTGAGCACCACGGCGATCTTCTCGTGGGCTTCCGAGGTGTTGTAGACCATCTCGAAGGACAGCGGGTTGTCGGCGCCGTAACCGGCCTCGGCCAGCAGCTCCTTGGCCTTGGCGTCGCGTTCGGCCTGGGTCATGTCGACCATGGCCGAGGACGGCGGGGTGAAGCCGGCGACGGCTTCGGGGGTGAAGCTGTAGGCCTCGGGCTGGCCACCGGCCATGACGTTCTCGACGATGACCTTGCGGTCGACGGCCAGCGACAGGGCCTCACGTACCATCGGGTTCTTGAAGGCCTCGGGGCCCGAGTCCGACAGGTTGAAGGTGTAGTAGTAGTTGCACAGGCGCGGGAACGAGATCGCCTCGTCGGGGTGTTCTTCCTTCAGGCGCGGATACTGGCCGGCGGGCACGTCGGTCAGGTCCAGTTCGCCCGCGAGATAGCGGGTCAGCGCGATGTTCTCGTCGTTGATGATCAGGCCGACGGTCTTGTCGAGGATGGTGTTCTCGTTGTCCCAGTAGGTCGCGTTGCGCTCGCGCACGATACGCTCGCCGGGCATGTACTCGGTCAGCGTATAGGCCCCGTTGGACACCAGGTTCTCGGGCTTGGTCCACTCCGAGCCGAACTCCTCGATCACCTTCTGCGGCGCCGGGAAGGTGGTCGAATGGGTGGTCATCTGCGGGAAGTAGGGCAGCGGCGTGGTCAGCTTGACGACCAGGGTGTGATCATCCGGGGCCGAGACGCCCAGCTGGTCCGGGGTCATGTCACCGGCGATCACGGCCGAGGCGTTCTCCAGCGACATCAGGTCGATGAACCACTGGTAGGGAGAGGCGGTCGCCGGGTCGGCCGCGCGGCGCCAGGCATAGACGAAGTCACCGGCGACGACCGGGTCGCCATTGGACCAGACGGCGGTGTCGCGCAGGGTGAAGGTGTAGGTCATCTTGTCATCGGACAGCTCGTAGCCGGTGGCCACGCCGGGCACCAGGTTGCCCTCCTCGTCCTGGTTCATCAGGCCCTCGAAGAGGTCGCGCACCACGTTGGCGCCGTCCACGTCCTCGACGATCTGCGGATCGAAGGAGCTGACGTCGTCCAGCAGCCGGTAGGTGAAGGTCTGGTCTGCCGCCAGTTCCTGCCCGGTCACCGGATGGGTTGCCGCCTGTACCCCCGACAGCGCGGTCCCCGACAGCAGGGCCGCAATGGCCAGCTTCGCAATGGGTTTCATGAATCCTCTCCTATTTCTGATCAGGCCTCATCGCCTTGTCTGTCCCGGCGCCGCACGGAAGGTCTCCGCGTCCCTCTGGCCCCGGGCGAATTGCAGCAGCCTATTGAGCCGTCCCCGGGGTTCAAGCATATCCGGCATGATCTGACGGCATGCCGCGGGGGCATGGGCAGGTTTCTGCCGAACAATCTGATGCGCCTCAGCGTCAGATTGGCAGCTAAAACCGCCCCCGGCAAGCAAACTTCCCGCCAGGGGATGCAGAGTGATCTCTGCTTGGGCACCCCCTCGGATCAGGGGTGCCGTAAACCCGCAAATGCGAGAATCGCAACCGATCAATGCTGTGCTTGCGTCCCAGAATCGCCATCATTTATCATTATCGAAACAACCCGACGCAGAAGCGCGAGCCCCAGACGCTCACAGGCAACCGACAGGAACGGACGAAACCCATGCAAGAGCTGTCGACACGGCAGAGCCGACCGGCCGAGGCCCGAGGCCCGGGATCCGCGACAGGAGCCGGTCCCGCCGTCGTGTCCGTGCTGCG
Organism: Oceanicola sp. S124; assembly: GCF_000220565.1. Classification (GTDB taxonomy): domain Bacteria; phylum Pseudomonadota; class Alphaproteobacteria; order Rhodobacterales; family Rhodobacteraceae; genus Pseudooceanicola. The sequence continues at coordinate 22,268 of NZ_AFPM01000137.1, read as the reverse complement.
GCGGCTTGCTTGCCTTTCGGCGCTTTCCCTTGCCGTCCAGCCACTTGCCCGCCCCCTGCCCCTGCATGCGCGGGGTGGTGCATGACACTGACCCAGATCATCGAGCTTGAGACCCGCTACCTTCTCGCCATCGGCGTCATGCTGCTGGCGGCGCTGGCCCTGCTGATCCAGGGACGGGCCTACCGGGCGCGTGGACGCCGCCTGACCCACCTGGCCCAGGATCTTCAGGAATCACAGCGCATCGCGCGAATCGGCACCGTCCGCTGGGACTTCCTGCGGGATCGCGTCGAATGGACGGATGAATACGCCCGCCTGCTGGCCCTGCCCTACGGCGGCCACATGACCGGCGGAGAGTTCCAGAGCATGCTGATGCCCGAATACGAGGATCTCGTCGTCGAAAGCGAACGGGTCGCCCTGGCCACCTCGGCCGAGACGGGCAAGCCGGCCCGGCGCGAGATCGTCTACAAGGTCCGCGCCCGCGACGGACGGGTCATCGACGTTGCCGCCGTCTCCGAGCTGATGGCCGACCGCGAGGGACGCCCGCTCTACCTGATCTCGACCATCCGCGACGTGTCGGAAGAGCGGCGCCAGCAGCTCAAGCTGAGCCAGAGCGAACAGAACCTCTCGGCGGCGATGCGGGTCGCGGATCTGCACTGGCTGCGGCAGGAGCATCCCGCGCTGACGGTCACCTGGTCGGCCAACATGAACCGCCTGCTGGGCCGTCCCGATGACGCCGAGCCCGTGCTGCTGCGCCACTTCGTCCACCCCGAGGATTTCGCCAAGCTCGAAAAGATGCTCGAAGCCAAGCGCGATCTGGCGACGGGCCGGGGCACAGTGAACCACGTCGCCAATCTCAGGCTGATGCGCCCCGACGGCGCCCCCCTGCATGTGCGCGCCTACCTGGAAGCCGAACTGGATCACAACCGCGAGCTGACCAACGTTCGCGGCGTGCTGCGTGACATCACCGAAGAACTGGCCCAGGAGGCCAAGCTGCAGGAAGCGGTCACCACCGCCGAACGCGCCAACCAGACCAAGAGCGAATTCCTCGCCGTGATCAGCCACGAGCTGCGCACGCCGCTGAATGGTGTGCTGGGCATGCTCAGCGCGCTCGAGGACAGCCAGCTGGACGCCGACCAGCGCGGCCAGGTGAAGGTGGCCCGCAGCAGCGCCAACGCCCTGCTGGTGATCCTGAACGACATCCTCGATGCCTCCAAGATCGAGGCCGGACGCCTGCAGATCGAGGAAGAGACCTTCGAGCTGAACGGCCTGGTCCGCTCGGTCATCCACCTCTATGCCCAGAAGGCCCAGGAGAAGGGCCTGCACCTGGACAGCCAGATCGATGCGGACATTCCGCCCTGGATCCGCGCCGATGCGGGCCGCATCCGACAGATCCTGTCGAACCTGGTCAGCAATGCGATCAAGTTCACCTCCGAAGGCAGCGTGATCCTGTCGGTCACCCGCTGCAACGTCGCGACCGGCGACAAGCTGCACCTGCGTCTCGGCGTCAAGGATACCGGCGCCGGCATCCCCGAGGAATACCACTCGCGCGTGTTCGGGCGGTTCGAGCAGCTCGGCGCCTCTTACTCCAACCGCATGGCGGGCACCGGGCTTGGCCTGTCGATCAGCCTCAGCCTGGCCGAACTGATGGGCGGCAAGATGGGCTTCGAAAGCGAGGAGGAAAAGGGCTCGTACTTCTGGCTGGACCTGCCGGTGACCGCCTCCGAGGCGCAGCAGGAGAGCGACCAGGATCACGATCTGCCCGACCTGCCGCAGATGCGCATCCTCGTTGCCGAGGACAACAGCACCAACCAGCTGGTGATCCGCTCAATGCTCGAGCGCATGGGCCAGAACGTCGACATGGTGGTCAACGGCGCCGAGGCCGTCGAGGCGGTGAGCAACCTCAAGTACGACCTCGTGCTGATGGATGTCTCGATGCCCGTGAAGGACGGCACAGCCGCCACGCGCGAGATCCGCGCGCTGCCCGGTGCGGAAGGCCGGCTGCCGATCATCGGCCTGACCGCCCATGCCGGTGCCGATCAGCACAGCTTCTACCTCGAGTCGGGCTTCGACGAGGTGCTGACCAAACCAGTGCTGATCCGGCAGCTGGCCGCCGCCCTGGACCGCTGGAAGCCCGCGACGGGCAAGGGCGCCGCGGCACAGGCTGCCCCGGATGTTGCGGAACCGATCTCCGAAAGCGCGACCGCCTCCGCTTCGGCCTCTGAACCGGCGAAGACCCGCACGAAAGCCGCCAAGGCGCCCACGCCGGCAGCGGCCCCTGCCGCCCCGCCGGACGAGCGGACCACCTTCGTCGACGCCGCCGCCTTCGCGGCACGTCTGGACAAGCTGAACCGTGAGTTCAGCGGCGGGCTGACCGCCAAGATGCTGGCCGCCACGCGGCGCGACATCGAGCGTCATCTCTCGACCTTGACCGAGCAGATGACTCTGTCCCCCGAGGCCGCCAATTCCGAGGCCCTGCGCCGTGCGTTCCACGCCCTCGTGGGCATCTTCTCGACGCTGGAGTGCGAGACCATGACGACCCAGTGCCGCCTGCTCGAGACGCTGCCGGATGCGCGCAGCGAAGCGACCCGGCTGGTCGAAGATCTTGTGGAACAGCTCCATGCGCTGCGCGACGAAATCGACCGGCTGATGGCCGAAGAAAACGAGAGCCAGCCCGCCTGAGCCAGCCCGGAACAGGGGCTCGGCCCCCTGCCCGGTCCCCCCCGTGAATGCCCCCTGAATAGCCTCCGTCAGCCGGCGCGCATCAACGCCCTGTAGCTTTCGACGAAGTGATCGAAGACCGCCCTGACCCGCGGCAGACGCGCCAGGTTTTCGTGCATCTCGATCCAGACCGGCAGCCGCTCCAGCTCCAGGTCCGGCAGAACGCGGACCAGCTGTGGATCGCGCGCTCCGACCGGAACCTGGGTGGCGGCGATGCCCAGACCGGCGCGGGCCGCTGCAAGGTGCGCCGGGTGGTTGTCGCAGGCCAGCGCGAACCCGGGCAGGCCGCCGAAGACAGCGAGGCGGGCAACCATGGCCAGGTCGGCGGCGGCACGGTCGGGACCTATCAGGTCATGCAAGGCAAGGTCTTCGGGTGTCAGCGGCATTCCCCGGCGGGCGATGTAGTCGCGGGCGGCGAAGAACCCCAGCGGGATCTCCGCGACGCGGCGCGCCACCAGCGCGGCCTGGGTTGGCGCCACCGTGCGCACGGCGACGTCCACCTCCTGCGCCAGAAGATTGGCCGGCCGGTTGCTCAGCTCCAGCTCGATCCGCAGCGCCGGATGCGCCTGCCGCAACGCGGTCAGCATCTGCGGCACCACTTCGATCCCCATCAGGTCCGGCACGCTGATCCGCACAGTCCCCGCCACGCCCCCCTCCGGCCCCGAGGCCTGGCGCACGAAAAGCTCTGACGCCATGGCCATGGCCCGGGCCGGCTCGCGCAGCGACAGCGCCGCCGCGGTCGGGGTCAGGCCACTGGCGGAGCGGGTAAAAAGCACCGTGTCCAGCGCCCGTTCGAGCCCGTCCAGACGGGCGCGCACGGTCGGATGCGACAGGCCGAGGCGGCGCGCGGCGCCGGACAGGCTGCCCTCTTCCAGGATGGCGAGGAAGATCCGCTGATCGTCCCAGGAGATCGGTGTACTCATAAATTTCTCTCTATCCGATGCAGGAATTCTTGCAATTCTCTTTCACACCCTTTCCGGGGCACCCTCTGGATGGTCCGGCGGATCGGCCCGGCAGTGCGCAACCCCAGGAAAGGAAACGCGATGACAATGACAGGAAAGCAGGCCCTGGTCCTCGGGGCCACGGGGGGCATCGGCGGCAGTATCGCCGGGGCGCTCTTGCGGCACGGCTGGCAGGTGCGCGGCATGGCGCGCCAGGTGATGCCCTCAGGCGCGGGGCGCATCGACTGGGTCCGGGGCGACGCAATGCAGGCCGAGGACGTGGCGCGCGCGGCCCGGGGGGTCTCGGTGATCGTCCATGCGGTGAATCCGCCGAACTATCGCCATTGGGACCGGCTGGTGCTGCCGATGATCGAGAACACCATTGCCGCCGCCCGGGCAGAGGGTGCGCGGATCCTGCTGCCGGGAACCATCTACAACTTCGACCCGGCCCGCGTGCCGGTGATTTCTGAGCGCAGTCCGCAGCAGCCGCACAGCCGCAAGGGCCGCATCCGCGTGGCGCTGGAAGCCCGCCTCAGGGCCGCCTCGCAGGAGGTGCCGGTCCTTGTCCTGCGCGCCGGTGACTTCTTCGGCCCCGGCAGCCGCTCCAGCTGGTTCTCGCAGGCCATGATCCGCCCGGGACGTCCGCTGCGCCGCATCGTGACCCCCGCACGGGGGCCGGGGCACAGCTGGGCCTACCTGCCGGACCTTGCCGAGGCGGCCGCCCGGCTGCTGGACCAGCCCGGCCCGCAGCATGCCTTCGAAGAGGTGCAGTTCGCCGGGTTCCAGGATACCGACGGCCACCAGATGGTCGAGGCCATCCGGCGCGTGGCGGGCCGCGACCTGCCGGTGATCCGTTTTCCCTGGTGGGCCCTGCGGCTGGCGGCACCCTTCGCGGCCTTCCCCCGCGAGGCGGCCGAGATCGCGCCCTACTGGCGCCACCCCGTGCGGCTGGACAACCACCGCCTCGAAGCGCTGATCGGACCAGAGCCACGCACTCCGCTCGACGACGCGATCCGCGTCAGCCTTGCAGAGCTTGGCTGCCTGCCGCAGGGCGCGCAGCCCGAGGTCCGGACCGCCTGACCACCCTGCCGGGGGAAACGGCTGACCAACCGGGGGCCGGACGGCGGATGCGACGGGTCAGGAATCTTCTTGGATGGGAGGCCCCGAAGACCGGCGGGCCGGGGCCGGTCGCTCAGCCCCTGCTGATCCGGGGCGGGATCGGGGGCAAGGTGACCCGCTTTGCTTCCTGTGAAGCGAGGCGCGGGTCAGGCCCCTGTTCCGTGAGCGGAATGGGTGATCAGGCCAGGCAGGCGGCCTGCAGGGCCTCGGCGCTTTCGCGCGGCAGGCGGGCGATGCCTCCCCGGCGCGACAGGGCCTGGCGCAGGGCGTAGACGCCCGAGCTGTCGAGAACGCGGCGGGCGACGCGGGCCGAGGTTTCCTCGGCGGGCACGGCGGCCAGCTGCTGCATGGCCTCATCGACGGCAGAGGTCAGCATGTCGAGGGTCACGTTGCGGTCACGGGTGATCTTGTTGCGCATTGTCTCTCTCCTCTGCGGCCCTGGGCCGTCCTGTCCGATGCGGGCCGTGTCGTCGCCCTGTTGCATTTCTTTTACCGACCGCCGGCACGCCCGGGGAGAGGCGCAAGGGGAGAGCGAAGGGCAAGATCGGACAGGATCCTATCCCTTCGGATAGGCCGGCTGCCCCCTTCGCGGCACAAGCCCGCCCCGGGCGACCGTGCCGGCACCTTCCGGCCTGCCATCGCTTGACCCCTCCGCGGCCGCGTGGTCTCTGGGCCGCGTGGCCCCCGGGCTTGGCCACTGCAGGCACCGCCCCGATACGGCACCCGCCACACACACCGGAAAACAACGCCAGAATCAGGCACCCTGCCCGGCCAAAGGAGATCTGCGTGATCAGACGGCTCTATGACTGGACCATCCGCATGGCGGATCATCCCCACTCGCTCTGGGTCCTGGCCCTGGTGGCCTTCGTGGAAAGCTCGTTCTTTCCCATCCCGCCGGACCTGCTGATGATTCCGATGATCATCGCGCGGCCCTCACGTGCCTTCACCATTGCCGGTGTCGCCATGGCCGCCTCGGTCGCCGGCGGCATGCTGGGCTATGCCATCGGCGCCTTCGCCTTCGACAGCATCGGCCAGCCGATCCTCGAGAGCATGGGCAAGGGCCATGCCATGGAAGAGTTCAACCAGCGCTTCAACGACGCCGGCTTCTGGGCCGTCCTCGGCGCCGGCATCACGCCCTTCCCCTACAAGGTCATCACCATCATGTCGGGTTGGACCGGCATGTCTCTGGGCACCTTCGTCATCACCTCGATCATCGCGCGGGGCCTGCGCTTCTACATCATCGCCGGGCTGCTGTGGAAATTCGGCTCACCCGTTCGTGACTTCATCGAGAAGCGCCTCGGCCTTGTCTTCACGGTGTTTTTCGTCATTCTCCTCGCCGGCTTCCTGGTATTGAGATATCTATGACTTTCCGACTGAAGACGGCGCTTGCAGGCGCCGGATCCGCCGCCCTCCTGCTGGGCGCCCTGGGCTCGCAGTTCCTTGGCGGGCTGGCGCCCTGCCACCTCTGCCTGCTGCAACGCTGGCCGCACCTGGCGGCGATCGTGATCGCCGGGGCCGCCGTGGCGACCGGACAGCGGCTGCTGGCCCTGCTGGGCGCGCTGGCGGCGGCGGTGACGGCGGGCATCGGCCTCTATCACACCGGCGTCGAGCGCGACATCTTCGAAGGCCCGACCTCCTGCACCTCGTCCGGAACGGGATCGGTCAGCGCCGATCAGCTCTTTGACCAGATCATGTCGGCACCGCTGATCCGCTGCGACGAGGTCGCCTTCCAGTTCCTCGGCCTGTCCATGGCGAGCTGGAACGCGCTGCTGTCGCTGGTGCTGGTCGGGGTCTGGCTCTGGGCCTTCCGCAGGGACTGAGCGCCAGGACAGAGTGACGGGCACGTCGGGGCCCAGGTGGGTTGCACCCACCCTACGCCAACGTCCCCCTTCACGCGGCGCGGCGCACGCGGGATCTTGCCCGCGCCGCCGCCGCGTGGAAAGCTGCCCTGAAGCAAGAGGGCAGTCGGAATGACCGAAGAGAACAGCATTTTCGTGGGCGGCGCCGGGGACGGCCAGTGGCTGAACCTGAAGCGCGCCAACCGGCACGGTCTGGTGGCCGGCGCCACCGGCACCGGCAAGACGGTGACCCTGCAGATCCTCTGCGAGGGGCTCTCGGCGCAGGGCGTGCCGATCTTCGTTGCCGATGTGAAGGGCGACCTCTCGGGGCTCAGCCAGCCGGGCACCTCTAAGGACTTCCTGGAAAAGCGCGCCGCCACCATCGGCCTTGACGACTACGCCTACGAGGCCTGCCCGGTGATCTTCTGGGATGTCTTCGGCAAGCAGGGCCATCCGGTGCGCAGCACGATCTCGGAGATGGGTCCGACCCTGCTGGGCCGCCTGCTGGAGCTGAACGAGACTCAGGAGGGCGTCCTGTTCATCGCCTTCGAGGTCGCCGACGACCAGGGGCTGATGCTGCTGGACCTCGACGACCTGAAGTCGATGCTGAGCTACCTGGCCGAGAACGCCGACGAGATCCGCAGGGAATACGGCAATGTCAGCGCCGCTTCGGTCGGCGCGATCCAGCGCCGCCTGCTGAAGCTGCAGGCCGAGGGGGCCGAGCACTTCTTCGGCGAACCGGCGCTTGAGCTGGGCGATTTCATGCGCACCACCCGCGACGGGCGCGGCTACGTCAACATCCTTGCCGCCGATGACCTGATCCTGTCGCCCGGCGTCTACGGCACCGTGCTGCTCTGGCTGCTCTCGGAACTGTTCGAGGACCTGCCCGAGGTCGGCGACCCCGAAAAGCCCCGGCTGGTCTTCTTCTTCGACGAGGCACACCTGCTGTTCGACGATGCCCCGAAGGCGCTGCGGGAACGGATTGCCCAGGTGGTGCGCCTGATCCGCTCGAAGGGGGTCGGGGTCTACTTCGTCACCCAGAACCCGCAGGACGTGCCCGACGAGGTGCTGGGCCAGCTTGGCAACCGGGTGCAGCACGCGCTGCGCGCCTATACGCCCAAGGATGCCAAGGCGGTGCGTGTCGCGGCGCAGACCTTCCGCCAGAACCCCGATCTGGACACCGAGACGGTGATCACCGAGCTGGGCGTGGGCGAGGCGCTGACCTCTTTCCTCGATGCCAAGGGCGTTCCGGGGATCGTGCAGCGCACGCTGATCCGCCCGCCGTCCTCGCGCCTCGGCCCGGTGACCGAGGCCGAGCGCCGCGGCGTGATGCAGGTCAGCCCCGTCGCCGGGCGCTACGATACGGCGATCGACCGCGACTCGGCCCATGAGGTGCTGACCCGCCGCGCCGAGGACATGGCCCGCCAGCGCGAAGAAGAAGAGGCCCGCGAGGCGCGCGAGAAGGAAGACGAGGCCCGGGCGAAGCGCGAGGCGCGCAGCGCCCGAAGCTATTCCATGCCCCGNACCACGCGGCGGCGCAGCTCGAACCGGCAGAGCGTCGGCGAGGCGGCGGCCAAGGCGATGATCCGCTCGGTCTCGACGCAGGTCGGCCGGGCGCTGGTGCGCGGCATCCTCGGCAGCCTCAGCCGCCGCTGAGGCGGCGCGGCGCCGACAGCCGCCCGGCCCCACTCGGAACCTGCACCGCACCGAGCCCGCCCGCACAGGCCCTGACCGCGCAGTCCCTGCCCCGCAGCAGAAAAGAGGGAGGGGCTTCCCCCTCCCTCCAGTCAATCCGGCCGGGCTCTCTCTGCACACTGCTCGACGTGCCATGCCTGTCCCGGCCGACGTTCCTTTCCGGGTCGGGCGCGGCGGGATCCCCGGACCCTGCCGCGCCCCTGCCCTCATCCGTTCAGCTGCACCCCGAGGTGCCGCCGCAGGTGTTGCACTTCATGCAGGTGCCGTTCCTGACCAGCGTGTAGTTGCCGCATTCGCCGCAGGCCTCGCCCTCGTAGCCCTGGATCTTGGCCTTGGCGCGCGCATCCATCGAGGTCACCCCGGCAGAGATCGCCACCGAAGAGGTCGCCACCGCCGCCACGCCGGCCTGCGGCGCCTTGGCGACCGCCTCGCCCACGGTGCCGTTCATCACCAGCAACTCTTGCGGCAGGCGCTTGCGCAGGTAGCCGGTCGAGCTGATCTGCTTCAGAACCTCAAGCGAGCGGGTTGCGGCGCTCTCGCTCATCTCCTTGATATTGCTGACACCTTCCTCTTCGCCGCGGCCCACGTCATCAAAGGAGGCCCCCTGCGGCTTCACATGGGCCAGGTCGGTGCGGTCAAGGTAGCTGACGGCCAGCTCGCGGAAGATGTAGTCGAGGATCGAGGTCGCATTCTTGATGCTGTCGTTGCCCTGCACCATGCCCGCCGGTTCGAACTTGGTGAAGGTGAAGGCATCGACGAACTCTTCCAGCGGCACGCCGTACTGAAGACCGACCGAGACCGCGATGGCGAAGTTGTTCATCATCGCCCGGAAACCGGCGCCTTCCTTGTGCATGTCGATGAAGATCTCGCCAAGCGAGCCATCCTCGTATTCGCCCGTCCGCAGGTAGACCTTGTGACCGCCGACGCTGGCCTTCTGGGTGTAGCCCTTGCGGCGCATCGGCATCTTCTCGCGGCCACGGGCCACTTCCTTGACGATGATCTTCTCGATCACCTTCTCGGCCAGAACGGCGGCCTTTTCCTGCGGGGTGCCGGTCTCCAGCACCTCGGCGGCCTCGTCGTCATCCTCGACCAGCGCGGCGGCCAGAGGCTGGCTCAGCTTCGAGCCGTCGCGGTAGAGCGCATTGGCCTTGACGCCCAGGGACCAGGACAGCTCATAGGCCGCCTTGCAGTCCTCGATGGTGGCATCGTTGGGCATGTTGATGGTCTTCGAGATCGCACCCGAGATGAACGACTGCGCCGCGGCCATCATCTTGATGTGGCTCTCGACCGAGAGGAAGCGCTTGCCCTTCTTGCCGCAGGGGTTGGCGCAGTCGAAGATCGCGTAATGCTCTTCCTTCAGGAAGGGCGCGCCCTCGAGCGTCATGGTCCCGCAGACGTGGTCGTTGGCGGCGTCGATCTCGGCCTTGGTGAAACCGAGGTGGCGCAGCATGTCGAAGCTGGGATCGTTCAGCCTGGCCGCCGGGATTCCCAGGGTCTTGGTGCAGAACTCTTCGCCAAGCGTCCACTGGTTGAAGACGAAGCGGATGTCGAAGGCCGACTTCAGCGCCCCGTCCACCTTCTTCAGCTCTTCCGGGCCGAAGCCATGGCCGACCAGCGAGGTGGTGTTGATGCCGGGGCAGTTGCCCAGGCTGGCGTGACCCACGGCGTAGGAGACGATCTCTTCCACCTGCGCGGGGCTGTAGCCCAGCTTGGCCAGCGCGGCAGGAACCGAGCGGTTGATGATCTTGAAGTATCCGCCGCCAGCCAGCTTCTTGAACTTCACCAGGGCGAAGTCGGGCTCGATGCCAGTGGTGTCGCAGTCCATGACCAGGCCGATGGTGCCCGTGGGGGCAATCACGCTGGTCTGGGCGTTGCGGTAGCCGTGCTGCTCGCCAAGGCGCAGCGCCTCGTCCCAGCTGGCCATCGCCAGCGTCACCAGATCCTGATCGGGGCAGTTGCCCAGATCCAGCGGCACCGGCTTGACGGCCAGCTCCTCGTAGCCCTCGGTCGCGCCATAGGCGGCGTTGCGGTGGTTGCGCATCACGCGCAGCATGTGCCTGGCGTTGCGCTCGTAGCCCGAGAACGGGCCCAGTTCGCCCGCCATCTCGGCCGAGGTGGCATAGGCAACGCCGGTCATGATCGCGGTCAGCGCGGCGCCAAGGGCGCGGCCCTCGTCGCTGTCATAGCCATAGCCCATGTTCATCAGCAGGCCGCCGATATTGGCATAGCCCAGGCCCAGGGTGCGGAAGTCGTAGGACAGCTGCGCGATTTCCTTCGAGGGGAACTGCGCCATGGTCACCGAGATTTCCAGCGTCACGGTCCAGAGGCGCGTGGCGTGGATATAGTCCTCGGCCTGGAACTTGCCGTCCTTGAGGAAGGTCAGCAGGTTCATCGAGGCCAGGTTGCAGGCCGTGTCGTCCAGGAACATGTACTCGGAACAGGGGTTCGAGCCGCGGATCTCGCCGTCTTCGGGGCAGGTGTGCCAGGCGTTGACGGTGTCGTGGAACTGGATCCCCGGATCGGCACAGGCCCAGGCGGCATGGCCGATGTCTTCCCAGAGGTCACGTGCCTTGATGGTCTTGGCGACGGACCCGTCGGTGCGGTTGATCAGCGCCCAGTCGTCGCCCTTGCGCACGGCTTCCAGGAAGGCGTCGGTAACGCGGACAGAGTTATTCGAATTTTGCCCAGAAACCGAGGCATAGGCTTCGGAATCCCAGTCGGTATCATAGGTTGGAAACTCGATGCTGTCATACCCCTGGCGCGCGTAGTCCAGCACGCGCTTGATGTAGGTCTCGGGGATGGCGGATTTCTTCGCCTCGCGCACCGCACTCTTCAGGCCCGCATTCGCGGCGGGGTCGTAGGCGTCAGCCTCGGCCCCGTCCCATTGCCGGATCGCCGCGAAGATGCCGTTCAGCTTCTGCTCGTGCATCTTCGAGCCGGCCACGATGGAGGCGACCTTCTGTTCCTCCTTCACCTTCCAGTTGATGTAATCCTGGATATCGGGGTGATCGGCGTCGACGATGACCATCTTGGCCGCCCGCCGGGTGGTGCCGCCGGACTTGATCGCGCCCGCCGCCCGGTCGCCGATCTTCAGGAAGCCCATCAGGCCGGAGGACTTGCCGCCGCCCGACAGCCGCTCGCCCTCGGCGCGCAGGCTCGAGAAGTTGGTGCCGGTGCCCGAGCCGTACTTGAACAGCCGCGCCTCGCGCACCCAGAGGTCCATGATGCCGCCTTCCGACACCAGGTCGTCCTTCACCGACTGGATGAAGCAGGCATGGGGCTGGGGATGTTCATAGGAGGACTTCGACCGGGTCAGCTTGCCGGTCTTGAAATCGACGTAGTAGTGCCCCTGCGCGGGACCGTCGATGCCATAGGCCCAATGCAACCCGGTGTTGAACCATTGCGGAGAGTTCGGCGCCGCCCGCTGGGTGGCCAGCATGTAGCGCATCTCGTCGTAGTAGGCGCGGGCATCCGCTTCGGTCGAGAAGTAGCCGCCCTTCCAGCCCCAGTAGGTCCAGGCCCCGGCGAGCCGGTCGAAGACCTGCTTCGAGGAGGTCTCGCCGCCCAGCTCCGCGCCCTCGGCCGCGACCGAGCGCCAGAGGAACTCGGGCACGCCCTTCTCGCGCACCGGGGTCAGCTTCGAGGGCACGCCCGCCTTGCGGAAGTACTTCTGCGCGATGACGTCCGAGGCCACCTGCGACCAGCTCTCGGGCACTTCCAGCGCCTCGAGACGGAAGACCACCGTGCCGTCCGGGTTGCGGATCTCGCTGGTGGTGGTGATGAAGGGAATACCCGCATAGGCGTCCTGCCCCGCCCGGGTGAACCTGCGTTCGATCTTCATGACTGCTACGCCCCAATAACTGGTTCCTGTCCACGAACCAGAGGCCCCGACGTCGGCTGCTCCGATCCGAACTGTGCAACCGGGACGCGCAAGACCGCACGCCAACCGGCGCGGACGCCGGCTTCCGGTCCATGGGACGGACCCTGATCGCGATGTGTTGTCTTGCCGCGCAGCTCACTACATCTAGTGGACACCCCGCCCGCCGTAACAATCTGCGGTATTTGGAACTCTATTTCAACGGAGTTCTCGCAGAAAAATGCCTTGACGCGATGCTTGCCCCCGGCGCCGATTCTGGCCCCTGTCCCCGATGCGGGAAAAAGCGTTTGCCATCAGTCGATTTCCCCCGAAGCCTCAGGTTTGTCCTGAAGTGGCACACCCGCAACGCAACCCACGCGAGAGTGTCGCTGCGCGGCAAGGCGCCGCGCTTTGCCCATGATTTGAGCCGGCAGAGCCCCTCCTTTCCGGCAAGGGCGGCCCTGCGGAAATGACAACGGGAGGCACCTCGGCCTCCCGTTTTTCGCGTCGGACAGAATCGCCTGGCGGTCTCAGCCGGCCATCCGCGACAGGACCGCGTCGCGCAGTACGAGGCGATGCCAGAGCGCCGCCGCCACATGCAGCAGGATCAGGGCCAGCAGCAGGAAGCCGAGCGGGCCATGCGCCACCGCCGGAGAGGCTGCCCAGTCCACCGCCGTTTCGCGCGGCGCGAAGACCTGCCAGCCCCAGACATTCAGCCCGCGCGTCCCGCCCCAGGCCCTGAGCAGCGCCAGGGCGGGAACGGCGAGCATCAGCAGGTAGAGCGTGCCATGGGCGGCGCGGGCCAGCAGTCCGGCCACGCCCGGCTCATGCGGGGGACGGCGGCGCGCATTGGCCAGGGCCCAGACCAGCCGCAGGACCACCAGCACGAAGATCAGCGCGCCAAGGGGCTGGTGCTGGCCGACGAAGACCGCCACCACCGGATGGCGGCCAAGGATCAGCTTCAGCACCATGCCCAGCAACTGCCAGCCGATCAGGGCCGCCAGCGCCCAGTGAAAGATCCGGCTGAGCAGACCATACCTGTCCGGGCTGTCCGCCAGCCCGCTTCGAGTTTCCGGCATCTCTGTCTCCATCTTCCGAGAGTGATGTGTCGGGATTATCTGGTGAAGTCGGGCCAGGTGCCTGAAGCATGGGTGCCGCCCGCTGGGGTTTCCCTAGCGGGTTGCGGGGCTCAACCGAAAGAAAAGAATCCGTGATCCGCAAAGATCGGGGCGCACCTTGCGCGCGGCGGCTTGCCCCCTTGTGCCGGTGCCCGTTTCCACGGCACCGGCACAGCGGACTGGCCGCGCCGCCGCCGGTCTCAGCGCTGGTTCAGCCGCTCTTCGATGGCGGCCAGGCGGCGGATCACCTCGTCGCGGTAGGTATCGGTGGCCGCATTGGATTCCTCGGCATGGGCATCCTGCATCGAGTTCACGATGAGGCCGACGACAAGGTTCACCACGGCGAAGGTGGTGATCAGGATGAAGGGCACGAAGAAGATCCAGGCCTCGGGGTGGACCTCCATCACCGGGCGCACGATCCCCATCGACCAGCTTTCCAGCGTCATGACCTGGAACAGCGTGTAGAGCGAGGCGCCGAGGCTGCCGAACCAGTCGGGGAAGCTGGCGGCAAAGAGTTTGGTGGCGATGACCGCCGCGATGTAGAAGATCACCCCCATGAGCAGGAAGACCGAGGCCATCCCCGGCAGGGCAGAGATGAAGCCCTCGACCACCCGCCGCAGCGTCGGGGCGACCGAGATCACCCGCAGCAGCCGCAGGATCCGCAGCGCCCGCAGCACCGAGAGCGCCCCGGCGGCCGGCACCAGGGCGATGCCGACGACGAGGAAGTCGAAGACGTTCCAGGCATCGCGAAAGAAGCGCAGCCCACGGGCATAGAGCTTGGCCAGGATCTCGGCCACGAAGATCACCAGGCAGGCGGTATCCAGCGCGACGATCAGCCCCCCGGCCGTGTTCATCACCGGCCGCGAGGTCTCCAGCCCCAGGATGACCGCGTTGAACAGGATCACCCCCATGATCGCATACCGCGTTGTCGGGTGGTCGAGGATGTCGGAAAGGCGCTGGCGCATCGTGGGGTCTGCTCCTGATGGGGTCCCACGCCATCTAGAGCCTTGCCCGCGCGGTTTCCAGAGCCACCTGCGAGATCGCCGGGCAATGGTGGCCAGCCCTGCGCGAAGCGCTGCGCATCGCCGCGTTTCGCGCCCCGCGGGGCCTGCGGCATGCGAGGTGCGCGCCCCCGCCGGGGACGCGCGGTGTTGTCCCTAGTGGCGCAATTCGCGCAGCGCGCGCTGGATCAGGCGCCAGTCCTCGGCCTCCTGGCGCAGCCCCTTGGCGTCGCAAGCGCGGATCTTCGCGGCGACCTCGACTTCTGCCGCAGGTCCATGGGCGCGATAGAGCGCGCTGGCCTGACGGGATGCATCGATGGATTGCATGGGTCCTCCTCTCTCCGCCTGCCGGAACGGCAGCGGCCGCAGGAGGGTAGCACAAAGCGGGGCGATCCGCATCCCGGGGCGCAGGCAGGGCCGCCCCGGCGGCAGGAACAGGCGGACCGTGGCCGAGGCGGTGGCTAGCGCAGCCGTTCGGGATGGCAGAAGACCGAGGCCGCCCCGCGACGGCTGAGCGCGACCAGCGTGAGGCCCGCCGCCTCGGCGGTCCGCACCGCAAGCAGGCTGGGCGCCGAGACGGCGATCAGCGTGGCGCAGCCGGCCATGGCCGCCTTCTGCACCAGTTCGACCGAGACCCGCGAGGTCAGCACGATCGCACCGCCCGCGCAGTCGCCGCCCCCCGCCATGACCGCACCGATCAGCTTGTCCAGCGCATTGTGCCGCCCCACGTCCTCGCGGGCGCAGGTCAGCCCCTGCCCCGGCACGAGGAACCCGGCCGCGTGGATCGCATGGGTCCGGTCGTGCAGCGGCTGGTGCACCCGCAGCGCCTCGGTGGCCGAGAGCGCCTCGGAGGTGTCCAGCGTTACCCCCGGACCGACCCGTGGCACGTCGCGCAGCGCCTGGTCCAGGCTGTCGATGCCGCAGAGACCGCAGCCGATCGGGCCCATCATGGCGCGGCGCCGCGCGGCATGGACCTCGGCCAGCGCCTCGGGCACCCAGAAGCGCGCCTCGACACCATTGTCATGGACGATCAGCTCGAAGCTTTCGACATCGCCGGCGCCGGTGATGAAGCCTTCGGTCAGCGCGAAGCCAAGCGCGAAGTCGCCCAGATCCTGCGGCGAGGCCATCATCACCGCCGCCGTCGAGCCGTTGAAGACCACGGCGACGGGCACCTCTGCGGCCAGGCAATGCTCTGTCGGCTCGGGCGCGGAGCCCGCGGCAAGACGCGACGCGGGCGCCATGGCCGAGGCCGCGGGCAGCGGCGGAGTCCGTCCCTCCCCGCTCATGCCACTGCCCCGCCGGTCAGGGCCGCGCCGGCCTCGGTCAGCGACAGGAACAGGCGGCGGGACTTCTCGTCGCGATCCTCTGTCGCCAGCAGTCCCAGGTCCGCATCAAGGCTGACCGCCTCGCGGATCACCAGCGCATGGGCCACCTCGAACAGCCGGGCGAAGCTGCGCGTGTCGGCCACCAGCCCGAGGGCCGTGGCTGCCAGCAGCACCGGCCCCATCGGACTGAGGAACCCCAGTCCGCTGGCGGCGATGCGGTCGCTCAGGTCGACGAGGCGGTCGCTCATGGCTGGTGGCGTTCGATCCTGACCACGACGCTCTTCGAGGTCGGCGTGAAGCTCTGGTCGCCATAGGTCTGGTGCGGCACCAGTTCGTTCATCTCGGGGTAGTAACCCGCGATGCAACCGCGCGGAATGTCGTAGGGAACGACCCGGAAGCCACGGCAGGCGCGCAGGCGACCGTCGTCGTGGCAGCCGATGATATCCACCAGATCCCCGGCTTCGGCGTCGATGCCCTCGATGTCGGCGGGATTGATGAAAATCACTTCGCGCAGCCCGTAGACGCCGCGATAGCGGTCGTCCATGCCGTAGATCGTCGTGTTGTACTGGTCATGACTGCGGAAGGTCTGCAGCACGAAGGTCGCCTGCTGGCCCTTCACCTGCTGCCATTCGGTCAGATCACGCAGGTCTTCCTCGCCGAAGCTGGCAAGGCCCGAAGGCGTGTTCCATTCCCGCTCGGAGGCCGGGTTGCGCAGCCAGAAGCCACGGTGCTGGCGCACCGCCTTGTTGAAGTCGCCGAAGGCCGGCAGGACCCTGGCGATCATGTCGCGGATCTTGTCGTTGTCATCGCCCAGGGCATCCCAGTCGACCACCTCAGAGCCAAGCGTCGCCTTGGCGACACCGGCGATGATGCGCACCTCGGACAGCAGCTCTTTCGAGGCCGGCAGGTTGATCCCGCCCGAGCCATGCACCATCGACATGGAATCCTCAACGGTGACCATCTGCCGCTCGCCGCGCGAGTTGCGGTCGATCTCGGTGCGCCCGAGGCAGGGCAGCACGTAAGAGACCTTGCCCGGCATCAGGTGGCCATGGTTCAGCTTGGTCGCGATGTTGACCGTCAGGTCGAGCCTGCCGAGGGCCTGGGCCACCAGCGTCGAATCCGGCACGGCACGGGCGAAGTTGCCGCCCAGGGCGAAGAAGGCCCGCGCGCTGCCATCCAGCATGGCGCCGATGGCCTGGGCCACGTTGTGCCCCTTCTCGCGCGGCAGCGGGACGCCCAGTTCCTTTTCCATCGCGTCCAGCAGGGCGGCGGGCGCCTTTTCGTTGATGCCGACGGTGCGGTCGCCCTGCACGTTGGAATGGCCGCGTACCGGGCAGAGTCCCGCGCCCTCGCGTCCGATATTGCCGCGCAGGAACATGAACGAGGCGATCTCGCGGATCGTCGGCACCGAGTGCAGGTGCTGGGTGATGCCCATGGCCCAGGTGGTGATCACCCGCTCGGCGTCGATATAGAGCTGCGCGGCGGCGGTAATCTCGTCGCGGGTCAGGCCGGACTGGTCCTCGATGTGGTCCCAGTCGGTGGCGCGGACCATGGCGCACCAGGCGTCGAAGCCGGTGGTGTGCTGGCGGATGAACGCGTGGTCGAGGATCGCCGGGCGGCCCTCGGCCTGCGCGCGGTCCTCGGCCTCGAGCACCACCTTGGACATGCCGCGGAAGACCGCCATGTCACCGCCGAGGCGCGGCCGGTAGTAATGGGTCGAGGTCGGCTCGGAGCCGCCGCGGATCATCTCGAGCTTCTCCTGCGGATCGGCGAAGCGGGTCAGGCCCTTTTCCTTCAGCGTGTTCAGCACGCAGACCTGCGCCCCACGCTCGACCACCTCGCGCAGCGAGGCCAGCATCCGGGGATGGTTGGTGCCGGGGTTCTGGCCGACGCAGAAGACCAGGTCGGCCTTCTCGAAGTCTTCCAGCAGCACGGTGCCCTTGCCGATGCCGATGGCCTGGGTCAGGGCGACGCCGGAGGCCTCGTGGCACATGTTCGAGCAATCGGGGAAGTTGTTCGTCCCGAAGAGCCGCACGAAGGTCTGGTAGAGGAAGGCGGCCTCGTTCGAAGCGCGGCCCGAAGTGTAGAACTCGGCCTGGTTCGGATGGTCCAGCGCGTTCAGCGCGGTCGCGATTCCGTCGAAGGCCTCTTGCCAGGAGACGGCCTCGTAGTGGTCCGTCTCGGGGTTGTAGCGCATCGGCTGGGTCAGCCGGCCCTGATGTTCCAGGTCGTAGTCGGTCCAGCCCTGCAGCTCGGACACGGAATGCTTGGCGAAGAATTCCGGCGTCACGCGGGCCCGGGTCGCTTCCCAGGCCACGGCCTTGACGCCGTTCTCGCAGAATTCGAAGGACGAGCCGTGCTCGGGGTCGCCCCAGGCACAGCCGGGGCAGTCGAAGCCGTCAGCCTGGTTCAGCTTGAGAAGGGTGCGCGCATTGGACACCGGCGCGCCGGAGCCCATGAGCTGGCGCCCCACACTTTTCAACGCCCCCCAGCCGCCTGCGGCCTTCGAGGGTTCTCTGATGTTGTCCGACTCCGACATGACGCTGCCTCCCTGGAGAGAAGATAGATATAGTGCAGGGCCGCCTCCTTAGCCAGAGGCGGCCCCGGGGTTGGTCAGGATCACTCGGCCGGGACGGCGTCGGGATGGGTCTTCGTCACGTGGTGCTTTTCCTTGACCGGACGCACCATGAGGTTGGCGAAGAAGGCGATCACCAGCAGGCCGGCCATGCCGAACATCGTCGTGTTGTAGAGCGTCGAGGTCGGATCCACGGTGCCCCCCGGGGCGATCTCCATCAGCCGCGCGATGGTCACGGTATTGGCCGCCACCAGTTCGTTCAGCTGCGAGACCGGGGCGCCGAACTTCTCGGTGAAGGTCGCCGGGTCGACGACGCTGGCCAGGTCGGCGATGGCGCTGTCCTTAGAGCGTTCGCGAAGGAAGGTGATCGCGAAGGGCCCAAGGACGCCTGCGGTCGACCATGCGGTCAGCAGGCGACCGTGGATGCCGCCGACATGCAGGGTGCCGAAGATATCCGCCAGGTAGGCCGGGATGGTCGCGAAACCGCCGCCGTACATGGTGAAGATGATCATCGTCGCGACGTAGAAGCCGATCAGCGCCGGGACGCCGCCCGAAGCCGCGAAGAAGGGCACCGTGCAGTAGAGGACCGTGCCGATGACGAAGAAGCAGTGGTAGGTGTTCTTGCGCCCGATGAAGTCCGAGGTCGAGGCCCAGAAGAAGCGGCCCACCATGTTGAACACCGAGATCATCAGCACGTAGGTGCCGGCGAAGGAGGCGGTGACGATGGCCAGGTCGCCGAAGATCTCGTTGATCATCGTCTTGGCCACGCCGATCACGCCGATGCCGGCGGTCACGTTGAAGCAGAGCACGATCCACAGCAGCCAGAACTGCGGCGTCTTGTGGGCCTGGTCGATATGCACGTGATCACGGGTGACCATGCCGCCGGCGGCGGGCTTGGGCTCCCATCCGGCGGGTTTCCAGCCGCTGCGCGGCACGCGGTACTGGAAGGCGGCGGTCATCATCACGATGAAATAGCCGATGCCCAGGGTCAGGAAGGTCGAGGCGGCACCGGTGCTGCCGGTGCCGACGGCGTAGACGCCGGCCTCGCCGCCGAAATCGGCAGCCTGCGCGGCCGAGGCGACGACCACTTCGACCATTCCGCCCGCGGTTTCGACAAAGCGGCGGCCGTTCTCGGTGACCAGCGAAACGGCCCCCTCGGCGCCGAGGTAATCCGGTGCGGTGGAATAGAGGTCAAGCAGCCACTGGATCAGCGGAGCACCGATCATCGCGCCGCCGCCGAAGCCCATGATGGCCATGCCGGTCGCCATGCCGCGCCGGTCGGGGAACCACCGGATCAGCGTCGACACGGGCGAGACATAGCCAAGCCCCAGGCCGATGCCGCCCAGCATGCCGTAGCCCAGGTAGACCAGCCAGAGCTGGTGCATCGAGATCCCGAACGAGCCGATGACGAAGCCGCCGCCCCAGAGGCAGGCCGCAACCGCGCCGACGTAACGGGGGCCGACCTTTTCCAGCCATTTGCCGCCGAAGGCCGCCGAGAGGCCCAGCGTCACGATGGCGACCGAGAAGATCCAGACCACCGAACTTAGCGACCAGTCGCTGGCCGAGGGGGCCACGACGCCCAGTTCACGGGTCAGCGCCGGGTTGAAGACCGACCATGCATAGACCGAGCCGATGCAGAGGTGGATCGCGATCGAGGCGGGGGGAACCCGCCAGCGGTTGTAGCCATCCGGGGCTACGATGTTTTCCTTGCGTAGAAAGCCGAGCGGCCCTGCTGGTGCTTGTGACACGGGAAATCCTCCGATGTTGTCGCTGCCATTGGGGGCTCCTCTCCCCCCTTTTTTCGGGTCCGTGCCGTGCAGCTTTGTGTACAGCGGCATCCGAGACCCTATGCCGCAGCCATTGCACTGGCAAAGTCAGGCCGTCAATCTTATTTATTGTTTTAAAACATAGCTTTAGATGACTTTAGCCGCAGCGCAGAAAGGTCAGAATGTCCACTTTGCCCCCTATGAGAGGCGGGGCCTTGCGGACAAAATGTCCACTTTCACGTCGCTCCCGCAAAGGTGTCAGGACAAATTGTCCACCCCGCCGGATCCCGCGGGAAGCGTGACGAAGAAGGTCGTCCCCTCGCCCGGGCGGCTCTCGGCGCGGATCGTTCCCCCGGCGCGTTCGACCAGGGTGCGGCTGATCGACAGCCCCAGCCCGGTGCCGCGCGCCCGCTTGGTGGTGAAGAACGGATCGAAGATCTGCGCCAGCACCTCGGCGGACATCCCCTGCCCGTCATCCGCCACCACGATCTCGGCGCCCCCGGGTGCCGGCCCGGTGCCGACCCGCAGGTGACAGCCGGGCTGCATGGCCTGCACCGCGTTGATGAACAGGTTCACCAGCACCTGTTGCAACTCGCCCTCGGACATCGCCACCGCCGGGGCGGCGGCATGGGAAACCTCGACCGTCACCCCGCCGCGCCTGAGGTCCGCGCCGACCAGCAGCAGGGCACTGTCGACGGCCTCGCCGACCTGGATCTCGGTTGGCCCGTCCGACATCTCGCTTGGCCGCGAGAAGGTCAGCAGCTTGCCCGCGATGCGGCTGATGCGGGCGGTCTGCCCGTCGATCAGCTCCAGCTCGATGCGCAGGTCCTCGCGCTGTGTAGGGGTCAGACCGTCGCGCAGCAGCTCGAGGTTGCCTTGGATCACCGCGACGGGGTTGTTGATTTCGTGGGCCACCCCCGCCGTCACCTCGCCCAGAGAGGCCAGCTTCTCCTTGATCACCAGCTGGGCGAAGGTCTCTTCCAGCCGCCGGTTGGCCTCGCGCAGCTCTTCGGTGCGGGCCTCGACCTCGGCGTTGAGCCCCTCGGCATAACCACGCAGGGCGTCGTCGCGTTCCTCGACCTGGTCCAGCAGGCGATCGAGATGGCGCGCCACCTCGCCGATTTCATCGCCCGAAGAGACACGGCCGATCCGCGCATCCAGCGCCCCCGCCTCGACCTGCGACATGGTCTCGGTCATCTGTTCCAGCGGTTCGAAGACGCCGCTGGCCAGCTTCAGGAAGATCGGCACCGAGGCCAGGATCACCCCGATGAAGGCCGAGGCGAGGATCAGGATGGTGCGGTTGCGCTCGGCGACCAGCGGCGCCTCGCGGAAGCCGGTGTAGAGCATCCCGATGCGGTCGCCTCTGACATCTTCCAGCGGGACATAGCCCGAGATGTACCAGTCGTTGACCACGAAGGCGCGGTCCAGCCAGGGCTGCCCCTCGCCCAGCACCTGCGCCCAGACGTCCTCGGAGACGCGGGTGCCAAGCGCCCGCTCGCCTTCGAAGAGGCGCACGTTGGTCGAGATCCGCACGTCTTCGAGGAACAGGGTCGTCGTGCCCTCGCGCGGGTCCAGCGTGCTGCGGTTGGCGTAGATCAGGCTGTTCATCGTGTCGATGATGTCGAGGTTGCGGTTCAGCAGCCGCCCGCCGACCAGCACCGCCTGCCCCGCGCCAAGGCGATGCACCGAGACCAGCACCATGCCGCGCAACTCGGCATCCTGTTCGGTCTGGCGGGCATTGGCGGTCTGGCGGATCTCGATCCGCGCCCGTTCCGGCAGGTCGGGACCAAGCCGCGCCAGATCGCCCGGCGAGAGCAGCGCGAGCACGGCACTGGTCCCGGCGGCGGGCGGCGGGGCCAGGTCCTCCAGCGCCGAGATGGCGAGGGCGGCAAGCCCCTCGGGGGCATAGACCAGGAAATCCAGCCCCAGGCCGACCCGCTCGCGCGCCAGCAGCGCGGTGGCGGTGCCGCGGGCCTCGGCGAAGCGCTGCGACTGGCCAAGGGAGGCGACGCTGAGCGCCTGGGCGTTCTCGATCTCGCGGAAATAGCCCTCGGCCACGCGCAGGTCGCTGGCAACCTTCTCGATCAGCAGCTCGTCCGAGCGGTGCACCAGCCGGGTGACGGTCAGCCCCAGCAGGAGCGGCAGCAGCACCACCATCGGCAGCAGTGCAAGCACCAGCAACCGCAGGCGGACCCGTGTCACGAGGTCAGCCCCCAGGCCTGGCATTTCCGGTCGATGGTCTTGCGCGCCACCCCCAGCCGGCGCGAGGCCTCGGCCCGGTTGCCGCCGCAGGCATCCAGCACGCGCAGGATATGG
>NZ_AFPM01000138.1 GCF_000220565.1 Oceanicola sp. S124 | reverse complement strand
TGGCCGGTCTGGTCCAGCAGGTCGGGCTTGGACATCCCCGCCTGCACCTTCTGCAGGGCCCCTTGCGGGTCCTCGCCGAAGATCTTGTAGAGGTTGCGGATCGAGACCTTCACGGTTTGCTCTGTCATCTGCTCTCTCCCTCAGCGGCTGGACTGGCTGGCGTCGATACGGGCCAGGGCGGCCTTGGTGACGCGATCCAGCGCGATGGCCAGCACCACGATGCCCAGACCGGCAACAAGGCCGACGCCCAGTTCCAGGTTGCGGATGCCGCGCAGCACGAGGATGCCGAGACCCGGCGCCGAGACCATCGAGGCGATGACCACCATGGCGAGGCTCATCATGATCGTCTGGTTCACCCCGGCCATGATGTTGGGCAGGGCCAGCGGGATCTGCACGCCGAAGAGCTTCTGCCGCTTGGTCATGCCGAAGGCGTCGGCGGCCTCGATCACGTCGGGATCGACAAGGCGGATGCCGAGGTTGGTCAGCCGCACCACCGGCACGATGGCATAGAGGATCACCGCGATGCCGTAGAGCTTGGGTTCGGTGACCGAGAAGAGGAAGATCAGCGGGATCAGGTAGACGAAGGGTGGCAGGGTCTGCAGCATGTCCAGCACCGGTGTCAGGATCCCCTGCAAGCGGTCACTGCGCGACATGGCGATGCCGATCGGCACCCCCAGCAACACGCATATGAAGGCACAGACGAAGATGATGGCCAGCGTCTGCATCGCGACCTCGTAGTGATCGACGAAGGCCAGGGCGGCGATCATCAGGGCGACGAAGCCCACCACCTTCCACGACCGTGCCACGACCCAGCTGACCAGCAGCAACAGCGGCACCATCACCCACCAGGGCGTCTGTGTCATCAGCCAGAGCATGTTCTCGAGCGCCCAGCTCAGCGGCTGGGTCAGCGGATCGACGACGACGCGCAGGGCGTCGCGGATGCCGAGGAAGCCGGTTTCCAGTCCCTGGGTCAGGTCGCGCGATTGCGGGATCGCGGCGCAGGCATCGTGAAGCGCATCCAGGGAGGGGAAGGGGAGGTCGCGCAGCGAGGTGGCGGCGTCGTTGCCGCCCTTGGTCTTTGCCAGAAGGTCGGCCATCGACATGGGGCCGTCGGCGGCCTCCGCGTCGCACCAGTCCCTCAGGCCAAGACCGTCAAACAGACCGTCATAGGTTGCCATATCCGTGTCGGGCCGGGATCGGCCCACCCTTGTTGTGGAACGTGAAACGGGGCCGGTTGTCCGGCCCCGTCGAATATCCTGCGGCCCCTCGGGGGCCAGGCGCGCTTACTGCACCAGCGCCGAAAGCTTCTCTTTCGCCGCATCGTTCACCCAGGTGGTCCAGGTGTCGGCGGAGGTGGTCAGGAAGTAGACGGCCACTTCCTCGTTCGAGGCGTTGTTCTCGTCCTTCCAGGCCAGCAGGCCCGACATTTGGTCGGTGGCGAAGGTCATCTTCGAGAAGAACTCGGTCACCGCCGGGTTTTCCTCGGCGAAGTCGGTGGTGACGGCGGTCAGGATCGGCGCGGCCGGGAAGTCCGAGACCTGCGGATCGGCGGCATCGGGGTTCTGCAGCGGCGCGAAGGCCGCTTCGTCGTAGCCGCCCATGTCGACCTTGGTCATGTCGTACTTGCCGAGCGGCACGGTCGGGCCCCAGTAGTAGCCGAACCAGGGTTCGCCATTGGTGACGGCGGCGCCCATCGAGGTCGCCAGCGTCTCGCCGGAGCCATGGTTGAAGACCTCGATGCCGTGGCCCTCAAGATCCAGAGCGCGCGACAGGTTGTCCGAAACCACGCGGCAGCCCCAGCCGTCGGGACAGTTGTTGAAGCGACCGCCGACCAGTTCGGGGTTCTCGAGGATGCCTTCGATGGTGGTCAGCTCGGGGTGCTCTTCGGCCAAGGTGGTGGGGATCCACCAGCCTTCGACGCCGCCCGGTTCCAGCACCGAGGTCAGGCGCTTGATGGTGCCGCCCTCTTCCAGCTTGGTGTAGGCCTCGCCGGCAGAGTTCAGCCAGAGGTTGGTGACCACGTCGGGTTCGCCGTTCTCGGCGACCGAGGTGATGGCGGGGATGGTGTCGGACTGCACCAGGCTGACGTCGCAGTCGTAGCCCTGTTCCAGCAGGAACTTGGCGATGTTGGTGGTCACTTCGGCAGCGGCCCAACCCATCTGGGCGATGGAGACCTCACCGCACTGACCTTCGGCGTCCTGGGCGGATGCCGCGGCGGCAGGCAGGATCATCGCGGCGGCAATGGCGGTCGAGAGACGTTTCGGCGAACGCATGGATTTCTCCTTCGAAATTTTAAGTAAAATGGCGTCAAAGCGGATGTCCCATGAAGGCATGCATGGGTGGTGTGCGAAAAAGTCAGCCTTTTAAGGGTGGCTTGAGAATGCACTTTGCTTTTGACATCGAAGTATCTGCTATCAGGGATATGGCGGAAGTTCAAACCATCTGACGAAGCTGCGACCGGCACGACAGGCGGCAGGGCGGGTGGCCGCCTTGTTTTGTTGCGCCAGGCAACCCTTCGGTGGCGGAGGGGGCAGGCGTCGGCAGGGCAGTCCCTGGAGGCGTCGCGCGGCGCACGGCGAGCGGCGCGGCGGGGGCGCTCGTGCGTGATTCGGTGGGGCGACCCGGCAGGGCGACGCCAAATTGCGTCACGGACAGATGTTTCGGCTGGCCGGGTGGTCCGACTTGCCTATACTTCCCCGAAACGGGAGATGAGGAGCTTTTCAATGAAGGATTTCAGCACCATGACTGCGGCGGACTTCGCGGCGCTGCAGGGCGTGACCTTCACTGTCGACACGGTCGGCTCGCCGGTGCAGCTGTCGGTGATCGAGGTGAAGGCCCTGGCCAGCGGCCTGCGCGAGGGCGGGGCCTTTTCGGTGCTCTGGCAGGGCCCGGCGTCGCCCGCGCTGCCGCAGGCAACCTACCGGCTGACAGGTGCAGCCGGGGACGCGCAGGACATCTTCCTGGTGCCCGTCGCGCGCACGGCGGAAGGCTATCAGTACGAAGCGGTCTTCACCTGACGGGCTGGCCCGGCGGGATCCAGTGCAGCAGCTCGTAGACGCCCTTGTCCTCGACGGGGCGGAAGCCCAGCCGACGATAGAGCTGCTGCGCGCGATTGCTCTTTTCGACATGGATGCCGATACGGCGGCCTTGCGCGGAAGCCTCGTCCTGCAGGTCGCGCAGGATGGCGCCGCCGTAGCCCCTTCCGCGGGCGCCGGGCAGCAGGGCGATGTCGATGATCCGCAATTCCTGTGGCCAGTAGTCCAGGTAGAGGCGTCCCGCGGCGCCTCCCTCGGCCTCGATGATCAGCCAGAGCGCGTCCGGGTAGTGCTGCCGGTAGTGGGCGTGCTGGGCCGAGAACTGCATCTGGATGAACTGCTGCCGCTGCGCCTCGGACCAGGGCAGCCCGGCCATTTCCTCTTCCCGGGTCGAGCGGTAGAGGCGGCAGAGAAACGTCCCGTCAGCGTCGGTTTCGGCGCGATATCTCAGGCCATTGGCCTGCGCCCGGTGGTGTCGTGGCAGGGTCGTGCTCTGCATCCTGTCTCTCCCCGGGGGAGCGAGCGGGGGTTGGCCCCCGCGCGCAGTTCCTCAGCCGTGCGAGGGATAGAGCCCGGCCAGGGCGATGATGAAGTTCAGCCCAAGGTAGGGTTGCTGGTTCTCATGCGCCTGTCCGCCCCCGGTCGTCTCGACGGTCTGTTCGGCCAGGCTGACCAGATCCTGCTGGGTTTCCGACTGATACAGGTTGTCGCCGAAGCTCGACCGCGCCAGTCCGGTGTCGGAGGTCGGCTCCGAGGTGGTGGCGATCGCCGCGGTGGCGAGCAGCATGTGATCATGAGGGGGCAATTGTGCCTCGGTCAGGGTCACCGTGTCGCTGCCCAGGGACTCGCCCAGGGTGCGGGTGGTCAGCCCGGGACCGCGTCCGGGATGCATCGGCGCGCGCCCCTGCAGGTCGGGCAGGGCGGTGGTGCTGCGACCATCGCCGCCATAGGTGGTGCCGATCAATGAAAACAACGCGGTGTTGTTGGCGATCGGCAGCAGCTGCCCGTCGCAGAAGGCCCAGCTTCTGGGGGCGAAGTCACCCGCGAAGATGCGGATCTCGGCAATGAAGGGTTCCGACATGTCTGCCTCCTAGTGACGGCTCGGGTAAACGCCGTAGAGCGAGATGATGAAGTTGACGCAGAGCGACGGCATCAGGTTCGTATGGGAATGCGCCCCCCCGGTGCGGGTGACCGACGCGCTGGAGAGCGGCGTGTTCAGCGGCTCGGTCGAATAGGCCCCGACCCCGACGCCTTCGGCCAGGACAGCGCCCAGAGGCCCCGCGGTGGTGGCATCCCCGGTGTCCACCACAAAGCCGTGGTGGTGGCTGGGCATCTGGGCCACGGTCAGGGTCAGCGTCTCGGAGCCGCCCTTGCTGCCTTCCCGCCGTTCCGTCAGCCCCGGGCCCTGACCCAGGTGAAGTGGGATCCGCCCGCGCATGTCGGGCAGGCCGAAAGTGGTGCGGCCGTCGCCGCCGTAGATCGTGCCAAGCAGCGAAAACAGCGCATCATACTGTGATACCGCCAGAAGCTGGCCGTCGCAGAACGCCCATCCCTGGGGGGCAAAGTTCCCGGCGAACATGCGAATTTCGCCGACATAGGGTTCCGACATCAGACATCCTCCGGGGTCAGTTGCGCGATGGGAAAAGCCCGTGGATGGCGATGCAGAAGGCCACCGTCAGAAAGGGCTGCATGTTGTTGTGCGACATCGAGCCGCCGGTATTGGCAAGGGTCCCGCTGCGCAGGGTGATCGCCTGCGAGCTGCCAGGGGGCACATAGGCGAGGTCGGTTCCGGTCTCTGCCGCCAGCACGTGGTTTCCCGGTGTCGCGATATTGCCGGGCTGCGACGAGGCCTTGACCTCATGCCGATGCGCCGGGATCTGGGCTACGGTCAGCGTCACCGTCTCGGCCCCGCTGCTCTGGCCCAGGCTGACACCCTGGCCGACATGCACCGGGGTCCGACCGCGCAGGTCGGGCAGCGCGAACGTGGTCACGCCATCGCCCCCGTATGTCGTGCCGAGGATCGAGTAGAGAGACTGGTTCTGGTTGATCGGCATGATCTGGCCATCGCAGAAAGCCCAGCCGAATGGCGGCAAATTGAAACCGACCATGCGGATTTCCCCAAGAAATGGTTCTGCCACCGCATTCCTCCCTCTGCTGCCGGAATTGGCTGATTCCCTAATGCGTAGTATGCCGGAGGGGGATCTGTCTATATTGCAATGTCAATTCCCGTGTTTTGACATTTTATTTTCATTATTCGATCTTCAGGGTTCATGTCATGTGTATTGGTATTGTTTTCCCCGTCAGAGGATCAGCCCCGCTCGCGGCCCGGCGACCCTTGCCGCGTCGCGTCATCTGCAGGGGGCGAGCCCATGTCGCGCCTTGCTGCAAGGCCTGGGTTGCACGGCCTGCCTCGGGGCGGCGTGCGTCCGGCGGAACAGTGGATTCGCCTGCAGGTCGGTTCGTTTCGGCCGGGGCGTGGGGAGCAAGTAGCTGTTTTGTATATTTATTGTACGCCTCTGATGCCGGGGTGTGCCGAAGCATCCCTCTGCATGGATCCGGTGACACCTCCCCGATTTTCTAAATGGATCCATGGAGTAATTTGTCTCTACTGTTATTTGTTTTCGTTTTTCCGTCCCTGTCATTAAATGAATCATTTTTTTGTTCCACGGGACAGTTTAGCGTTCGCGCTGATTGTTGGCGTGCGGAAGGATCTTCCAGGTGCGCCGTGAAGTGTTCGGGCAATTCCGCAGGCTGGGCCCTCGGAAACGGTCCGGTGTACATGAGGTGGACCATGGGTATCGCGCGCGGCTTTCGGGGCATCGGAAATTTTGTCGTCAGCCTTCTGGAAAAGGGATGTCGCGGGCTCCGCAGTTGGCAGGGGAAGGACGCTTCGGGCGTGGCTGTCCTGCTCGTCCTGCTGCTCACCTGCCTGTGGCCAATCCAGGCCAAGGCCGCCTACAGCGACTGTCCGCCCGCGAGCACCGGCGATCAGCTCGCGCTTAACCTGACGGATGACAATTGCTTCATCGTCGGGGGGGCGACGCCTGCCGGGACCAGCTTCAACGAGGACTTCATCTTCATCCAGATCGTGGATGCAAGCGGTGGAACCAGCTTCGAGCTGCAGGACTTGTCAACCGCGGGCGGGGGCGATGACGACCGGGCCCTGACCTACACGATCAATGGCACGACGTCGGTGCCGCCCTCTCCGCAGAGCGTCAACTGCTCCGCCGGCTGCACCATCACCGGGAGCTACGGTGGCACATCGATCACCCCCACGACCTTCACCAACTCGGGTGGGTCGGGAACGGTCGGTGGCGGGACCGGCCCGGCGGCGGTGCTGACGGCGACCTCCGGCGGAGGCCAGTCGGCGGCGATCACGGCGGGCTTCGCGGCGCCGCTGGTGGTGACGGTGACCGATGCGGGGGGCAACCCGGTGGCGGGGCAGACGGTCAGCTTCGCGGCGCCGGGCTCGGGCGCCTCGGCCAGCCTCTCGGCCAGCTCCGGGGTCAGCGACGCGGCGGGCCAGGTGAGCGTGACGGCGACGGCCAACAGCACGGCGGGCAGCTACACGGTCAGCGCCAGCAGCAGCGGGCTGAGCGCGGTGAGCTTCGGGCTGAGCAACCTCGACACCACCGCGCCGACCGTGGTGCTGAGCACGGCGGCGGCAGACCTGTTGCCGGGCGAGAGCTTCCCGGTCTCGGCGCTCTTCTCGGAGGACGTGGTGGGGTTCGCGGCCTCGGATGTCGCGGTGAGCAATGGCACGGTGACCGGCCTGTCGGGCAGCGGAGACAGCTACGTCATCACGGTCCAGGCCAGCGGCGCGGGCAGTACCACGGTCTCGCTGCCGGCAGGGGTGGTCGAGGATCTGGCGGGCAACGGCAATGTCGCCTCGTCCCTCGTCTCGGTCAGCAGCCGGACGGTCGAGGAGACGACCGAGATCCTGCGCCGGTTCCTCACAGCGCGGACCGGCCACCTGATCAGCCAGCAGCCCGATCTGACCCGGTTGCTGAGCGGCGCGACCCGCCGGGCCTTCAGCGCCGACATCACCCGGGGGCAGGGGCGTTTCCACTTCGCGGGCAGCTTTGGCCCGTCGGTCTGGGCCGATCTGCGGGGGGCTTTCAGCACCTATGACGGCGCCGAGAGCACCTATGTCCTTGGGGCGATCGGCACGCATCGGCGGCTGAGCGACACCCTGCTGGCGGGGGTCATGCTGGAGTTCGACCACATGGTGCAGGAGCTTGGCGCGGCCCGCAGCGAGGGCACCGGCTGGCTTGCCGGGCCCTATGTGGTGGGCCGCGTTCCGGGGCAGGAAGTCTATTTCGAGGGCCGGCTGCTTTATGGTCAGAGCCGCAACGACGTGTCGCCCTTCGGCAGCTATACCGACAGGGTGCGCACCGAACGGTTGCTGGTCATGGGCAAGGTCTCGGGGCGGATGGAGCGTGAGGCCGTGACCTTGATTCCGCACCTGGAGCTGGCCTGGGCCTCGGACCGGCAGGACGCCTACCGCGACAGCCTCGGCAATGCCATTCCGGCGCAGCGGGTCGAGCTTGGGGAACTGGCGCTTGGCCTCGACTTCGAGGCGCCCCTGCCAGGGGGCGGCGCGGGCGAGCTGCTGCTGACCGGGGGGCTGTCGGCGATCGCGCGCTCGACCCGCTACGGCGGCGGGGCCGGCGTGCCCGGCGCGGATCTGGACCGGCTGCGGGGCAAGGTCGAGCTGGGCCTGGACTATACCTTCGGGGACGGGGATCTGCTGAGTGTCACGACCTTCTATGACGGGATCGGCACGCCCGAGTACGAAAGCTACGGGATAGAGATCGGGCTGGACATGCGGTTCTGATCGCCGCCAGCCCGCTGCCAAGCCGTGGATCCGAACGCCTTCGTGTCCGAGGACGAACGCCAGCGTCTCCTCTGCGGCCTGGCCGGGTTCGCGGTTCAGGGTCCGGCCCGCGTCGGTCAGGAGGTCGCTGGCGCCGGGACTGTCGCTGGCCTCGAAGATGCCCGCTGCGCTCAATTCGTCCAGCACCTGGCGGGCGTCCGGACTTGGACGGCGGCTGGCCTCGCTGAAACAGAGCTGGTCCCGGGAGCGGGGAATGTGTGGCCAGGAGGGTCTGGGCACGATGGGAAAGCACCAAGGTCATCGGCAGGACCTGGTTGCGAGGCCGGTGGGTTCCAGCGCGGCTCCGCCGCATCACCAAGCTTGCCCCAACCTCCGCGCCGGTGGCCCGGGCCCCCGGGATCATTCCTGCCTGTTGAACGGCACCCACGCGGGCGGCGAGGGGTGCGTCCCATTCGTCCCGGGGCCCCGCGTGGGCAGGTGGACGGAGTGCGGACCCGTCCTGTGACGGGGGCGGCGGGGCCGTGTCGTCCGGCGAGGCTCTGGTCGCGGGCCTGTTCGCCGGACGGCAAGAGGGCGCCCCTTGGGGCGCCCTGGATATGTCTTGCGGATCAGCTGCGGGGTTTGCGGCGCGGAGGGCTATCTGCCGTCATGCGCGGCTTGCCGGCCCGGGGTTTGCCGCCCGGTTTGCCCCCGGGCTTGCCAGTCGGCTTTCCGGCTGGCTTGCCGAAGGGCTTCTTGCCGTCGGGGCGCTGGAAGCCGGCACCCTGGTAGCTGCCGTCCTTGGTCGGGCCACCGCGACGGGGCGCGGGCTTGCCCTCGCCGAAGCTCTTGCCGCCGTCCTTCTTGAAACCGGGTTTCTTGAAGCCGTCCTTGCCGCCACCTTCGCCGCGCGGGCCATCCTTCCTGAAGCCGCCTTCCTTCTTGAAGCCACCGGGCTTGCGAGAGTCGCCGTCCTTGTTGAAACCCCCCTCCTTCTTGAAACCGCCAGGTTTCTTGTAGGCGGGCTTGCCCTCGCCGCCATCGCGGTCCTTCCAGACCCGGCCCGCGGATTTCGGAGCACCCGAGTCCTTGCGGGGGCCTGCCTCCTTGCGGGGCTTGTAGGGGGCCTTCACCTCGGGGTCGTCGATGCGGGGGCTCTCGGCGCGCTCTTTCCATGCGGGCTTGGGGCCACGCTGGAAATCGCCGCGATCCTCGCGCTTGCCCTTGTAGCCGCCACGATCACCCCCGCGATCCCCGCCGGGACGAGGTCCGTCACGACGGTCGCCGCGCTCGCCGTGGCGGTCGCCACCGGGACGGGGCCTGCGCGGGCCCGAGGGGCCGAGATCGGGGGCGCTGTCCAGCTTGCGGGCGATGACGCCATCGGACAGCTCGCCGCCCTCGCCAAGTGCGGCGTCGAACTGCGGGGCGGAGCCTTCGGCAACCTCAAGGAAGGTCTCGTCCTCGCGGATGCGGATCGCGCCGATCACGGCCTTGTCCAGATCCGTCGCGCGCAGGATCATCGGCAGCAGCCAGCGCGGTTCGGCGCGGGTGGCCCGACCGACCGAGAGCGAATACCACTGCGCCGGGCCGAAATCGCGCGGCGCCTTGGCGGGCGAGGTGTCGGGGGGCAGCAGGTCCTCGGGCGGGGCATGGCGTGCCTGGCGCAGGCGCAGGAAGCCTGCGGCCACGGCCTCGGCGCCGTGACGCTCGAGCAGGCGGGCGGCGAGGGCGGCGGTCTCTTCCGCGACCTCTTCGGCCCAGGCGGGGTCTTCCATCAGGTTGTGCTCGTCGCGCTCCATGATCTCCTGCGCCGAGGGAGGCAGGGTCCATTCGGCGTCAATCTTGGCCCATTTCAGAAGGCGTTCGGCCTTCTTCACGGCGCGGGGGCCGACGATCAGCGCCGAGGTGCCCTTGCGGCCCGCGCGACCCGTGCGGCCCGAGCGGTGCAGCAGGCTTTCGGTATTGGTCGGCAGGTCGGCATGGATCACCAGCGTCAGGCCGGGCAGGTCGATGCCGCGCGCGGCAACATCGGTGGCGACGCAGACCCGGGCGCGGCCGTCGCGCATGGCCTGAAGGGCCTGGCTGCGCTCGGCCTGGGACAGCTCGCCCGAGAGGGTGACCACCGGGATGCCCCGGTTGCCGAGCCGCGCGGCAAGGTTGTTCACCGCGGCGCGGGTGTTGGCGAAGACGATGGCGCTTTCGCCCTCGTTGTAACGCAGCAGGTTGAAGATGGCATTGTCGCCGTCGTCATGGGCCACGCGGATCGCCTGGTAGGAGATGTCGCTGTGCTGCTCTGCCTTGGTCACCAGGTTGATGCGCTTGGCATCGCGCTGCACCTCGGCGGCCAGCTTGGCGATCATCGGTGAGACGGTGGCCGAGAACAGCAGCGTGCGGCGGTCGTCCGGGGCCTCGCCCAGGATGAACTCGAGGTCCTCGCGGAAGCCGAGGTCGAGCATCTCGTCGGCCTCGTCCAGCACCACGGCACGGATGTCGCCAAGATCCAGCGCGCCGCGGCGGATGTGGTCGGACAGGCGCCCAGGGGTGCCGACGACGATATGGGTGCCACGTTCCAGCGCGCGCCGTTCCTGGCGCATGTCCATGCCGCCGACGCAGGCGGTGATCTGGGCGCCGGTCTTGGCATAGAGCCAGCGCAGCTCATGCATCACCTGCATCGCCAGTTCGCGCGTCGGCGCGATGATCAGCGCCATCGGCGTCGCGGCGGGGCCGAACTCATGCGCCTCGCCCAGCAGGCCCGGCGCGATGGCCAGGCCGAAGCCCACGGTCTTGCCGGAGCCGGTCTGCGCCGAGACCAGCAGGTCCTCGGAGACCAGCT
The DNA here is from genome assembly GCF_000220565.1 of Oceanicola sp. S124. GTDB lineage: Bacteria > Pseudomonadota > Alphaproteobacteria > Rhodobacterales > Rhodobacteraceae > Pseudooceanicola. The sequence continues at coordinate 18,026 of NZ_AFPM01000138.1, read as the reverse complement.
CGGGGTCGGACACGGCCTCCTGCACGGCGGTGAGTGTCTCGTAGCCGCGCTCGGCCAGCGCCTCGGAGAGGGGAGGGATCATCTTGCGGGGCTCCATGGGAAAGGGCGGCGCGGGTTTGGCGCCTCGTCAGGTCGAAAAGGCGTCTCTAGCGGGGGTCGTGACAGAAGTATATCGCGAATTTGCACAGAACGGGCCTGCAAGCCGGGAATATGTCCCTTTTTCGCGGTGAATTGCCGGAAGGAGGGACTCAGGAGGCCAGCAGGTCCAGCAGGGCTTCGGCCGCGCGGGTGCGATGGCGCTGCGGATGGGTCAGGGTGGCAAAGCCGCGCCGGGGCGGCCCGGCCCAGGTGATCGGGCGGCGGATCGGCCCGCTGCCCGGCCCAAGCGTCGCCAGCGCCCGGTCCGACATGAGCGTCGCGCACCCCCCCGCCGCCAGCCCCGACAGGATCGCCCCGTTCGAGGGCAGTTCCAGGATCACCTGAAGGTCGGCGACGGAGAGGCCCATCTGGCGCAGGTGCGCCTCGGTTTCGGCGCGGGTCCCCGAGCCGGGTTCGCGCAGCAGCCAGGGGGTCGACAGGTAGTCGTCGCGGGTCAGCGCCTTGCAGTCGGCCAGCGGGTGGCCCGGGGACAGGACAAGCTGCAACTCGTCGCGGGCGAAGACGCGCTGGTGCAGGTCGGCGCGTTCGACCGGGCCCTCGATCAGGCCGATATCCGCATGTCCCTCGGCCACGGCGCGGGCGACGCTGTCGGTGTTGCCGTCCCGCAGGGTGATCTCCAGCGCCGGAAAGCTGCGCCGCAACCGGATCAGCAGCGGCGGCAACACGTAGGTGGCGATGGTCTGGCTGGCCGAGAGCCGCAGGTGCCCGCGCGGGCTGGCCGAGAAATCGTCGAGCATGCCTCGCGCGGTTTCGGCCTGGGCCAGCACCGCGCGGGCGGCAGGGATCAGGCTGCGCCCGGCCTCGGTCAGGGCGATGCCGCGTCCGACGCGGTCGAAGAGCTTGACCCGGTGCTGGCTTTCCAGCGCTTGCACGGCGGCCGAGACCGCCGATTGCGTCATGTTCAGCGCCCGTGCGGCGCGGGTGACATGGCACGTCTCGGCGACCTTCAGGAAGATGCGGAGCTGATCGAGGGTCATGCGGATTGATAGGCTGAAACGAACGAATTGAGAAGAACGATTTGATATACGGATGGATTGACGTGGCGGATAAGAGGGCATGTCACAGCCTCTCTCCCTGTTCCGCCCCCTGTTTCGCGCCCCGTCCTCGCACCTGCCGGGGATCTTGCTGGCCCTGGTGCTGGCAGGGGCGGCCATGGCGCTGTCGGGGGGGCTGGGGCTGGCGCTGCTCAGCCCGCTGATCCTTGCCATGGGGCTGGGCATGGCAGGCCGCGTCCTGCTGGGGCCCCTCGCGGCGGCCGAACCGGGCCTGCGCTTTGCCCGCCAGCACCTGCTGCGCGCGGCGATCATCCTGCTGGGCTTCCGGCTGACGCTGGCCGAGGTCGGCTCTCTTGGCCTCGGCGTGGCGCTGGCGGTGGCGGGCACGCTGGCGGCGACCTTCCTGCTGACCCGCGTTCTGGGTCGCTGGCTGGGCGTTCCGGCGCCCCTCGCCGAGCTGATCGCGGCGGGCAGCGCGGTCTGCGGTGCCTCGGCCATTGTCGCCTGCAATACCGTGACCCGGGGGCGGGACGAGGACGTCGCCTATGCCATGGCCTGTGTCGCGCTCTTTGGTTCGCTCGGGATGCTGGCCTGCCCTGTGCTGGCCGGGCCGCTCGGCCTCGATCCGCGTGCCTATGGCCTGTGGACCGGGGCCAGCCTGCACGAGGTGGCGCAGGTCATGGGGGCCGGCTTTGCCCTTGGCGACGAGGCCGGCACCGTCGCCACCCTCGCCAAGCTGTTCCGCGTCGCCCTACTGGCGCCGCTGGTGCTGATGCTTGGTGCCGGCCGCCGGGCCGGGGGCACCCGGCCGCCAATGCCCTGGTTCGTGCTGGGGTTTCTGGCGGCCATGGTGGTGAACAGCCTGGTGCCGCTGCCCGCTGTGCTGCTTGCGGGGGCCGCGCAGCTTTCGGCCGTGCTGATGGCCATGGCACTGGCCGCCCTCGGGCTAGGCACCGACCTTGGTCAGCTGCGCCGACGCGGGGTCCGGCCACTGCTGCTGGCGGGGCTGGCGGCGCTCTTCGTGTCGGGCTTCAGCCTGCTGGCGCTTCAGGTGCTGGACTGACCCTGCCCAAATCATGGGCGTAAATCGTAACGCCTTCCTGTCATCTTGCACCGCTAGAGAGAGCCCTGCGGGCGGCGTGGCGGGCCCGGTTGCCGGGGCCATGCAAACCCGGTTCTCTGGCAGGGGCGGCGACAGGAGGGAGCCATGGACAGGATCGACATGCTGGTGATCGGATCGGGGCCCGCAGGGCGCCGGGCGGCGGTGCAATCGGCCAAGCTGGGCAAGAGCGTTCTGGTGGTCGACAAGGGGCGACGGCTGGGCGGGGTCTCGGTCCATACCGGCACCATCCCTTCGAAGACCCTGCGTGAGACGGTGCTGAACCTCTCGGGCTGGCGCGAGCGCGGCTTCTACGGCCAGGGCTACCGGGTGAAGCAGGATATCTCGGCCATCGACCTGATGCAGCGGCTGCACAAGACGCTCGATCACGAGGTCGAGGTGCTGCAGCACCAGTTCATGCGCAACATGGTGCGCTCGGGCTTCGGCGAGGTGCGGTTTCTCGACCGCAACACCGCCGAGATCCGCACCGAGACCGGCGAATGTACCCTGGTCGAGTTCGACAAGGCGCTGATCGCCACCGGCACCCATCCCTATCGCCCCTCCCATATTCCCTTCGACCGCTCCCGGGTCTTTGACAGTGACGAGATCCTCGAGCTGGAGCGGATCCCCCGCACCATGACGGTGATCGGCGGCGGGGTGATCGGGGTGGAATACGCCACGATCTTCTCGGCCCTCGACGTGCCGGTGACCCTGGTCGAGGCGCGCGACCGGATCCTTGATTTCGTTGACCGCGAGATCGTCGAGGATTTCATCCACCAGATGCGCGACCGGGGCATGACGATCCGGCTGGGGGCGAGGGTGAGGTCGATCACGACCGGACCGACCGGGGTGGATCTGGTGCTGGACGACGGGCGCCGGGTGCGCTCGGATATCCTGCTGTTTGCCGCCGGACGCGCGGGCAATGTCGAGCGGCTGAACCTGCCCGCCATCGGCATCGCTCCAGACAGCCGGGGCCGCCTTAAGGTGAACCCGCATACCTTCCAGACCGAGGCCGACAATATCTATGCCGCCGGCGACGTGATCGGCTTCCCGGCGCTGGCTTCGACCTCGATGGAGCAGGGGCGGGTGGCGGCCTGCCATGCCTTTCAGATCTCGCCCCCGCCGCCGCCCGAGACCTTTCCCTATGGCATCTACGCGGTGCCCGAAATCTCGACCGTGGGCCAGTCCGAGGAAGAGGTGCGGGCGTCGGGCGAGCCCTATGAATGCGGTATCGCGCGGTTCCGCGAGACCTCGCGCGGGCATATCATGGGGGTGCATGCGGGCTTCCTGAAGCTGATCTTCTCGCTGAAGTCCCGCCGTCTGCTGGGCGCCCATATCGTCGGCGAGGGGGCGACCGAACTGATCCACATCGGCCAGGCGGTGATCAACCTGCAGGGGACGGTGGATTTCTTCGTCGAGAACACCTTCAACTACCCGACGCTGGCCGAGGCCTACAAGGTTGCCGGGCTGGATGCCTGGAACCGGATGGGTGCGGGGTAGGGGCCCGGATGGGCGAGGGGCATCGCCCCGGGGCGCGTGTCCTGTTGAGTATTTTTAGCCTGGTGATGATGCAGGGAGGGGCGTTTCAGGCCGGGACGGTGCAGTTTGCAAACCGCGGGTCCGCCCTTTGCAAACTTAGGGTGCCTGGAAGCGCCGACCGAATGCGCATCACCAGGCTGAAAATACTCAATTGCACGCCTTCATATCGCGCTCGGTCAATCTGTGGTCGGGGCGATATCCACCGGGATTTCCTGGCGCAGGGAGCCGGTGGCGTCGAAGATCAGCAGGCGCTGGTCAGTGGTGACGACGGCGTACCAGCCACGGCCTTGCGTGACGGCTTCGGCCCGCGCGCCTTCGGGCAGGGAGATCTCTGCGGGCAGGGCAGGCGCCGGCGGGCGCGCAAAACGGATGACAATCAGGCCGACCAGGGTTATCAGCCCCAGGATCATCACCACCAGCAGCAGGGTCACCAGCCGGCGCAGCAGCCGCAGGTTGGCCGGTTCTGCCACCGGCTCCGCAGGAAGGTCGCGCGTCATGTCCCGTTCCACCACCGAGATGTCCTCTGGTCAGGTCCTTGTGGTGCGCATCGAAGCCGATCCGCCCGCCCGACTTGATAAGGCGCTTTCGCGTGATGTGCCAGAGGCGGCCGCCCTGTCGCGCACCAGGCTGGCGCGGCTGATCGCCGAGGGCCAGGTACGACGCGGCGGCGAGGTGCTGGACGATCCCAAGGCCCGCGTGGCCGAAGGCGACGAGATCACCATCGTCCTGCCCGAGGCCGTCGAGGTCGAGACCCGGGCCGAGGAGATCGCGCTGGATATCGTCTTCGAGGACGCCGAGATGGTGATCGTCAACAAGCCGGCCGGCATGGTGGTGCACCCGGCGCCCGGTAGCCCCGGCGGCACCCTGGTCAATGCGCTGCTGGCGCATTGCGGCGACAGCCTCTCGGGGATCGGCGGCGAGAAGCGCCCAGGCATCGTGCATCGGATCGACAAGGAGACCTCGGGCCTGCTGGTGGTTGCCAAGTCCGACCGGGCCCACCACGCCCTGGCGGCGCAGTTCGAGAAACATACTGCCGAGCGCGCCTACCTGGCGCTGTGTCACGGTGTGCCCGACCCGGCCGATCCGCGTCTGCGTGGCGTGCGCGGGGCCTCCTTCGAGGGCGGCGGGGTGCTGAAGCTGCAGACCCAGCTGGGCCGGCATCGCAGTGATCGGCAGAAGCAGGCGGTCTATTTCGACCAGGGCCGACATGCGGTGACGCGGGCCCGGCTGTTGCAGCGCTACGGCACGCCGCCGTCGCTGGCGCTGGTGGAATGCCGGCTGGAGACCGGACGCACCCACCAGATCCGCGTCCACATGGCCCATGCCGGTCATGCGCTGGTCGGCGATCCGACCTATGGCGGTCGCCGCAAGGCCTCGGTCAAGGCGCTTGGGGCTGTCGGGGCAGTGGCGGTCGATGCCTTCCCGCGCCAGGCACTGCATGCCGCCTTGCTGGGGGTCGCGCATCCGGTCAGCGGAGAGCTGCTGCGTTTCGAGGCGCCGCTGCCTGCCGACATGCAGGCCCTGCTTGACGCCCTGCCGCAGAGCTGATGTCACGTGCCCTGCCGACCGCATAGGTGTGCGTATGCGCACGGAGACAGCTATTGCGCTGATAGGTTGTGCGATGTCATTCTGACGTCAGAACAAAGAGCCGTGAAAGCCTGAAATCTGCGGCGCTTTCCCGACGGAAAATCTTCACCAGACGTTAGTCTTTGACGAAAGCCTCGGTTGAACGACCCGTCAGGCGTCCCTATCTTGATGTTAAGGTCGTTTACATACCGTGGAAGAAACCTCGGAAGGACAGAGAGTTGAGTAATTACAAAAACTTGCCGGCGCCAACTCCCGAAGGGGGGCTGAACCGCTACATGCAGGAGATCCGCAAGTTCCCGATGCTGGAGCCCGAGCAGGAGTACATGCTGGCCAAGCGTTGGGTCGAGGATCAGGACACCCAGTCCGCGCACCAGCTGGTGACCAGCCACCTGCGCCTCGCTGCAAAGATCGCCATGGGCTATCGCGGCTACGGCCTGCCCCAGGCCGAGGTGATCTCCGAGGCCAATGTCGGCCTGATGCAGGCGGTCAAGCGCTTCGACCCCGAGAAGGGCTTCCGCCTGGCGACCTATGCCATGTGGTGGATCCGCGCGTCGATCCAGGAATACATCCTGCGATCCTGGAGCCTGGTGAAACTGGGCACCACCTCGGCGCAGAAGAAGCTGTTCTTCAACCTGCGCAAGGCCAAGGCCCGCATCGGCGCGCTGGAAGAGGGCGATTTGCGCCCCGAACACGTCAAGCAGATCGCCAATGACCTGGGTGTGACCGAAGAAGAGGTCACCTCGATGAACCGCCGCATGGCGGGGTCGGATGCCTCGCTGAACGCCACTGTCGGTTCGGATGCGGACAGCACCATGCAGTGGCAGGACTGGCTTGAGGACGAGGATGCCGACCAGGCCGGCGACTACGAGGCGCGGGACGAGCTGGATGCCCGCCGCGCCCTGCTGGCCGAGGCCATGGATGTGCTGAACGACCGCGAGAAGGACATCCTGACGCAGCGCCGCCTGAGCGAAGAGACGGTGACGCTGGAAGACCTCTCGGCCAAGTATGACGTCAGCCGCGAGCGGATCCGTCAGATTGAAGTGCGGGCCTTCGAGAAGCTGCAGGGGCGGATGCGTGATCTTGCGGCCGAGAAGGGGATGCTGGGCCGGGCCTGATCCGCGGCACTTTGCAAACCCAGTTGGGCAAAGCTTTGCAAACCCGCCCGTTTGGGCGGGTTCTCCTTTGCGCTCGGCGCTGTATGGTCGAGGCAAAGGGAGATACCAGACATGAGCCATGAACCTGTCCGCTGGGGCATCCTCGGTGCCGCAAACTTTGCCATCAACGTGATGGGGCCCGCGATCCATGCCGCGAAAGGGACCGAGATCCGCGCTGTTGCCTCGTCCTCGGAAGAGAAGATCGCCCCGTTCCGCGCCTTCGCGCCGGGCATCCGCTATCACGCCAGCTACGAGGCGCTGCTGGCCGATCCCGAGATCGACGCGGTCTATATTCCGCTGCCGAACCACATCCACGTGGAATGGACGATCAAGGCGCTGGAGGCCGGCAAGCATGTGCTTTGCGAGAAGCCGATTGCCATGCAGGAGGCCGATTTCGACAGGCTGATTGCCGCGCGGGATGCGTCGGGCCTGCTGGCCTCTGAGGCCTTCATGATCGTGCATCATCCGCAGTGGCAGCGTGTGAAGGCGCTGCTGGCCGCCGGCGAGATCGGAGAGCTTCTGCAGGTCAACGCCCTGTTCACCTACGAGAATTCCGACATGGGCAATATCCGCAACAAGCCCGAGACCGGCGGCGGAGGGCTGCGTGACATCGGGGTCTATACCTTCGGCGCCACGCGCTTTGCCACCGGCCAGGAGCCCGTGGCGATGAAGGACGCGCGGATGGAGCTGCGCAACGGGGTCGATACGCTCGCGGCCAATGTCTTTGAATTCGACGGTTTCGATCTGCATTCGCTGGTCTCGACCCGAATGATGGGGCGGCAGGAGGTGCAGTTCCACGGCACCCGGGGCAGCATCGTGGTAAGCTGTCCCTTCAACGCGCTGCATTTCTCCCAGGCGGAACTGCGCATCAACCGTGCGGGCGAAGAGCGGCTGGAGCGTTTTCCGCGCTTTGACCAGTACATCCTGCAGGTCGAGGCCTTCGGTGCCGCGATGCGTGGCGAGGCCAGTTGGCCCTGGCCGCTGGAAGCGGCACGCGGAACGCAAGCGATGATCGACCAGGCGCTGAGCGCCGGGTAGGTCCCGGGGGCTGCGGGGTGGGCCGCCGCCTGCGCCCTGGCCGGAACGGAGGTGCGCCGGGCCCGAAAGCCGCGGCCCCGGCGGGCGGGCGCAGGCTCAGGGCTTGCGCGATTTCCGGAGCCAGCGCCAGAACGGCACCACGTCCAGCGCGACGACCACCACCCCGAGCGGCAGCATCCAGAACCCCAGGATGGGCAGGAAGCCCAGCACCCCGCCGGCCATCAGCAGAAGGCCCATGGGCAGGCGCGTACCGGGCGGAAGAAAACGGCGGACCCTGACCAGGGCCCGCCGCAAACGGTTCTTGAAGGATTGGCGCGGGCGCCGGGACATGTCAGTCCTCCATCGCCTCCAGCTCGTCGATGAAGCCTTCGATCATGCTCAGGCCCTTGTCCCAGAAGGCGGGGTCGGAGGCGTCGAGGCCGAAGGGGGCCAGAAGCTCCTTGTGGTGCTTCGAGCCGCCGGCCTTCAGCATGTCGAAGTACTTGTCCTGGAAGCCCTCGGGGGCCTCTTCGTAGACCGCGTAGAGCGCGTTCACCAGCCCGTCGCCGAAGGCGTAGGCGTAGACATAGAAGGGCGAGTGGACGAAGTGGGGAATATAGGCCCAGTAGGTCTCGTAGCCCTCCATGAAGTCAAACGCCGGGCCAAGGCTTTCGGCCTGCACCGACATCCAGAGCGCGTTGATGTCCTCGGGCGTCAGCTCTCCGCCGCGGCGCGCCTCGTGCAGCTTGCACTCGAAGTCGTAGAAGGCGATCTGGCGGACGACCGTGTTGATCATGTCCTCGACCTTGCCGGCCAGCAGGGTCTTCTTCTGCTCCTTGGTCTCGGCCTTGGCGAGCATGGCGCGGAAGGTCAGCATCTCGCCGAAGACGGAAGCGGTTTCAGCCAGGGTCAGCGGGGTCGAAGAGAGCATCTCGCCCTGGCCCGCGGCCAGCACCTGGTGGACGCCATGACCCAGCTCATGGGCCAGGGTCATCACGTCGCGCGGTTTGCCGAGGTAGTTCAGCATCACGTAGGGGTGGACCTCGGTGACGGTGGGGTGGGCGAAGGCGCCCGGCGCCTTGCCGGGCTTCACGCCCGCGTCGATCCAGCCATCGGTGAAGAAGGGTTTGGCGATCTCGGCCATCTTCGGCGAGAAGCCTGCATAGGCCTCCATAACCGTGGCCTCGGCCTCGTCCCAGTTGACCAGCTTGGGCTCTTCGGTGGGCAGGGGCGCGTTGCGGTCCCAGACCTGCATGCGCTCGAGGCCCAGCCACTTGCGCTTCAGCTCGTAGTAGCGATGCGACAGGCGCGGGTAGGCTGCGACCACGGCATTGCGCAGGGCTTCGACCACCTCGGGCTCGACGTGGTTGGACAGGTGACGGCCGGTCTGGGCGGTCGGCATGCCGCGCCAGCGGTCGATAACCTCCTTCTCCTTGGCGGTCGTGTTGTGGACCCGGGCGAAGGTGCGGATGTTGTCGTTCAGCACGTTGGCCAGTTCGCGGGCGGCGGCCTCGCGCTTGGCGCGGTCGTGGTCGGTCAGCAGGGTCAGGGTGGCCTCGATGCCCAGCTCTTCGCCGTCGACGACGAAGGTCAGGCCCGCGATGGTCTCGTCAAAGAGCTTTTCCCAGGCGTCGCCGACCACGCCGAGGTCGTGCAGGAACTTCTCCAGCTCATCGGAAAGCTGGTAGTCCTTCATCGCGCGGATGCGGTCGAAGACGGGCTTGTAGCGCGCCAGCTCGGCGTTCTCGGCGAAGAGGCCGTCGAGGTGGTCGTCGGGCAGGCGGTTGATTTCCAGCGTGAAGAAGACCAGCGGCGTGGTGAAATTGGTCAGCTTGTCCTGCATGTCGGACATGAACTTGACCCGCTCGCCGGCAGTGGTCAGCTGGTAGTAGCGCAGGCCCGCATAAGACATGATGCGGCCCGAGATGGCCTGGATCTTCTCGTTGCGCAGCACGCAGTCCAGGAACCCTTCGGCATCCAGCCCGGACAGCTTGCCCTCGAAGTCGGTTGCGAAGCGGGCGCAAGCCTCTTCCAGCCAGTCCAGGTCGCGCTTCAGCTCGGTGGCATCGGGGGCGGAATAGAGGTCGCTCAGGTCCCACTCGGGCAGCTTGCCGAACGGGCTGTCGCCCTGGGCCGCCGGCGCATTGGCGTCGCGGGGCAGGGGATGGCCGGATTGGAACGGGGCGGCAAAGGGCAGGGCGCGCATGAGACCTCCAGGTATTTCGGGACTTCAGACATAGGTCCCGGGGCGGCGGGGGGCAAGGTCGCCCATGGCCTCAGGGCCGAAGGTCGGGGTGATGGGCCCACATTTGCCCGGGCGGCGCCCTCGGGGGCATCGAGCCCCCTCGGGCGCGGCGGCAGTCGCCGCCGGGTGCCAGGTCGAGGGCGCGGCGCCTGTCCTTCAGAGACGCCGGCGCGATCCGCCGGGGTGGAGGGTACCCCGCAAGGTGTCGGCTGGAGGATCAGCGGGGTGGGCGGCGCGGGCCGTCGGCGCCCGGCATGGTCTTGGAGCGATGCGCGTCGCGCTTTGGCAAGGCGGGATGGCCCCCCGAGAGCCGGCGCCGCAGGCCGGCCCCCATGGTCAGGCGCTGGCGCGATTGCCGTCCGTATCGGTCAGATGGGCCTCGAAATGCGCGGCGCAGGCGTCGAATGTGCGGCGTCGGACCTCGTCGCCCTCCATCATGACCTCGTGGCGCGCGCCCTCGACCAGCTCGAGCTTGCCGCCGGGCCAGGCGGCCATGCGGTCACGGATGCGCTGTGGCGAGACGATCGTCTCGGCCGTGCCGAGGAACGTCAGGCAGGGCACGGCGGGAGAGGGCATGCGGGCCAGCCTCAGCATCTCGCGGAGGGCCTCGTTCAGCCATTTCATCGTCGGACCGCCGATCATCAGATCGGGATGGGCCTGGGCCTGGCGGCGCATGTAGTCGTACATCGCCGCGTCGGTGGTCAGCTTGTTGGCCTCGAAGGGTTCGAAGAGCACGTAGGTCTCGGACTTGGTGCCGGGTGAAAGCACCTCGGCCATGCCGAGATAATGCGAGGCGCTCGACAGCATCCAGGCGATCGGTCGCAGGATCGCGGGCAGTTCGATGCCCCACATCGGCGCGGTGAAGGCGGCGGCGCGCACGTCCAGCCCCGCGTGCAGGGCGCGCAACCCGATGCAGCCGCCCATGGAATGGGCCAGAAGGAACAGCGGCCCCTCGACGCCCAGCTCCGGCAGGGCGGCGGTCAGCGCGGCGACATCCAGCTGGTAGTCCGAGAAACGCGCCACGTGACCAAGCGCGGGATCCCCCGCCACCCGGTCCGCCAGCCCCTGGCCGCGCCAGTCGACGGTCAGCGTGGCAAAGCCGCGGGCGGCGAGGTCCACCGCGGCACGGCCGTATTTCTCGGCGTATTCGGTGCGGCCCGGGAAGAGCAGCACGGTGCCCTTCGCCCCCTCCAGCGGCCAGTGCACCAGCCGCAGCCGCACGCCGTCGGCGGCGGTGATCCAGCGGGCATAGCCGCCCGCCGGACCGTCGGCATGTTCGGAAAAGAGCGGGGCGGGTTCTGAATGAGTCGTCACGTCTTAATCCTCCGGACACCGTCGGGGTGACGGTGCAGTCGTCCTGGCCCCGCGGGCCCTCAGCCCAGGAGCGCGCCCAGCTTCATCGCGGTGCCCATGTCGCCGTCGACGCTGAGCTTGCCGGTCATGAAAGCCGATGTCGGGTTAAGATCGCCCGAAAGCATGTCCTGGAAAGTCTCCTGGTCGGCGCTGAGGGTCACATCCGCCTCTTCACCGCCTTCGGCCGCCCGGGCGCCGGTGCCGTCAACGAGGATCTCGCCCTCGTCCTCGATGACGAATTTCGCAGTGAAATCGACATCTTCGCCGGAAAGCTTGTCGTTCAGGGCCGCTACCGCTGCAGTGATCACGTCGCTCATGTCGCGCTTCCTTCAATTTTAAATGATCAGGGGGTCTCAAACCCGCTTTCTCGCGCTACACTTATAAGCGTCATGAGCGCTTTCAATCGACATCTCAAATCGGTCTTCGCTGTTTTTGCCGCAGCGTCATTCCTGCTGGTCCCCAGTCTAGGGCGGGCCGACGATTCGGTCACCTCTGCCGGCGACGACCGCGCTGCTCCGCTGGTTTCCGCCCTTGCCGAGGCCGAGCCGGAAGAGGCACGACAGATCGTGCGCGAGTTGCAGCTGATCTGGTCCAGCTCGGGCTCGTCCTCGATGGACCTGCTGCTGCGCAAGGGCCGCGACGCGATGGAGCGTGAGGAGTACGATGAGGCGGTCGGCCATTTCTCGGCCCTGATCGACCATGCACCCGATTTCGCCGAGGCCTGGCATCTGCGGGCCATGGTCTTCTTCCGAATGGAGGAACTGGGCCTGGCCCAGGCCGACCTGGAACAGGCGCTGGCGCTCAATCCGCTGAACTTCCAGGCCGCCTACGGGCTGGCCCTGGTGATGGAGGAAACCGGCCGTATCGACGCCGCCTTCGCGGGCTACGATGCCATCCTCGATCTCTATCCGGCCCATGAAGCGGCTGCTGAAGGCCGGCAGCGGCTTGTATCTCGGGTCTCCGGCAGCGATATCTGATCCCGAACGCTGAGACGGAGAGGACAGGCAATGTCCCCAAAGGGCAGGATCACCGCGGTCCTCGGGCCGACCAATACCGGCAAGACCCACTATGCGATCGAGCGGATGCTTGGTCACCGCACTGGCATCATCGGTCTGCCGCTGCGCCTTCTGGCGCGCGAGGTCTATGACCGAATCGTCGCCGCGCGTGGCCCTTCGGTGGTGGCGCTGGTCACCGGCGAAGAGCGCATCGTGCCGCCGCGGACCAAGTACTGGGTCTGCACGGTCGAGGCCATGCCCGAGGGCATGGGCTGCGATTTCCTTGCCGTGGACGAGATCCAGCTCTGCGCCGATCCCGAGCGCGGCCATGTCTTCACCGACCGGCTGCTGCGGGCACGGGGGCTGGTCGATACCATTTTCCTCGGCTCTCATTCCATGCGCGGGGTCATCGCCGACCTGCTGCCCGAGGCCCAGTTCATCCACCGCGAGCGGATGTCGCAGCTGACCTATGCGGGGGGCAAGAAGGTCTCTCGCCTGCCGACGCGCTCGGCGGTCGTCGGGTTCTCGGTCGACAACATCTACGCCATGGCAGAGCTGATCCGCCGCCAGAAGGGCGGCGCGGCGGTGGTGATGGGGGCACTTTCCCCCCGCACCCGCAACGCCCAGGTCGAGTTGTACCAGAACGGCGACGTCGACTTCCTGGTGGCCACCGATGCCATCGGCATGGGGCTGAACCTCGATGTGCGCCACGTGGCCTTCTCGGGCCTGTCGAAGTTCGACGGCCGCCGGATGAGAGAGCTTTTCCCCCATGAAATGGGCCAGATCGCGGGGCGCGCGGGCCGCGGCATGTCGGACGGCACCTTCGGGGTGACGGGCGAGGCGGGCAGCCTCCCGCCCGAACTGGCCGAGGCGATCATGGAGCATCGCTTCGCCCCGGTGCGCAAGCTGCAGTGGCGCAACCCGCAGCTCAACTTCGCGGGAATCGATCCGCTGATCGCCTCGCTGGAAGTGGCTCCCCAGGACGAACGCCTGCTGCGCGCGCGGGAGGCCGATGACCTGATCGCGCTGAAGTCCATGGCCTCGGACGCCGAGGTGCGGGCGCGGGCGACCTCAACCGCTTCGATGCGGCTGCTCTGGGATGTCTGCCGGATTCCCGATTTCCGCGGCATCAGCCATGCCGAACATGCGGGGCTGCTGACCCGGATCTATGGCTTCCTGCATGAAAGCGGGCGGGTGCCCGACGACTGGCTGGCGGCGCAGGTCCGGCGCATCGACCGGACCGAGGGCGACATCGACACGCTCTCCAAGCGGCTGTCCTTCATCCGCACGTGGACCTATGTCGCGCAGCGCAATGGCTGGGTGGACGACGAAAGTCATTGGCGCGACGCAACTCGCGCGGTAGAAGACCGCTTGTCGGATGCGCTGCACGCGCGTCTGACCCAGAGATTTGTGGACCGGCGTACCAGTGTTCTGATGCGGCGGCTCAAGCAGAAGGAGGCCCTCTTGGCCGAAGTGAGTGATACCGGCGAAGTGACCGTCGAAGGCGAATTCGTGGGCCGTCTGGAAGGCTTCCGCTTCCGGCAGGACAAGGAAGCCGAAGGGCAGGAGGCCAAGACCCTCCGCCAGGCCAGCTTCCAGGCCCTGATGCCGCATTTCAACCTGCGGGCGGACCGTTTCTACAACGCGCCGGATACCGAGATCGACTTCACCGAACAGGGTGGTCTGATGTGGGGTGACCAGGCGGTCGGCAGGCTGGCCGCAGGGTCCGAGCCGATGAAGCCTCAGGTCGTGGCCTTCGTCGATGACGAGGCAGGCCCCGATGTCGCGCAGAAGGTGCAGCGCCGCCTGCAGCATTTCATCGACCGCAAGGTGGCCGCGCTCTTCGAGCCGCTGATGAACCTGCAGCGCGACGAGACGCTCTCGGGCCTGGCGCGGGGCTTCGGTTTCCGCATGGTCGAGAGCCTCGGCATCCTGCCGCGTGGTGAGGTGGCCGACGAGGTCAAGCAGCTGGATCAGGAAGCCCGTGGCGTGCTGCGCAAGCACGGCATCCGCTTCGGCCAGTACACGATCTTCATGCCCCTGCTGCTGAAGCCCGCGCCGACCCGTCTGCGCCTGGTGCTCTGGTCGCTGCAGAAGAACCTGCAGGAATTCCCCGAGGCGCCGCCTCCGGGCCTGGTGACCGTGCCCGCCGAAAAGGACCTGCCACAGGGCTATTTCGCCATGGCCGGCTATCGCGCCGCCGGTGACCGTGCGATCCGCATCGACATGCTGGAGCGCCTCGCCGACATGCTGCGCAGCGAAGACAGCCGCGCGGGCTTCGAGGCCAAGGCCGACATGCTCTCGATCACCGGCATGACGCTTGAGCAGTTCGCCGACCTGATGCAGGGGCTTGGCTACAAGGCCGAGAAGGGCGAGCGGCTGAAGGTCAAGCCCGGGCCCGAAGCGCCTGCCGCCGAGGCCACTGCCGACGCTGACGCCTCTACCGAGACGCCTGCCGCCGAAGCCGCAGCCGAGGCGGAAGCCCCTGCAGAGGCAGCAGCCGAGCCGGCTGCCGAAGCCCCGGCAGAACCCGCGGCGGAGACCCCGTCCGAGGCTGCCGAGCCGGTGGCCGAGGCCCCGGCAGAAGCTTCCGCCGAGGCGGCCGATGCCGAGGCCGAGCAGGAGGTCTTCTTCACCTTCACCTGGGCCGGTCGTGGCGCACGTCAGAACCGCGACGGCCAGCGTGGCCGTGCCCGTGGTGGGGATCGTGGTGGCGACCGTGGCGACCAGCCGCGCGGCGAGCGTCCGCAGGGCGACCGCCAGGGCCGGGGGGCCAAGGGCGGTGAGCGTCCGCGCGGCGATCGCAAGGGCGGCAAGCCCAAGGGTGACCGCAAGGGCGGCGGCAACAAGGCCAAGACCTTCGAGGCCGCTCCGCCGCGCAAGAAGGACCGGATCGACCCGGACAACCCCTTCGCCGCCGCGCTCATGGGTCTCAAGACCAAGGAGTGATCCCTGGAAGCCTCTGCCCGCATGCGCGCCGACAAGTGGCTGTGGCAGGCGCGGTTCTTCAAGAGCCGCAGCCTCGCCGCAGCCTGCGTCACCGGCGGGCATCTCAGGGTGAACTCCAACCGGGCCTCCAAGGCCTCTCATGCGGTCGGGCCGGGCGACGTGCTGACCTTTCCGCAGGGGCGGCTGATCCGGGTGGTGAAGATCCTCGCGCTTGGCACCCGGCGCGGCCCCGCGCCCGAGGCGCAGGCGCTCTACGAGGAACTTTCGCCCCCCGAAACCCAGGAGAAACCCGTTCCGCCGATTGCCCGGATCGAGGGCAATTCTCGTCCCACCAAGCGCGACCGCAGGAAACTCGACCTTGATCGCCCCTGATCTGCCTGCCGCCGCTTGAATGATTCCAACTGCTGGTCTAGCTAGGCCCCTGATCGTTCTCCGAGAGTAAGCCATGACCTACGTCGTCACCGACAATTGTATCGCCTGCAAGTACACCGACTGCGTCGAAGTGTGCCCGGTGGATTGCTTCTACGAAGGCGAGAACACCCTGGTGATCCATCCCGACGAATGCATCGACTGCGGCGTCTGCGAACCCGAGTGCCCGGCTGATGCGATCCGCCCGGACACCGAGCCGGACATGGATCAATGGGTTGAATTCAACAGGAAATATGCCGAGCTCTGGCCGGTGATCATCACCAAGAAAGAGCCGATGCCGGGCCACGAGGAACGTGACGGCGAGACCGGCAAGCTCGAGAAGTACTTCTCGGAAGCGCCCGGCGAGGGCGGCTGAAGCCCTCTCGCGTCCGATCTGGCGTCACACCCTTCTTTTGCGGGTGATTCTGTGTTATACGTTGTCTTTACACATGAAGATGACCGCCCCTGCCAGAACCCCGGACGCTGCCGACTGCGGGTTCCCGATCTGAAGAGATGCAATCGCGCGTTTGGTGCCGCACCGTCGGCGCCAGACGTTTTCGTGCCCTCTCGCGCGTGGGTATGTGAGGAAGAAGCTCTATGACCAAGACCAAGAAATCCGAGTTCCGCCCCAACGACTATGTTGTCTATCCGGCTCATGGCGTCGGACAGATCGTGTCGATCGAAAGCCAGGAGATTGCCGGCATTCCGCTGGAACTCTTCGTCATCTCCTTCGAGAAGGACAAGATGACCCTGCGCGTGCCTACCAACAAGGCGACCGAGATCGGGATGCGCAGCCTCTCGACCCCCGACGTGGTGAGCCAGGCGATGAAGACCCTGAAGGGCAAGGCCAAGGTGAAGCGCGCCATGTGGTCGCGTCGCGCCCAGGAGTATGAACAGAAGATCAACTCCGGCGACCTGATCGCCATCGCCGAAGTGGTGCGTGACCTGCACCGCAGCGATGACCAACGCGAGCAGTCCTATTCCGAGCGTCAGCTGTATGAAGCCGCGCTCGAGCGTCTGACCCGCGAAGTGGCTGCCGTTGCCGGCGGTGACGAAGTGGCCGCCGCCAAGCAAGTCGACGAGGTCCTGGTGAGCCGCGCCGCCTGAGGTGTGTCGCCTGATCTGACCGGACCCGTTCCGCGAAAGAGCCGTCCCCCGGGGCGGCTTTTTTCGTTCGGCAGGCTTCAGGCGATGGCGACGAAGAGCACGGTGATCTCGGCCAGTTGCTGGCCAGCGCCCAGCAGGTCGCCGCTCTGGCCGCCGATCTTGGCCTGGCCCAGCCGGGCGAGCCCAAGGGTCACCAGGGCCAGGCAAAGAACGGCAGAGCTGCCTTTCCAGCCCAGCCCGAGGTAGGCGAAGGCGATGCCGATCAGCGCCGCCGCCATCGCCGTGCCCATGGGCGGATAGCCGACCGAGCGGGCCAGCCCGTCGGGGCGGGCGAAGGGCAGGGTGGCCATCAGCACCGGCATTACGGCGCGCGACAGCACCGCGGCGGCGATCACCGCCCAGGGGCCGCCGGGCACCGCGAAAAGCGCCGTCAGAGCCGCGAAGCGCGCCAGCAGGCCGAGCACGAGGGCGATGACCCCGTAACTGCCGAGGTGACTGTCCTTCATGATCTCCAGCCGCCGCTCGGGCGTGCTGCCGCCCCAGAAGCCATCCGCCACATCGGCCAGGCCGTCCTCGTGCAGGGCGCCGGTCAGCGCCACGGCGGTGCCGAGGCAGATCAGCGCGGCGGCGGCCGGCGGCAGCGAGAGGCCGAGGGCCAGCAGCCCGGCAAGGCAGGACATTGCGCCCAGCACCAGCCCGGCCAGCGGATAGGCCCAGGCGGCCTCGGCGCCGCGGAACCGGTGAGCGGGCAGGGGCAGACGGCTGAGCAGCCCCAGGGCCGAAAGCAGGTCATTCCACAGAAGGCGCGCGGTCATCGGGGGGGCTCCGGGTTTGCCAGAGGGGGGACCCGGAGGTTAGACAATGCGCACAGGCGAATTGCAATGGACCTCAGATGACCAAGTCCCCGATCACCCCCGAATTCCTCCGCCAGCAGCTGGCAACCGCCCCGGCTCCGGATGGGGCTGCCCGCAGCGCGGCCGAGGCGCGCAATGGCGCGCTGACCAAGCCGCCGGGGGCGCTTGGCCGGCTGGAAGAGCTGGCGCTGTGGTACGCGGGCTGGCGCGGCGATGCCCGGCCCCGGATCTCTGCGCCGCAGGTGGTGGTCTTCGCCGGCAACCACGGTGTCACGGCGCGCGGTATCTCGGCCTTCCCACCCGAGGTGACGGTACAGATGGTCGCCAACTTCCAGGCCGGCGGCGCGGCGGTGAACCAGCTCGCCCGCGCGGCCGGGGCCCGCATGGATGTCGTGGCGCTTGAGCTCGACCGCCCGACCGCCGATTTCTGCGAGGCCCCGGCGCTGAGCGATGCGGATCTCGCCGCCGCCCTCACCGCCGGCTGGGAGGCCGTCGACCCCGGGGCCGACCCTGCCTGGTGACCGGGAGAGATGGGGGATCGGCAACACCACCTCCGCCGCCGCCA
>NZ_AFPM01000139.1 GCF_000220565.1 Oceanicola sp. S124 | reverse complement strand
GAAGGGGGCCGTGTTCGGCCGCACCGTGCCGCTGAAGGCGGTGAACGGTGTCACCTTCGACCTGAAAGCGGGCGAGACCCTGGGCATCGTGGGGGAGTCCGGCTGCGGCAAGTCCACCCTGGCCCGCGCCGTGTTGCGTCTTGTCGATCCGACGGCGGGCGAGGTCAGCTGGCTGGGCACGCCTCTGACCGACCTCGACCGCAAGGCGCTGATCAAGGAACGCAAGGACCTGCAGATCGTCTTCCAGGATCCGCTGGCCTCGCTGGATCCGCGCATGACCATCGCGGACAGCATCGCCGAGCCGCTGAAGACCTACCGCCCCGAGATGACCAAGCGCGAGCGCCGCGAGGCCGTGCTGGAAATGATGGAGCGCGTCGGGCTGGAGGCCGAGAAGTACAACCGCTATCCGCATGAGCTGTCCGGCGGGCAGAACCAGCGCGTCGGCATCGCCCGGGCGATGATCAACCGGCCCAAGCTGATCATCTGCGACGAGGCGGTCTCGGCGCTGGATGTCTCGATCCAGGCGCAGATCGTGAAGCTGCTGAAGGATCTTCAGGCCGAGTTCGGCATGTCGATGCTGTTCATCAGCCACGACCTCTCGGTGGTGCGCGAGATCTCGGACCGGATCATGGTGCTCTACCTCGGTCGGGTGGTCGAGATGGGGCAGGCCGAGGTGATCTGCGCCGAACCGCGCCATCCCTATTCGCGCTCGCTGATCTCGGCCGTACCGATCCCCGATCCGGTGGCCGAGAAGGCGCGCGAACGACTGCGCATCCCGGGAGAGCTGCCCTCGCCGCTGGATACGAAAGCCGCGCTGCGCTTCCTGCCCTCGAAGCTGGACGCCGGGCAGATCGACTACGTGCCGCAACTGCAGGAGGTCGCGCCGGGGCACTACGTGGCCGAGCATGACAGCCTCGACGCCATCATGGCGCGCGGCACCTAAGGCACCGGTGGCCCCGGGGTGGAACCCCGGGGTCCCCACGACCGTCGCTTTCCTCGGCAAAGCGACCCGCCCGGAGGCCCCAGGGGCGACAAACAGATTTCCATCGGCGTGACATGCGGTTACCTGACGCCTACCCTCAGGGGACAGCGATTCAGGAGCCGCCCGATGTTCGATCTTCTCATCCGCAACGCCACCCTTCCCGACGGCACCGCAGGTGTCGATATCGCCGTGAAGGATGGCAAGATCGCCGAGGTGGCCCCCGGGATCACCGCCGAAGCTGGCGAGGTGGTCGAGGCCGAAGGCCAGCTGGTCACGCCGCCCTTCGTCGATCCCCATTTCCACATGGACGCGACCCTGTCGC
The DNA here is from genome assembly GCF_000220565.1 of Oceanicola sp. S124. Lineage (GTDB taxonomy): Bacteria > Pseudomonadota > Alphaproteobacteria > Rhodobacterales > Rhodobacteraceae > Pseudooceanicola. The sequence continues at coordinate 3,846 of NZ_AFPM01000139.1, read as the reverse complement.
TGGGTCTGCCCCGGATGAACGTCTCGGGCACGTTGCTGGAAGGCATCTCCCTCTGGGGCGAGCTGCGCCCGACGCTGACCAAGGAGGCGCTGATCGAGCGCGCGGTGCGCTATTGCGATCTGGCGGTCTCGAAGGGCCTTCTGGCGGTGCGCAGCCATGTCGATGTCTCGGACCCGCGCCTTGTCACCGCCGAGGCGCTGCTTGAGGTGCGCGAGATCGTCGCCCCCTACATCGACCTGCAACTGGTCGCCTTCCCGCAGGACGGCTTCTACCGCTGCCCCGAGGCGGCCGACGCGCTGATCCGCGCGCTGGACATGGGCGTCGACATCGTCGGCGGCATTCCCCATTTCGAGCGCACCATGGAAGAGGGCGCCCGCTCGGTCGAAGCGCTCTGCCGCATCGCCGCCGACCGGGGTCTGCGCGTCGACATGCATTGCGACGAGACCGACGACCCGCTGTCGCGCCACGTCGAAACCCTCGCCGCGCAGACCGTGCGCTTTGGCTTGCAGGGCAGGGTGGCGGGCAGTCACCTGACCTCGATGCATTCGATGGACAACTACTATGTCTCGAAGCTGATCCCGCTGATGGCCGAGGCCGAGCTGGCCGCGATCCCCAATCCGCTGATCAACATCATGCTGCAGGGCCGCCACGATACCTACCCCAAGCGCCGCGGCCTGACCCGCATTCCCGAGCTGCTGGAGGCCGGCATTACCGTCGGCTTCGGCCAGGACTGCGTGCTGGATCCCTGGTATTCCATGGGCACCGGCGATCTGCTGGACGTGGCCCATATGGCGCTGCATGCCACGCAGCTCGGCTCGGGCGAGGACAAGAAGCAGCTGTTCCAGATGGTCACGACCAATTCCGCGAAGATCATGGGGCTTGAGGGCTACGGCCTCGCCAGGGGCTGCAACGCCGATCTCGTGCTGCTGCAGGCCAGGGACGCAGCCGAGGCGATCCGCCTGCGCCCGAACCGCCTGAAGGTCTGGCGGCGTGGCAAGCTGGTCTCGGAAACCGCGCCCGAGGTCTCGCGCCTCTCGCTGCCGGGCCGGCCCGGCCAGGTGAACCCCGCCGCCTACGCGCCCGAACATGCAACTTGACCGGATGGTCAGGAATTTGCCCAATTAGAGGGCAACCTCCGGGGCCCCAGCCTGAACGTCCGCGTATGGTCAGGGGCGCCGCTTGACAGCGCACCGGCAGAGGCGCCGTCTGACACCACGGCCCGACGGCCAACGGAACACCCCGGGGCACCCCCGGGAGGAACAGGGAGACTTCCAGTGACCAAACTTCTGATCAACCGCCGCCGCCTGCTGGGTACCGGCGCGGCCCTCGGCGCCTCGACCCTCTTCGCCCCTTCGATCCTGCGCGCCCAGGGCGCTGCGGTGAAGGTCGCCGGCATCCATGCCAGCCCGGTCGAAAACGCCTGGAACTCGGTTCTGCATGCCGCACTGGTGGCCGCGCATGAGGAAGGCGTGATCGACTACACCTTCTCGGAAGGCGTCTCGGGCACCGACTACCCCCGCGCCATGCGTGAATACGCCGAAGCCGGCAACGTGCTAATCGTGGGCGAGGCCTATGCGGTCGAGCGCGAGGCGCGCAGCGTGGCGGGCGACTATCCCGACACCTCCTTCCTGCTGGGCTCGTCCGGCGAGGCGGCGGGCGACAACTTCGGCGTCTTTGGTACCTGGAACTGGGAAGCCGCCTACCTTGCGGGCATGCTGGCCGGTGCGATGACCGAAACCGGCGTGGTCGGCTCGGTCGGCGCGATCCCGATCCCCGAGGTCAACATGCTGATCAACGGCTTCGCCGACGGTGTGAAGGCGGTGAACCCCGAGGCCCGGCACCTGACCTCCTTCATCGGCACCTTCTTCGACCCGCCCAAGGCGCGCGAAGCTGGGCTGGCTCTGATCGACTCCGGCGCTGACATCCTCTTCGGCGAGCGGATCGGAACCGCCGACGCCGCGCAGGAGCGGGGCATCAAGGCCATCGGCTCGATGATCGACTACACGCCGCGCTACCCTGAGACCGTCTTTGCCAATGCGCTCTGGTCCTTCCGTCCGCTGCTGGACGCGGCCCTGGCCGATGCGGTTGCAGGCAACCCGACCGGCAAGAACTATACCCCGCTGAGCCTGATGAAGGACGGCGGCAACGACATCAACTACGTCGAAGGCGTGGCGCCCGAAGCGGCCGTGAAGGCCATGCTGGAGACCCGCGAGGCAATCATCGCCGGTGATTTCGACGTGCCGCGCAACTTCGATGAACCTGCATAAGCGGCTCAGTCTCTTGTGAAAACATGTCCCGCCCGGTACTCGGGCGGGACTTTCTGTATCCCCGCTCCGGATGATCGCCTTGCCCGAGACACCCGCCGCCCTTGATTGGCCCGACGACGCCCTTGGCCTGGCCGCCGCGCTGGCAGAGGGCCGGCTGAGCCAGGAGCGCGCCCTGTCGCTTGCCCGCGAGAGGGCCGCGGCCTGCGCCGATCTCGGTGCGGTCTGCTGGCTGGCCGAGGCCGACCCTGCGGTGGCGCAGGGTGGCCCATTCGCGGGCGTACCCTTGCTGGTCAAGGACCTCGGTGGTCCCTTCGCGGGCATTCCCATGCGGGCCGGGTCGGCCGCGCTGGCGCGCAAGAAGGGCGTTGCCGACAGCGACCTTGCCGCGCAGTTCCGCGCCGCCGGCTTCCGCCCCTTCGGCGCGACGACCGTGCCCGAGTTCGGCCTGTCGCTGTCGAGCGAACCGGCGGTTGGGCCGCTCTGTCGCAACCCGCTGAACCCTGCGCTTTCGGCGGGCGGCTCCTCTGGCGGGTCTGCGGCGGCGGTCGCGGCGGGCATCGTGCCGCTGGCCCATGCGACAGACGCAGGCGGCTCGATCCGGGTGCCCGCGGCGGCCTGCGGGCTTGTCGGGCTGAAGCCTACGCGCGGGGCAATCCCGGGCGGACCGGGCTTTGGCAACCATCTGGGCGGCATTGCCACCGAATTCGCCGTGACGCGCTCGATCCGCGATGCTCAGACGCTCTGGCCCTGCCTGACCGGCACGGCGCGCGGGCCGTTCCCGGATCCCGTGCAATTGCCTGCCGAGGGCACATTCACCATCGGTCTTGTCACCGACGGCCCTGACATCGCCCCCGAGCGTGCAGTGGCCATCGAGGCCGCCGCGAAGGCGCTTGAGATCATCGGTCACCGTATCGTGCAGATCGACGCCAGGGCGCTGGAGGCGATCCGCAAGACCTCGGCCCGGATCTTCGACCGTGTCATCTCGGCCAATCTCGCCACGCTGGTACGGGCCGGTCTGGCCCCCGAACGGTTCGAGCCGCTGACCCGCGCCTTCGCCGAGCGTGGCGCGGCGCTGACGGCGGTCGATCTCTGGCAGGCGACCGAGGCCGGGGCAGGGGCGTCGCATGCGCTGTGGCAGCTCTTCGAGAGCTGCGATGTCCTGCTGACCCCCATGCTCTCCACCGCGCCGCCGCTGCTTGGCAGCTTCCCGACGGACCACGCAGAGCCCGAGACCCAACTGGCCCGTATGGACGCCCTCGCGCCCTATGCTGCACTTGCGAACATCACCGGCGCTCCGGCCCTGACGCTGCCCTACGGCGCGCACGACGGCCTGCCGCTGCCGGTCCAGCTGATCGGCCCCATGGGCGGCGACCTGCGCCTGCTGGCGCTTGGCGCGGCGCTTGAGGCAGACCGCCGCTGGACCCATCCAATTCCCCTATTCGGAGGCAACGCATGACCCGCGTCCTTGAACTTGACGGGATCACCAAGCATTTCGGCGCCGTCACCGCGAACGAGGATGTCTCGCTGCACCTCGACCGGGGCGAAATCGTTGCCCTGCTGGGGGAAAACGGCGCCGGCA
>NZ_AFPM01000140.1 GCF_000220565.1 Oceanicola sp. S124 | reverse complement strand
GGGGATGCCTCGCTGGAAGAGGCCTACGCCCTGTTCCCGCGTCTGAAGGAGCGGCGGCGCAATGGCGGCATGCAGCTCTCGGGGGGGCGAACAGCAGATGCTGTCCATCGCCCGCACCCTGACTGACCCGCCCCGACGTGTTGTTGCTGGATGAACCGCTGGAAGGTCTGGCCCCGGTAATCTGCGAGCAGCTGATGGCGGTCTTCGAGGAACTGGCGAAGGACGGCAGCCGCGCCGTGGTGCTGGTGGAACAACATGCCGAGGCCGCATTGGCCTTCGCCACGAGGGCCATCCTGATGGCCAACGGAACGATCGTGCACGAGGGGCCCGCTGCGGACCTGAGCGCCGACAAGAGCTTGCTGCATCGCCACGTCGGTGTCGGCATCGCCCCCTGAAGGAGGACCGAGGAGGAGATCATGAGAGACATGGAACTGATCGAGGGCCACCGCGCCATCACCCCGCCCGAGGGCATGCCGGTCTGGGACGTCGACCCCTTCGATACCGATATCCTGCGCGACCCGGAGGCCTATTACGGCGAACTGCGCGCCCGTGGTCCGGTGGTCTACATCCCGCGCTGGTCGGTGCTGGCCTGCGGCCAGTACGAGACGACCAGGACGGTGTTCAGCGATCACGAGAACTTTGTCTCGTCCCGCGGCGTCGGCCTGAACGACTTTCATCTCGGAGAACCCTGGCGGCCGCCCTCGATCATCCTCGAGGTCGATCCGCCCGAGCATACCCGCACCCGCCGCGTCATGTCCCGTGCCCTGTCGCCCAAGGTGGTGAAGACCCTGGTCGCGATGTTCGCCGAGACCGCCGAGCGACTGGTCGAGGAGCTGGTCGCGCAGCACCGTATCGAGGCGGTCGAGGATCTGGCCGAACGCTTCCCGATCTCGGTCTTTCCGCCTGCGGTCGGGATGCGGGATGTCGACCAGCGCATTCTCGTCGACTACGGCGCCTGCGTCTTCAACGCGATGGGACCGGACAATGCCCTGCGCCGGGCCGCGCTGGCCCGCAATGCGCAGATCGCACCCTGGATCATGGCCGCCTGCGCCCGCGAGCGGCTGACCGAAGATGGCATCGGCGCGATGATCTATGCCGATGCCGACACCGGAGAGATCGCTGCGGACGAGGCCTCGCTGCTGGTGCGCTCGCTGCTCTCGGCCGGCGTGGACACCACGGTGACCGGGATCGGCAATGCGCTGCACTGCTTCGCCGCCAATCCGGGCGAATGGGACCGGTTGCGCGCCGATCCCTCGCTTGTCCGCCCGGCCATCGAAGAGGTGCTGCGCTATACCTCGCCGGTGCATACCTTCGGGCGCACCGCGGGGCGGGACAGCCAGATCGCCGGCTTCCCGGTCGTGGAGGGCACAAAGATCCTCTGCGTGCTCGGCGCTGCCAACCTCGACCCCGGGAAATGGGGCGAGGATGCCGGCTGCTTCCGCATCGACCGGCGCCCGATGGGCCACATGGCCTTCGGGGCGGGCATCCACGGCTGCGTCGGCCAGAACATCGCCCGCGCCGAGATGGAGGCGGTGCTGACCGCCCTGGCCCGGAAGGTCGCCCGGATCGAGTTCGACGGCGCGGCCCCCTGGCGGCCCAACAATGCCATCCACGCGCTCGACAAGCTTCCCCTGAAACTCATCCCCGCCTGAGGAGATCGTGATGCCAAGACTGACCTTCGTCGAACACGACGGCACCGAGACCACGCTGGAGGCCGCGACGGGCGACAGCGTCATGGAGACCGCCGTTGCCGGTGGTCTCGACGGGATCGTCGCGGAATGCGGCGGCTCGATGATGTGCGCGACCTGCCACTGCTACGTCGATGACGCCTGGATCGAGCGCACCGGCACGCGGTCGGAGAGCGAAGACGACATGCTGGAAAGCGCCGTCTGCGAGGTGCGGCCAACCTCGCGCCTGTCCTGCCAGATCGTCCTGACGCCCGAGCTGGACGGGCTGGTCGTGCATCTCCCGGAGGCGCAGGTATGAGGACCGGCCCCCTGGTCATCGTCGGCGCGGGGCAGGGCGGGTTCCAGGCCGCCATGTCCCTGCGCCAGGAAGGGTACGCAGGCCCGATCACCCTGATCGGCGCCGAGCCGGGGTTGCCCTACCAGCGGCCGCCCCTGTCCAAGGCCTATCTCAAGACCGGCGAGGCGGAGAAACTGACCCTGCGCCCGCAGGCGGTCTTCGACGCCAAGGGGATCACGCTGCGGATGGGCACTCGGGTCACGGCCATCGACCGGGCCGCGCGGCAGTTGTGCATCGGCGACGAGAGGCTGGACTACGAGACGCTGATCCTGGCCACCGGCACCCGCAACCTGCGCCCGCCCCTGCCGGGCGTCGAGCGCGCCCTGGATCTGCGCACGCTGCCCGATGCCACCGCCCTGCGGGCCGCGCTGGAAAGGCCGCGCCGCATCGCGGTCGTCGGCGGTGGCTTCATCGGGCTCGAGTTCGCTGCCGTGGCGGCCTCTCTCGGTCATCGGGTCAGCCTGGCCGAGGCCGCGCCACGGCTGATGGCCCGCGCCGTCTCTGCCGAGATGTCCGAGCGCTTCCGCCTGCTGCACGAGACCCTCGGGACAGAGCTTTTCCTGGGCAAGGGCGCGACCGAGGTCACGGAAGGAGGCCTCGTCCTGGCGGATGGCACCCGGCTTGCGGCTGACCTGGTGCTGCTGGCGGCCGGGGTGCGTCCGAACGTCGAACTGGCCGAGGCAGCGGGACTTGCCGTCGACAACGGCATCGTGGTGGACGCAGGTCTGCGCACCTCCGATCCGCATATCTTTGCCCTGGGCGATTGCGCGGCCTTCCCCGAGGCCGGCAGCGGCGCGCGGGTGCGCCTGGAAAGCGTCCAGGCGGCCACCGATCACGCCCGGGCCATCGCGCGGACGATCGTCCGGGGCGATGCGACACCCTATGCGGCGGTGCCCTGGTTCTGGTCCGACCAGCATGATGCCAAGCTGCAGATCGCCGGTCTGGCCCGTCCCGGCGACGACAGCCTGGTGCTGGACAGCGGCGCAGTCCTCCGCTTCCGCGGGGACCGCCTGAGCGCTGTCGAAACGGTCAATGATGCCAGGACGCACATGCAGGCGCGCCGCCTTCTGGCGCAGGGCGCCGATGCCACCCGTGACAGCCTGCGCGAAAGGAATTATGACCTGACAGCCGCATAGGATCTGAGCCCGGGGGGGCGCCACACCGTGACCGATCAGTCGAACCGCCGCATCTCCAGCCCGACCCGTCATCGTGACGGGGTGCGGATCCTGGATATCGACTATTACGCGCCCTTCCTTCTCAGCGCCGTCAGCAGCGCCTGGCAGCGACAGACCTCGGCCATCTACCGCAGCGACTTCAACCTCGGCATCGTCGACTGGCGGGTCATCGCCATGATCAACATCGAGCCCGAGATCACTGCCAACCGCATCTGCGAGGTCATTCGTCTCGACAAGGCCGCGGTGAGCCGGTCGCTGAAACTTCTTGGCGAGCGGGGGCTGGCGACCTTCGAGGCGACGGCCAGTGATCCGCGACGCCGCAGGTGGTGGCTGACCGAGGCCGGGCAGAAGGTCCATCACGACATCCTGGCCATCGCGCTGGAGTGCGAAGCGCGGATGCTCGAGGACATTGCCCCGGAAGAGATCGAGATCCACCTGAAGGTCATGCGCGCCATGCTGAGGAACCTCGACAAGTAGAGCGGGCCGCCTCCTGCGTCTTAGGGGCAGGGTTGCCGGGCATTTGCCGTGTGCGCGCGGGGACGGTGCCGCGCCATGCCTGCGAGGGTTGCAGCGCCGGGCCGGCGGCATGTTCGATAGGCGCCTGCCTGCAACCTGAAGAGGGCCGCGGTCTGGAGTGACGGCAGCCCTCTTTCATGGGTGATGGCGGGTTTGACGTGAGTGCTGCACGGGGTCGCCCCCCGTGCTGTGCCCGTCGCGTACCCGGGTCAGAAGTCGAGGGCGTAGCTGGCCTCGATGCCGCGGGCGGTGTAGCCTCCGCTGCCCAGCCCCTCGGCGAAGGCGCCGAACTTGTAGCGTCCGCCCGAGGGCAGGGTGCCGCCCAGGCCCAGCTCAAGCCGCAGCCTTGCGCTGCGCTCGGTCGCGGCGCCGGTGGCGCGGGTCTCGGACCACAGCGCCGAGAGACCCCCGCTCAGCACCTGTTGGCCGTCGCGCCGGGCCAGCTGGCGCGTCAACTCGGTGCCCAGCTCCAGCGTGCTGACCTGCAGCTGCTGCGCCGCGATCGGGTTGCCGAGGCTGTCGACATAGGCCTGCTGGCGGTCGCGGGCATGGCGGGCCGAGAGGAAGGGATGCAAGGTCCAGTCCGGGGTGACGATCTCTCCGGTCAGCTCGAGGGTGGCCAGCCAGCGCTCTGTCTCGAAGTGGTCGCGGTAGGTGCCGAGCGGCGAGACGGTGTTGCTGGAGCGCCCGTAGAGAAGCTGCCCGCTGAGCACCAGCGGCTGGTCGGGCAGGCGGTAGACCGCATAGGGGCCGACCAGCCAGCCCTGGCCCTCGACCTCGGCGATGCCATCCCGGCTGCCGGCATGGTCCAGCTGCAGCATGGCGCCGAGCAGCAGGTTGTCGCGCAGGGCGATGTGACGGCCGAATATGGCCAGGGCATAGGTGCTGTCGAGGGCGTCCTCGCGGCTGCGGGCATAGCGCAGCCGGGTCCAGAAGCCGCCCGAGGAGGCATGGGACATCTCGAAGCTGGCCCGGCCACGGGTGACATCGCCCGAGGCCCGGGTGCCGCTGTCGCCGCGCAGCAGGAAGTCCGCAAGGCGCGGCTGGTTGCCCAGCAGGTTCTCGGTGCGCGCCTTCATGAAGCCGGCGATCAGGGCGCGGGTT
>NZ_AFPM01000141.1 GCF_000220565.1 Oceanicola sp. S124 | reverse complement strand
ATATCGGTGTCCCAGCCGTACTTGTAGGTGTTGATCTTGGCGACGGCATCCACCGTCTCCTGATCCACGCCTTCCTTGACTTCGGGCGTATCCATCTTGCTCATGTCATCGTCCTGTTCGCTTCGTCTTGCGACGTCTTCATTCGGTTCGGCCAGCCCGGATCTGATGTCCGGGTCCGGCCCTTTTGGCGTGTCGGTCCGTCAGGCGGCCCGGTCGCGCCGTTTGCGTCTCCGCGCCAGCCAGGCTTCGGCCAGGCGCATCGTGTCATCTTCCGTCGTCTCGGGGCCCAGGCTGATGCGCAGCGCGCCCGAGGCCGCCTCGTCGTCATAGCCCATGGCGCGCAGCACCTGGCTGGCGCGGACCTTGCCGCTGGAACAGGCCGAGCCCGCCGAGACGGCGAAACCGGCCAGATCCATCTGCATCACCTGGGTCTCGCCCTTCCAGCCGGGGGTGACGAGGCAGGTGGTGTTGGGCAGGCGGTCCGCCCCTGCCCCGGCGATCACGGCGGCTTCACCCATGTCGGCCAGCCCCTCGGTCAGCCGCGCTTCCAGGGCGTCGCGCAGGGCGCGCACCCGGTCCCAGGTGCCATTGGCCAGGTCGGCGGCAGCGGCCTCGGCGGCGGCGCCGAAGCCCGCGATACCGATGACGTTCTCGGTGCCGGCGCGGCGGCCCATCTCCTGGCCCCCGCCCTTCAGCTGGGCCGGAATATCCGTGCCGCGCTTCATCACCAGCGCGCCGATGCCCTTCGGGCCACCCAGCTTGTGCGCGCTGACAAGTCCCATGTGGCAACCCAGCCAGTTGAAGGCAATGGGCAGCTTGCCGAAAGCCTGGGTCAGATCCGACAGCCAGAGGCCTTCCGGCAGTTTCTGGATCACCCCGGTCTCGCTATTGGCCAGTTGCAGCGCACTGGTCGCGGGATCGGCGACGCTGACGCGGCCGTCACGGTCCACGGGCAGCGGATCGCCCACGCCCCAGGCCCGCACGGCGTCATGCTCGATATCGGCCACCGCAAGATCCCGGCCCGCCATGGCCAGCGCCGCGCCTTCGGTAGCGGAAGAGACAAAGACCACATCCGCGCCATCGGCACCAAGCGCCGTGGCCACCTGGGCACGGGCCTTCTCGACCAGCGCCTTGGCCTTGCGGCCCTCCTGGTGCACCGAGGAGGGGTTCCCCGCCACATCCATCGCCGCGATCATCGCCTCGCGCGCCTCGGCGCGCAGCGGGGTCGTGGCGTTGTAATCCATGTAGGCGCGCCTCATGGCCCGACCCTCGCGCCGTGCCGTCCGGCGCGGAGGGCACCGCCTGCGCCCTCGGGCGCGGTATATGCAGCGCGGGCTGTCATTCCTCGTCCACGACCTCGAAGAGGTTCGGCACCGCCGGGCAAGGCGCCAGGCCGTTCCTCACCACGTCCCCGAGGGTGGTCTGGTGCAAGAAGACATAGACATGGGCCGAGAGACCCTCCCACAGCCGGTTGGTCACCGACTGCGCGCGCGAGCCCGAAAGGCCGCCCGACACGCCGGCGCCC
>NZ_AFPM01000142.1 GCF_000220565.1 Oceanicola sp. S124 | reverse complement strand
CGCGCGAGCGCATCGAAGCCGCGACCGGGCGCAGCTTCGCCGAGCTGGTGGCGGAAGAGATCTGCGCTCCGCTCGGCCTGACCGGGGTGCGGGTCGCCCGCGACCTGTCGGACATGCAGGCCATCGCCTGGCCCGAGGGGCGCGACTATCACCCGGGCTGGGTCTATCACGGGCTGATCCTGGGCCCGGCGCGGGCGGGGGCAGAGCTGCTGCACGGCCTCGCCATGGGGCGGCTGCTGTCGCCGGACAGCCTGCGGCAGATGCAGCAGAGATATCCGATCGGCGGTCCGATCCCGGGGCGACCCTGGCGTGAGACCGGCTATGGGCTGGGGCTGATGATGGGGCCGCTCGAAGGGGCGGGCATGGTCTGGGGCCACTCGGGCTCCGGCCCCTTCAGCGTCAACGCGATCTATCACTTCCCCGGCCTTGCCGATGCCCTGACCGTGGCCTGTTTCACCGATGGCCAAGACGAGGCCCTGGCGGAATGGGAGGCGGTGCGTATCGCCATGGAGGCCGCATCGGGCTGAGCCTTGCCCGACCGCAGGGCGTCGGGCGGAAACGAGACGGGGCGCCCGAAGGCGCCCCGTTTCCTGTCTCTGCAAAGGCGTCCCACGCCACCCCGGTTCCGGTTCCTGAAAGGGCGCCGGGCGGCGCCCCTTGCCTGTGCCGGCGCCGGGCCGGACCTTACTGGAACTGGCTGTGGATGGCGTTCAGCGCTTCCTGGTCGACGCGCACATCCATGCTGCCCTGCACCTCGTCGGCATAGGCCGAGTAGAGATCCTGCGCGAGGCCGCTCGAGACCTGGCTGGTGATCTGCTGGCGCAGCAGCGCGGTCTGCTCGTCTTCCTCGGCGGGCGGGGTGACGGCATCCAGCCGGGTGAGGATCACCGCCCCGAAGGCCGAGGAGATCATCGCGGCGCCTTCCTCCATCTCGAAGACGCTGGCGTTGTAGCCCGTCGCGGTGCCCAGCACATTGCCACCCCGGGTGATGCCGGTCTCGGTGGTCAGTTCGAGACCCTCGGCCTCGGCGACGGCCTCCAGCGTCTCGCCGGCGTCGAGGCGCGACAGGATCTCTTCGGCACGGGCGGTCAGGGCGGCGTCGGTCTGCTGCGCTTCCCAGTTGTTCTGCACCCGGTCGCGGACATCCTCGAAGGCCTCGGGGGCCGGGGCGATCACCTCGTCAAGACGCAGGGCGAAGATGCCGCCATCGTCCAGCTCGGCGATCTCGGGATAGTCGCCCTGCGCCACGGCAGCGGCGGCCTCGTCAAAGTCGGCATAGCCGGCGATCCCCTCGGAGAGGCCGTCGTACCAGTCGATGCTGCCCAGCTCCATGCCGGTCTCTTCGGCCAGCTCTTCCAGCGTCGCGCCACCGGCCAGCAGGTCCTCGGCCGGTTCGGCCTGCAACGAGACCTCGCGGCGGGCGGCATCTGCGGCCAGCTCTTCGCGGATCATCAGGCTGGCGGTGCCGTAGTCGACATTGTTCGCCGCCAGCACGCCATTCACCCGGAACAGCGCCGGCCCCAGATCCGACGGCAGCGGGCCGACGACATCACCGCTCTCGGCGGCGAAGACGGCCTCGCCCGCCGCGCCGAGGGCGGCCTGCGAGACATCGCCCCGGTCGACATCGGTCAGGGTCAGGCCGCGATCGGCAACCAGCGTCTCGAAGTCGGTCTCGCCTGCGTCCAGCGCGGCCTTGGCGGCCTCGGCAGCGGCCTCGTCGGAGAAGGCGAGGCGCTCGACCAGGCGGCGCTCGGGCTGCTCGAACTCGTCGATGCGGCTCTCGTAGACCTCGCGGATGCGCTCGGCATCAACCGGCACGGTGTCGATCAGCGCATCGGGCGAGAGCATGGCATAGGTGATGCGCTTCTTCTCGGGGGCGGTGTAATCGGCGATGTTCTCTTCGTAGAAGGCGCGCAGCTCTTCCTCGGAGGGTTCTGCGAGCGCTTCGGGCAGGTCGTCCTGGTCGAGGCGCAGCAGGGTCACGTCGCGGGTTTCCGCGATGTAGCGGGTCAGCACATCGGCATAGGTCGCAGGCATCCGGGTCGCGGCGATCACCGCCGCCTGCAGGACCGAGCGCGCGGTCTCGTCGCGCAGGTCGCCTTCGAATTCCTTCTCGGACAGGCCGGCCTGTTGCAGGGCAAAGCTGTAGGTATCGCGCGAGAAGGTGCCGTTCGGCCCCTGGAAGGCCTGGATCTGCATGATCTGCTGGCCGAGGGTGTCGTCACCGACTGAAAGACCCAGACGCGCGGCCTCGGCATCCAGCGAACGGTCGCTGATCAGCTGCGCCAGCACGCCCTGGGGAATGCCGAAGCCCTGCGCCTCGGCCAGGGTCAGCGGGCGGCCGAGCTGCTGCTGGCCCAGCTGGTTCATCTGCGTCTGCAACTCGCGAGAGTAGCTGTCGATCCGCACCGGCTTGCCGTCGACCTTGGCGACCGAGCTGACCGAGCCGGTGAAGCTGGTCGCGCCGAAGCCGCCGAGGCCCAGGATCAGCAGGGCCAGAAGAATGTAGACCAGCCCGTTGGATGCTTTGCTCGCCATGCGGCGCCTCCGATCTCTGTCTTGCGCCGCGCCAGGGCTCTGGCGGGGCCTGTTTGATATGCGTCTTGATAGGCGTCAGGGGCATCGATGCCCCCCTTGCCGGTCTTGTTAAAGCCTTGCCCGGACAGGGGCAAGCAGCGCCTCGGCCGGGCTCAGCCCGCCGCCCGGCTCTCGATGCGCGACAGGAAGGCCTCGATCCCCTCGAGGTCCAGATTGGCCACCGCGACGCGCATCTGGCGCTGGCCCGCGGCATCGCCGGCGGGGGTGAACATGGTGCCCGGCAGCATGAGGATCCCCGCGTCGCGCACCAGCTTCGGCGCCAGCGCGCCCGAGGAGATCGCGAAGGGATGACTGAGGTAGGCGAAATAGGCGCCCGCCGAATGCAGCGTCCAGCCCGCCTGCGCCAGCCGCGACCGCCCCGCCCAGAGCGCGCGGCCCCGCGCCAGGATCTCGGCACGTTCGCCCGCCAGCCATTGCGAGAGGTTCTCCATCCCCCAGAGCGCGGCGATCTGGCCGGGCTGCGAAGGGCAGATCGCCACGCAGTCGAGGAACTTCTCGATCTCGCTCAGCAGCGCCTGCGAGGCGACCACGGCGCCGGTGCGGTGCCCGGTCAGCCGGTAGGCCTTCGAGAAGGAATAGAGATGCACCAGCACCTCGTCCCAGTCGGGATCGGTGAACAGGTCATGCGGCGCCTGCTCGGACGAGTGGAAATCGCGGTAGGTCTCGTCGAGGATCAGCGCGATGCCGCGCGACCGGCAGAGGTCGCGGAAGGCGGCGATCAGCTCGGGCGGATATTCCACCCCCGCCGGGTTGTTGGGCGAGACCAGGGTGATCGCGCGGGTGCGCGGCGTGATCAGCGCGGCGGCCTGCTCGGGGTCGGGCAGCATGTCGGTGCCGCAGGGCAGGGGCACGGCGGCGACGCCGGACATGTCGAGCCACATCTTGTGATTGAAGTACCAGGGCGTCGGCAGGATCACCTCGTCCCCCTCGCCGGCAAGGGCGAAGATGGTCGCACAGAAGGCCTGGTTGCAGCCGGCGGTGATGGCCACCTGCGACGGCGCAATCTGCCCGCCATAGGCCAGCGACCAGTCGGCGGCGATCTTCTCGCGCAGGGCGGGCAGGCCCAGCACGGGGCCGTAGAGATGGGTCTCGGGCCGCGCCATGGCCTCTTGCAGGGCGGCGATCAGCGGCGGCGGCGGCGGAGCGACCGGGGCGGCCTGGCTGACGTTGATCAGCGGGCGACCGGCGGGAAAGTCGACCCCGTCCAGCCAGCGGCGGGCCTCCATCACCGGGGGCAGGAAGGTGGCGCTGGCGCGGGACTTGGCGGGGATCATGGCGGCCTCTGCTGATGTGTCGGGCGACGCTAGCAAG
>NZ_AFPM01000143.1 GCF_000220565.1 Oceanicola sp. S124 | reverse complement strand
ATCTGGATCCTCGGCTCGTCGCTCTATGGTGCGCAGCTGGCGGCGCAGGCCGGGCTGCCCTATGCATTCGCCTCGCATTTCGCCCCCGATGCGCTGGATCAGGCGATCGAGGTCTACCGGCGCGGCTTCCAGCCCTCGGCCTGGCTGGAGAAGCCTCACTTCATGCTGGCAATGAACGTCTACGGCGCCGAGACCGAGGCAGAGGCCGCCTACCTCAAGACCTCGATGCAGCAGGCCTTCGCCCGGCTGCGCACCGGTCAGCCCGGCAAGCTGCCCCGCCCGGTCGAGCGGATCACGGAGGCCGTCGCCCCGGCCCTGCTGGCCCAGGTGGAACAGGCCTTCCGCATCACCGCCATGGGTACGCCCGAGATGGTGCGCCGCCAGATCGCCGATTTCCTGGAAACCTATGCCCCAGACGAGGTGATCATCACCGGCCAGATCCACGACCCGGAGGCCCGCATCCGCTCCTTCGAGATCGCCGCCGAACAGCTTCGCGCCCTCGGGGCCGAAGCCAGCTGAGAGGGCGGAGGGGGGCTCTGCCCCCCGCTGCGCTCCCCCCGGAGTATTTTCAGCCTGGTGATGCATGCGGGGCAGCGCCATCAAGGCGGCCTCCTTTTGACAAGGAGGGCTTGCACGCTCTCAATGGCAAGGTCCGGCGCCCGGAAGGTCAGGCCCTCTTGCGCATCACCAGGCTGAAAATACCTCCCGCCGGAGGCAATCGGCCGTCAGGCCGATATCACGTTTCCAGCCGTTCCAGCGCCTTGCCGGTCCGGGTCAGGCGCGCCTTGCGCATCAGTGCGCGCATCGTCCAGTCCTCGCCCGAGAGCCTTCGGGCCGTGGCCAGCACCCTCGCGCCGACCTCTGCCATCCCCTCGGGCTGAGCTTCGGTGAAGCCCTGCAACAGCGCGTCCGGGTCGGCACGGCCAAGGCCCTCTTCGGCCAGGATATGGCGCGGGAAATCCTTGGCATTGGCGGTGACGATCACATCGGCCGAGCTGGAGACCGCCAGCGCCAGCACATGGAGGTCGTTCGGATCGGGCAGCCAGAGGCGGTCCTCGATCCCCGGGCGGGTCTTCTGGCAGGCCGTCGGGAAGGCGGCCTGGGCCAGGGCGATCTCGCCCCGCGCCTGTGCCTCGACCTCTGGGCCGAACTTGGCCCCCGTGAGGGCCCATTCCTCCAGCAGGCGGTCGGACCAGATGGGCTGGAACAGCCCGGCCCGGGCGGCGCCGAAGAGCATCTCGCGCATTACCGTCGGGTAGAGCACGCAGGCGTCGAGCACCGCCCTCATAGCCGGAAGAACAGCGCCTTGAGGTAGCCGCTTTCGGCCAGCTGCGGGTGCATCGGGTGATCGGGGCCCGCATAGCCGGTGTGGATCAGCGCCGCGTCGCGCCCCGCGCGGCCGATGCCGCGGATCGAGGCGGCCCGGAACTTGCCCAGATCCGCCGCGTGGGAGCAGGAGCAGAGGCCGAGGAAACCACCTTCCGCCACCAGGGGCGCGGCGAGACGGGCGATACGTTCATAGGCGCGCAGCCCGGCTTCCAGCGCCTGCTTGGAGGGCGCGAAGGCCGGCGGGTCGCAGATCACCACCTCGAAGCGCGCGCCCTCGGCGTTCAGCGCCTCGAGCTGGGCGAAGGCATCCCCCTGCCGGGTCTGGAAGCGGTCCGCGGCCCCCATCGCCGCCGCCCCTGCCGAGGCCAGCTCCAGCGCCGGGGCCGAACCATCGACCGCCAGGGCGCGCTCGGCACCACCGGCCAGGCAGGCGAGGCCGAAACCGCCCACGTGCGAGAAGACGTCGAGCACCCGGGCGCCCTTCGCCAGCCGCGCGGCGAAGGCGTGGTTCGGGCGCTGGTCATAGAACAGGCCGGTTTTCTGGCCGCCGGTCAGGTCGGCCATGTAGGTGGCGCCGTTCATCCGCACCGGCACCGGCGCCTCGGGCGCCGTGCCCGCCAGCACCATCGAGATATCGTCCAGCCCCTCGAGACCGCGCGCGCGTCCCGAGGCGCTTTTCAGCACTTTGCTCACGCCGGTGACCTCGACAAGCGCAGCGCAGAGCGCCTCGATCCGCACATCGGCCCAGGCAGCATTAGGCTGCACGACGGCAGTATCGCCAAAGCGGTCGATGATCACGCCGGGCAGGCCATCGGCCTCGGCATGGATCAGGCGGTAGAAGGGCGCATCGAAGAGGGTTTCGCGCAGCGCCAGTGCGCGCGCGATCCGGGCCGCGAACCAGGCCTTGTCCGGTCCGCCCTCGGGCAGACTTGCCGAGGCGGGCTCAAGCACCCGGCCGAAGATCCGGCTTTCGGGGTTCACCGCCACCAGCGCCAGCGGCTGCCGCTCGGCATCCTCCAGCAGGGCGATCGCGCCCGTTGCCAGCGCCTTGGTGCGCCGGTCGGTGACCAGTTCGTTAGCATAGACCCAGGGGAAGCCGTGGCGGATCTTGCGGGCATCGCCCTTGGGCTTCAGTCGGATCGCGGGAAAAAGAGAGGAGGATGGCTGCATGGCCACCCTCCTATAGTCTTCCCCTCATCTGGGGAAGTCGGGAACGACAGAATGTCGCCTGGTGACGCGATGACCCCGGGCCCCGCGTGTCCTTGTCCTGCCGGCGACAGGCCGGAAGGGCGCCAGGGTGGCGCGAAATCTATCTGGCAGGGCCCATGACCCTTGCCCTTGTCCAGCGGGTGTCCTTTGCCAGCGGACCTTTTCAGCGCCCAGCGTGCGCTCCGTTCTTGCGACCGGTGGACCAGGCTGGCATGCCGCGCTCCGGACGAAGCTTCGGGTCTTTCTGACGCGGCGCTGATCCGCGACCCCACCCGACATTCCTGCAATGCCGGTTTTGCTTGGGAATATGGGCTGAATTGCGGCACACTGGCGGCAAAGCCGAGAAGATGTATACTGGTTCGTATCGTTTCGGGCAGCCCCGTCCCGGATGAAACCGCACCAACGCCGTGGTTCGGACTGGAAAGCCGCGCCGTTAGCGCTAAACTGCGCCCAAGACAGCCCTCACCGACTCATCTGCCTGCCACCCCTCCCCAGTCGATGGCAGCGCATGTGCGGACGACGCCAAAGCGGAGACCCAGCCATGTCCCTCAACCAGACCATCGCCGATGTAACCGATCGCATCATCGAACGCTCGCGCGAGCGGCGCGAAACCTACCTTGAGCGGATCGGACGCGCGGGTGAGGCCGGGCCGGTGCGCGCCCACCTGACCTGCGGCAACCAGGCCCATGCCTACGCGGGGGTCCCGACGGATCAGGAGGCGCTGTCGCTTGGCCGCGCCGCCAATATCGGCATCGTCACCGCCTATAACGACATGCTCTCGGCGCATCAGCCGTTTGAGCATTTCCCCGAGCTGATCCGCAAGGCCGCCCGCGCCAAGGGCGCCACGGCGCAGGTGGCAGGCGGCGTGCCGGCCATGTGCGATGGGGTGACCCAGGGCCAGCCGGGCATGGAGCTGTCGCTGTTTTCCCGCGACGTGATCGCCATGGCGGCGGGGATCTCCCTGTCGCACAACTGCTTCGACGTGGCGCTCTACCTTGGCGTCTGCGACAAGATCGTCCCCGGCCTGGTCATGGCGGCGGCGACCTTCGGCCATATCCCGGCAGTCTTCCTGCCCGCTGGCCCGATGCCGAGCGGTCTGCCCAATGACGAGAAGGCCAAGGTCCGACAGCAGTTCGCCGCCGGGGAAGTCGGCCGCGACAAGCTGATGGAGGCCGAGATGGCCTCGTACCATTCGCCCGGCACCTGCACCTTCTACGGCACGGCGAATTCCAACCAGATGCTGATGGAGTTCATGGGTCTGCATCTGCCGGGCGCCTCCTTCGTCAACCCCAACACGCCGCTGCGCGACGCGCTGACCGTCGCGGGCACCGAGCGCGCGCTGGAGATCACCGCGCTAGGCAACGACTATCGCCCCGCGGGCGAGATCCTGGACGAGAAGGCCTTCGTCAACGGCATCGTCGGCCTGATGGCCACCGGCGGCTCGACCAACCTGGTGCTGCACATGCCCGCCATGGCGCGCGCTGCCGGGATCATCCTGGACCCCGAGGATTTCGACGCGATCTCTTCCGTGACGCCGCTGCTGGCCAAGGTCTATCCGAACGGGCTGGCCGACGTGAACCACTTCCACGCGGCCGGCGGCCTCGGCTACCTGATCGACCAGCTGCTGAATGACGGGCTGCTGCACCCCGACACCAAGACCGTCGCGGGCGACGGGCTGGAACGCTACACCCGCGAGCCGCAGATCATCGACGGCGCGCTGCAATGGTCCGAGGGGGCCCGCAAGAGCGAGAACGACAAGATCGTCCGCCCCGCCTCGGATCCCTTCCAGAAAACCGGCGGCCTCAAATCGCTGACCGGCTCTCTGGGGACGGCGATCATGAAGGTCTCGGCCGTGGCGCCCGAGCGCCACGTGATCGAGGCCCCGGTGCGCATCTTCCACGACCAGGACGACGTGAAGGCCGCCTTCAAGCGGGGCGAGTTCACCTCGGACACCATCGTCGTCGTCCGTTTCCAGGGGCCGAAGGCCAATGGCATGCCGGAACTGCACTCGCTGACACCGACGCTGGCGGTGCTGCAGGATCGTGGCCTGAAGGTCGCCCTGCTGACTGATGGCCGCATGTCGGGCGCGTCCGGCAAGGTCCCCGCCGCCATCCACCTCAGCCCCGAGGCAGCGGACGGCGGCTGGATCGCCCGGCTGCAGGATGGCGACGTGGTGAAGCTGGATGCCGTCAACGGCACCATCACCACCGATGCACCGCTGGAAGACCGCCAGCCGGTCACCCCCGATCTCTCGGCAAACAGCTTCGGCATCGGCCGCGAACTGTTCGAATCCTTCCGCCAGAACGCCTCGCCCGCTCGCGAAGGCGCCTCCAACGTCGTCTGAGGAGCATCCGATGACCCCTGAAACCGCAAGCGCCCGCGCGCGCGAGATCTGTGAACTGGCCCCGGTGGTCCCCGTGCTGGTGGTCCATGACGTGGCCCACGCCCGCCCCCTGGCCGAGGCGCTCGTGGCCGGCGGCCTGCCGGCGCTGGAAGTGACCCTGCGCACACCCGTGGCGCTGGAGGTCATCCGCGAGATGGCCAAGGTCGAGGGCGGCGTGGTCGGTGCGGGCTCGATCCTGACGCCCGCGGCGGTCACCCAGGTCGTCGCCGCAGGTGCGAAGTTCGGTGTCTCGCCCGGCTCGACCGCGAAGGTGCTGACGGCCGCCGAACAGGCCGACCTGCCCATGCTGCCGGGCGCGGCCACGGCCTCGGAGGTCATGGCGCTGCTGGAACGCGGCTACACGGTGCAGAAGTTCTTCCCCGCCGAAATCGCCGGCGGCGCCGCGGCCATCAAGGCCATTGGCGCGCCGATCCCGGATGTCTCCTTCTGCCCGACGGGCGGGGTCTCGCCCTCCAACGCGCAGGACTACCT
>NZ_AFPM01000144.1 GCF_000220565.1 Oceanicola sp. S124 | reverse complement strand
CCGTAGAAACCGCCGAAGCGGTCGCCCTGCCAGTGCATGCCTGCGCGCAGCCGGCTGCGCGTCCCGCGCAGCTCTGCGTCGGGCAGGTAGATGGAGCTGCCGACATGGGCGATGTCGCCCCCCATCACGAAACCGAGGCCGCGCGCCGCTTCATCCCGGATCACCCGGTAGCGCTGGCCGGTGGCCGGATCGCGCACCAGCAGTTCGCCCCGGCCGATGCGGCCGAAGCTGATGTCGATGCCCGCCCGCAGCAGGGTCTCGTCGCCCAACCTGCCCTCGACGAAGGGGCGCAGTTCGGCACCTGCGGCAGCGAAGCTGCGGCCGCTTTCCAGCACCAGCGTGGGATGCACGCCCGACGCGACGGCACTGGCGCGCGTTGCCTGCGAGGGCCCGGCCACATCCAGCAGGTCATGCAGCGCATCCTGGACATCCGGCAGGCCGGTCTCCTCGCCGGTGACGACCAGGTCGCCGCCGACCGCGGTCTCGAAACCGCCCAGGTCGAAATGGCTGTGCAGGCCCAGCGACAGGGCCGTCGCATAGCGGCGGTCGCCGGGAGCCGGGGTGCTCAGGTTATCCGGTCCGATGATCTGGCCGAGAAAGCGCAGCTCCAGCAGATCGCCGGGCGTGTCGGGCAGCCGGCCACCCCAGTGAGAGCCCCAGACCCGCGACGAGGCGACCGAGCCGGTGCGCCAGCGGTCCTGCCCGTCCCCCACCACGTCATTCGAGACGAGACGGCCATAGCCCAGCCTCTCGCGCGCCGCGGCGGGCGGTACGGCCAGAAGGAGGATCATCAGGCAAGAGGAGAGGCCGGCGGCGAAAAGGCTGCGCATATGTGTCCCGATCAGATGCCCCCCGGCCCGGACAGAGTAGCCCAAAACGGGGTTTGCCGATAGGCGATCCCCGGTCGCATGGGGCGCGCTGTGGCCTTTCCATCCCAGAAAGCAGATGCGCTTTTCACTTCACCGGGGCCGGCAGCTGGCGTAGGGTGGGTGACAACCCACCTGCCTCAGGCCACCTGCCCCACCCCACCTGCCCTGCTTCGGCCTGCCTTGCCGCTGGACGGAAAAGGCCGCGCCCCCGGCAAGGGACGCGGCCACGGATCTGGTCCGGGGAAATCTTGTCCGCGGGACCGGCGGGATGCGACCCGGGCTTAAAGCCGGACGGCGCGACCACCGCGGGGACCGGCCAGCAGCCAGATCACGAAGCCGAGCACCGGCAGGATCAGGATCAGCAGGGTCCAGAGGATCTTCGACCCGGCCGAGCTGGCAGAGGTCAGAACCTGGTAGATGGCGTAGATATCGGCGATCAGGACGATCAGTCCCAGAAGTCCAAATTCCATTGTTTCGGCTCCAATGCTTGCGTCAGTTCTGCCGATACAACGCCTGAACAGGGGGATTTGGTTCCCTCAGCACCCCGTGCCCCGGCCCAGCCGATACCCCGTCAGCATCCAGACCAGCACCTTGAGCATCGAGGCCATCTCCCTCGCGCAGGCCGGGACCCGGGTTGCGAGGCGGGGCGGCGGCGGGCACGAAGCCCGGCTGCGCAGGCCGAGGTGAGCGGCGATGATCCGGGCCCGGGGGGCATGGAAGACATCCGTCACGATGACCACCTCGGGCCCCACGCTGTGCCCCACCCCGGGCGCGCAAGCCCCGCGCAGATCCGGGCAGAGCGCCAGGGCCCGCGAGATGTTCAGGATCGTGTCCGTCGAGCGGTCCTCAAGCACCAGCGCCGCGACGGGCACCCCTTCCGCGCGCAGGATGCCGGCCATGACCGAGGCCTCGGACGGCCCGTGCCGCCCGACCCCGCCGCACAGCACCAACCGCGAGACCTCTCCGGACTTATAGAGGCGGGCGGCCTCCATCACGCGCCGGCGCAGCATGGGCGATGCAGAACCGTCGGGTCGCACCGCCGCGCCCAGCACCAGCGCCGTGGCCGTCATCGCTTGCGGCGCTTGACGTTGCCGCCCCGCTGGCCCGGCCGTCCTGCGGTCGAGCGCCCGCGCGACCTGGTCGCCGCCTCGCCCGCCGCCTCGATCGCCGATTGCCGCGCCATGGGGTCGTCGCTGACCGCCAGGTCGACGGCCTCCAGCCGCTTGACCTCGTCGCGCAGCCGGGCGGCCTCTTCGAACTCGAGGTTCTCGGCCGCCTTGCGCATCTCGTCGCGCAGCCCGTCGAGATGGGCCTGCAGGTTGGCCCCGACCAGCGGCTTGTCGACGGTGGCGGTGACGCGGTTCATGTCCACGTCGCCCTTGTAGAGCCCGGCCAGGATGTCATCGACGTTCTTCTTCACCGTCGCCGGGGTGATGCCGTGTTCCTCGTTGTAGGCGATCTGCTTCTCGCGCCGCCGCTCGGTCTCGGCCAGGGCGCGCTCCATCGAGCCGGTGATGCGGTCGGCATACATGATCACCCGGCCATCGACGTTTCGCGCCGCCCGGCCAATGGTCTGGATCAACGAGGTTTCCGAGCGCAGGAAACCTTCCTTGTCGGCATCCAGGATCGCCACCAGCCCGCATTCGGGGATATCCAGCCCCTCGCGCAGCAGGTTGATCCCGATCAGCACATCGAAGGCCCCGAGCCGCAGATCCCTCAGGATTTCAATGCGTTCCAGCGTGTCGATATCCGAGTGCATGTAACGCACCTTAATCCCCTGCTCATGCAGGTACTCGGTCAGATCCTCGGCCATGCGCTTGGTCAGCGTGGTGACCAGCGTGCGGTAGCCGTCGGCCGAGACCTTGCGGATCTCGTCCAGCAGGTCGTCGACCTGCATCTCGACCGGGCGGATCTCGACCTGCGGATCCAGCAGGCCCGTCGGGCGGATCACCTGTTCGGTGAAGACGCCTCCGGTCTGCTCAAGCTCCCAGGACCCCGGCGTGGCACTGACATAGACCGACTGCGGGCGCATGGCGTCCCACTCCTCGAACTTGAGGGGGCGGTTGTCCATGCAGGAGGGCAGCCGGAAGCCGTGTTCGGCCAGGGTGAACTTGCGCCGGTAGTCGCCCCGGTACATGCCGCCGATCTGCGGCACGCTGACGTGGCTCTCATCGGCAAAGACGATGGCGTTGTCGGGAATGAACTCGAACAGAGTCGGCGGCGGTTCGCCCGGCGCGCGGCCCGTCAGGTAGCGAGAGTAGTTCTCGATGCCGTTGCAGACGCCCGTGGCCTCAAGCATCTCGAGGTCAAAATTCGTCCGTTGCTCAAGCCGCTGCGCTTCCAGCAGCTTGCCCTCGCCGACCAGCTGGTCCAGCCGCTGGCGCAGCTCTTGCCGGATGCCGATCACCGCCTGTTTCATCGTCGGCTTCGGCGTCACGTAGTGGCTGTTGGCATAGAGACGGATCTGCTCGAAGGTATCGGTCTTCTGGCCGGTGAGCGGGTCGAACTCGGTGATGCTCTCGAGGTCTTCGCCGAAGAATGACAGCTTCCAGGCCCGGTCTTCAAGGTGCGCCGGCCAGACCTCCAGGCTGTCGCCGCGCACCCGGAAGCTGCCGCGCTGGAAGGCCTGGTCGTTGCGCTTGTACTGCTGCGCCACAAGGTCGGCGATCACCGCGCGCTGGTCGTACTGCTGGCCCACCTTCAGGTCCTGGGTCATCGCGCCATAGGTCTCGACGCTGCCGATACCGTAGATGCAGCTGACCGAGGCGATGATGATCACGTCGTCGCGTTCCAGCAGTGCCCGGGTGGCCGAGTGGCGCATCCGGTCGATCTGCTCGTTGATCTGCGATTCCTTCTCGATGTAGGTGTCGCTGCGCGCGACATAGGCCTCGGGCTGGTAGTAGTCGTAGAAGCTGACGAAATACTCGACGGCATTGTCCGGGAAGAAACCCTTGAATTCGCCGTAGAGCTGGGCCGCGAGCGTCTTGTTCGGGGCCAGGATGATCGCCGGACGCTGGGTTTCCTCGATCACCTTGGCCATGGTGAAGGTCTTGCCGGTGCCGGTGGCGCCCAGCAGGACCTGGTCGCGATCACCCTGCAGGATACCGCCGGTCAGCTCGGCGATGGCCGTCGGCTGGTCCCCCGCAGGAGCGAATTCGGTCCGCATCACCAGGCGCTTGCCGCCCTCCAGCTTCTCGCGCGACTTCACGTCGGGCGCCGGGGCGTGCATCAGCGATTGGGACTGATCGTTGTTGGCGTAGGGCATGGGGGCTCCGATCCGGGTTCGTTCCAGATTTGTCCTCTTTGCGCGCAGGTTCAACCCCGGCTGCCGCCGCGCTGCTGACATGACCCCGCCCGCGCTTGCAGATCGTCAAGAAATTCCGGATAAGAGAGCCCAACCGAAGGAGGTTGCCATGCGCGCACGAATCTACCGCCCAGCCAAGACCGCCATGCAATCGGGCACCGCCAAGACGCGGACCTGGGTTCTCGACTATTTCCCCGAGACCGCGCGCGAAGTGGACCCGCTGATGGGCTGGACCTCCTCCTCGGACACGCAAAGCCAGGTGCGCCTGCGTTTCGACAGCAAGGAAGCCGCGCTGGACTACGCCGCCGAGCACGGCATCGACGCCGTGGTGACCGAACCCCAGAGCCGCAAGGCCAACGTGCGCCCCTTCGGCTACGGCGAGAACTTCGCCACCAACCGCCGCGGCGCCTGGACGCACTGAGCGTAGAGGCGCGGCGGCACTCGGCGCCGGACAGTTCCTGCGCAGGAATTCGGGAACCAGCTCCTTCAGGCCACGTCTTCGGGCGGCCACGGCCTGACAACGGCCCGGTCGTGAGCCCTGCCCACAGCCCAGCCAAACGCCGCGCTTTCGGGATCCCGGGTGACGTGTCCCGAGGCAATGCGTTCTATCGTTACCACAACAACAGAGACCCGGCAGAGCCCGCTGCAACGTGGCAAGGCCTCGGTGACCGTTTCACCGACGCCGGTGTGCGCCGCGCTTTCGGGCGCGCCGAGATGGCCTTCTTCCAGGCGCCCCGGACCAGGTGGTGTTGCAAGATTGCAAGGCGGCGACACGCGCCTGCGTCGTTCGGCCAAGCGTTTGTTCCGACATTGATCCATGGCCGCAACGCCTTGAAGGGTGCGTGTCCCCGCCCAGCCCGATTGCGCACGTCTTTTGACCAACCCCGCCCTTCATAGTGCCAATCTGCGCCACATCGGCGTAAGCGTCCGTGTTCGTATGTTTCGGTATTGCACTTTCTGCACCAGCGAAGGTAACTGATCGAGGGGACGTTTATACATGCGTATTTCAGCGCATCAGGAGCGGATTGGGGACACATCCGACCATGACTTTGAGACTATTTCATTGCAAGGACTGCGGGCACCACATGCGTTTTGCGGGAAACCACTGTGGAAGATGCTATGCGAAAAAGGAGCCCTCGCAGATGCCGGGCCTCTGGTACACGATCATCCTGGTGTTCGTCGTGCTGCTACTCACCGTGGGAGTGAGAGCCCTCGCGGCCGGGCTCTAGCAGCGCTTGCCAAGCGCGTCAGATTGATTGAAAAGGCCATCGCAGCGGCCCCGTAGCTCAACTGGATAGAGCAGCCGACTTCTAATCGGCAGGTTGAGGGTTCGAGTCCTTCCGGGGTCGCCAGCTGCCCATGAGGCGAATGGACGCTCTTTGGTGCCTTTCATGCCGCTCAGGCCAAGGCCGTAAGGGCGTGGTGGATCGATGACCACCATCAGCCGTCGAAATGTGGCGAATAGGTCCAGCGCGTCCTGAGCGTCCACGAGAGACGCCCCGGTGGCGGCCTGCCCGGCCCAATCGCGTGGTCCTTGAGAAAGGCGGATTGCCTCGCCTCCGACGACCCCAGGTCGCCGGAACGATGTTGTCTTGCCGCCCGGTGCATTCCGATAGAACAGGACGTCCGAAGGACGCCACGCGGAAGATGCACGACCCGCTCGGCCAAAGGATGGGCGCGGGGTTCGCCCTCCCCCGCAGGAGCGCGCATTGACGTGAGAGCCGAGCTGAAGCAGGTGAAGAACACCTCCTTCTTCGACCTGAGCAGCCGCGCCAAGCCGGCCCCGCCCCTGCGACCTGATTGAAGCATGCCCTGCGGAGGGGAACTCCCTTCCGCCAGCAGGGGCTAGCCTCCGATCACCGACGGCAGCCACAGGGTGAGCTGCGGCACATAGGTGATGATCAGCAGGCCCACGAGCAACAGCACCAGCGGGACGACCAGCCCTTGCGCGATTCGCAACACGCTCAGCCCGGTCAGACCGCTCGCGATGTAGAGGTTGGCTCCCACCGGGGGCGTGATGAAGCCGATGGCAAGGTTCACCGTCATGATCAGCCCGAAATGCACCGGGTCCACCTGGTACTGGGTCATCATCGGCAGCAGGATCGGCGTCAGGACGATGATGGCGGCAATGGTCTCCATCACCATCCCCACCACCAGGAGCATGACGTTGATGAGCAGAAGCAACATGAGCGGCTCGGACACGGCACCGCCGATCAGATCGCCCAGCATGCCGGGAACGCCCAGCAGGTTCAGCGTGCGCCCGATGGCGGCGCCGGTGCCGGCAAGGATCAGGATCGGCGCAATGGTCAGGGCCGTGCCCGAAATCGACTTCAGCACACCGGCAAGCGTCAGCTCCCGGAAGATCACCACCGAGACGAAAATGCTGTAGGCCACGGCGATCGCGGCCGCTTCGGTGGGGGTGAAGATCCCCGAATAGATGCCGCCGAGCACGATCACCGGGGCGAGCAGCGCCCAGAAGCCGTCGCGCAGCGCCCCGAGGATCGTGACGTTGCCCGCCGAGGTTGTGATCCTGTCCTTGTGCAACGTGCCGTAGCAAAAGGCGTAGATCATCAGGATGCTGCCGATCAGCAAGGCGGGGATCACGCCACCGATGAACAGGGCGCTGACCGAGACATTTGCGGACATGCCGTAGATGATCATCGGAATGCTCGGGGGCACGATCACGCCGAGCGTGCCGGAGGCGGTCACCAGGACCGTGGCGAAGCGCAGATCGTAGCCCTGCGCCGTCAGCAGCGGCACCGCCATGGCCCCGATGGCCGCGACCGTCGCCGGAGAGGAACCCGAGATCGCCCCGAAGAGCATGCAGGCAAGCACCGTGGCGATGGCCAGGCCACCGTTGAGGCGGCCGATCACCGCGTCCGCGAAGCTGAAGAGGCGCCGCGCCAGGCCGCCCTGGGTCATCAGGTCTCCGGCCATCATGAAGAGCGGGACGGCGAGGAAAGGGAAGGAATCGATGGCGGTGATGATGGTTCGGGCCATCTGGCCGGTATTGACCGGGGCACCGAACCAACCCGGGATGATGGCACCGAAGCCGAGGGCAATGGCAACGGGGACGCTCAGCAGGAGCAGGACGAAGAACGAGACGATGGCAAGGGCGGGATACATCAGACATCCTCCTGCGGTTGGGCCGGCCGGGGCCGCATGATGTCGAAGTAGAGCGCCTGAAGCGTGCGCAGCACGGTGAGGCCGAAGCCGACCGGGATCGCAAGGTAGATTGTCCACATGGGGATACCGAGCGCCGGAGAGGTCTGCCCGATGCGCGCCAGCCGCTCGATCAGCGGCAGCCCGGCGCTGATCATCACGAGGCTGAAGGCGAGCACCCCGAGGTGCGAGATGATCGAGAACAACCGTTCACTGCGCGGGCCGAAGACCAGAGGCAGGAAATCAACACGGATGTGCCGACTTTCCCGTACCGCGAGACTGACGCCGACGATGGCCGCCCAGACCAGGATATAGCGCGCCAGCTCTTCCGACCATGAGAAGGGCGAACGAAGGAAATACCGCATCACGACCTGTGCGAAGAGCACTGACGCCATGGCGATCAGCGCTCCGGTCAGGAGCAGCCTTTCGAAATTGCGTTCGAGATATTTCAGGGTCTTCACGCGAACCTCCCTCTCTTGATGACCATGTCGATCTGCGCCCGGCACATGGGCCGGGCGCAGGTCCGGGTGTCAGGCGGTGGCCGCGATGCGGGCACGGAAGCGCGCGGTGCCCGTCTCGATGTGTTCAAGCAGCGGCTCGAGGGCCCAGAATTTTTCGAAGATGTCGACGTCGACGGTGCGACTTCCGGCGTGGCCGAAGGTGCCGAGGCGCTGGTGGTAGTGCTTGGCCAGCTTGGGATAGCCCATCGGCTCGGCCATGGCGGCCAGCGCAAGGAAGATCGCCAGATCCTCCGCAAGCTCGGGGTGGGCGGCCCCCTTGGTCAGCAGCCACTTGTAGAGGTCGGGATGGAAGTTGGTGAACACCCCCGTGAAGCCGCGCGCCCCGACCTTCATCGCCGCGTGGGCGATGGCGGCATTGGCGTTCACGATGGCCAGAGGCGTGCCCTCGGTCAGGGCGACCCGCCGGGTGACCGTCTCAAGATCGCAGGAGACGTCCTTGAGAATGCCGAACCGGCCGCTTCGGGCGCAATACGTCAGCTCGTCGTCGCTCAGCAGGCGTCGGCAGGGGGCGGGGCATTCGTAAAGCCCCAGCGGCATCTCCGCCGGCAATTCCCCCAGCAGCCTGTCGAGATCGTCGAGGAAGGCACGCCCCCCCTTCTGCCCCGCGTCGAGCCGGTTGGTCACGAGGACCAGACCGTCGACACCGGTCGCGGCGACGGCGTTGAGCTCTTCCGCCTGCTGAACCAGCCCGTCACTGACATGGCCCGAGGCGATCACGGGCACCCGCCCATCCGCGACCTCGACCACGTGTCGGGCCAGGGCCACGCGTTCCTCAAGCGACAGGAATTGCATCTCGCTCGACTGGCAGACCGCGAAGAGGGCGTCGCTGCCGTTCTCGATGTACCAGTCGACAAGCCGGGCGGTGCCCTCCATGTCGATGGTGCCGTCCGCGTTGAACGGCGTGATCATGACGGGGATGATCCCCTCGATACGCTGGGTCATGGCTCAGCCTTTCAGGACTTCGGGGTTGACGACATAGGGCCGGATCTTCTCGGGCTGTCCGGCGAAATGGTCGAGGATGTTGCTCACGCAGCGCTCGGTCACCAGCTTCTCGGCCATGCGGTCCATGCCCGAGACATGCGGCGACAGCAGCACGTTGTCGAAGCCGCGCAGCGCAGAGGCGGCGGGCAGCGGTTCGGTCTCGAAGACGTCGAGGCCGACGCCGCCGATGCGCTTTTCGCGCAGGGCATCGACCAGCGCTGCCTCGTCGATCAGCGGCCCGCGCGAGGTGTTCACCAGAATAGCCGTCGGCTTGACCAGCGCCAGACGCTCGGCGTTCACCATGTGACGGGTCTGGGGGGTGGAGGGCGCGTGGATCGAAATGAGATCGGCCTCGGCGAAGAGCCCCTCCAGCGTTTCGGCACGCTCGACACCCAGGGACTCAAGCTGCGCGTCGGTCGCCCAGGGATCGAAGACCATGGTCCGCATCCGGCTGGCAACGCAACGCCGCGCCATGGCGCCGCCGATCCGGCCCAGCCCGACGATCCCTGCCGTGCGGCCCCAGAGGCCGGGGTGGAACCCGTCGAAGGACCATTCGCCGGATTTCACCATGCGGTCGCGCGGGCCGATACGACAGGCCAGCGACAAGGCCATCGCATGGGCGAATTCCGCGACACTTTCATGGTTGGCGCCGAAGGCCATGGCCACCGGAATGCCGTGACGGGTGGCGGCCTGGGTGTCGACCTTGTCATAGCCCACGCCCCAGCGTGCGACGATGGAAAGGGACGGTGCCGCTTCGAAGACGCGCGCGGTGTAGGGCTCTCCGCCGGCGATCGTGGCGACGACGTTGTCCTGCAGTTTCTCGATCAGCTCGTCCTCGGACGGCAGGCGGAAGGTCTCGTTGACCTCGACCTCGTAACCGGCGCGTTCAAGCGGAGCGAAGAGGGCATCTCCCGCCTTGAACTGCTCTGTATTGACGAGGATTTTTCCCTTGGTGTTCATGTCGGTTCCCGGGTTGAAAACGTGATGTCAGACCGCGACGAGGCGGTCGGTGTCGCCCGCACGCGGCAGGCTGGAGTGGCTTCCGGCGATGGTGTCGATGGCGTCGACGGGCAGGGCCTCGACGGTCGGGAGTGTGCCGTCGCAGGCGGCCTCGGCCCCACCCATGGTGCGCCGCACATCCGTGCCAAGGGCCGCCGAAAGCGCCATCGCCGTGGGTGCGCAGCCCAGTCCGGCCGCCAGGCTGTCGGCCTCGTCCTCGTTCACGACCAGCAGCCCGGCGGCGCGCAGCACCACGTGCGGGACGGCACGCGCTGGCGCGAGGTTGAGGATGGTCCGCGCGCCAAGATCGGCGCAGCGCAGAACCATGACCCCGACCTCGGTCACCGGGATCTCCAGTTGCAGAAGAACCGTCGAGGCGCCGCGCAACAGATCGTCGCCAAGGGCGCCGGCCTGCGCCTCTGTGTTGGCACCATGAGAGATGGTGATGCGGTTGAGACCGGCATCATCGACGAAGATGGTGGCAGTTCCGGTCGGCGCGTCTAAGGTGCGGACATGGGACAGGTCGATGCCCTCGCCCTGCAAGGTCCGCAGGGCGCCCCGGGCCAGGGGATCATGACCAACGGCACCGGCCTTGAGAACCTCGGCACCCTCCCGGGCGGCGGCAACCGCTTGGTTGCCCCCTTTGCCGCCTGCCTCGAGCGGAAAGCCCCTGGCAGCGATGGACTGCCCGGCGGCTGGCACCTCCGCCACGCGGCAGATGAGATCGGCATTGAGCGATCCGACGCTGATGATCATGGTCCGGGATCCCGCTCCGGGCGTCACATGCCGCTCAGCAGGCCGCCGTCGACATAGAGGACCTGCCCGTTCATGAAGCTCGCCGCATCCGACGCCAGGAACACCGCAACGCCCTTCAGCTCGTCCAGCTCCCCCCAACGGCCAGCAGGGGTGCGGGCGCAGACCCAATCGTTGAACTCCTTGTTCTCGAACAGGTCGGTGTTCAGCTCGGTGCGGAAGTAGCCCGGCCCGATGCCGTTGACCTGGATGCCATGCCCGGCAAGCTCGCAGCACATGCCCTTGGTCAGCATCCGCACCGCGCCCTTGGCGGTGGTGTAGGGCACGATACTCGGGCGGCCGACCTCGCTTGCCAGCGAGCAGATGTTGATGATCCGGCCCGACTTTCGCGCCACCATGCGCTTCGACACCTCCCTTGCGACGAAGAACACCGCGTTGAGGTTGGTCTCCATGACGTCGCGCCACAGGTCCTCCTCGATATCGATGAAGGGCGCGCGGCGCTGGATGCCGGCGTTGTTCACAGCGATGTCGATCGGCCCGACCTCTTCCTCGATCCGCGCCACGCCGGCGGCGACGGCGGCCGTGTCGGTCACGTCGAAGGGCATGGCGTGCACCTCGTAGCCCTTCGCGGCAAGCGTCTCACGGGCGGTCTCGAGGCTGGCGTCACTGCGGGAGTTGAGAACCACGCGGGCGCCGGCATCCGCCAGGGCCTCGGCAATGGCGAAGCCGATCCCCCGACTCGAGCCCGTCACGAAGGCGACCTTGCCGGTCAGATCGAAAAGTTCGGCGATCATGTGAGATTCCTTTGGTAGCGTCACGCCTGCGCGCCACGATGACGCAGCGCGCAGGGTACGAGATCAGTTCGTGGTGGCAGAGGCTTCGATGGCCGAGAGCAGACCGTCGACCAGCTCATCGCCGACTGCCTCGCGGATCTGGCCGACCATCGGCTCGGTCGCGGCCTGGAAACCCGCCAGCTGTTCGGGCGTCAGCTCGATGATCTCCATGTGCTCGGCAAGGGCGGCGCGCTGCTCGGAGATGGCGGCGTTCTGGGCATCCCACTGCTGCGTCATGGCGTCGGACAACACCGCATCCACCACCGCCTGCAGATCCTCGGGGAGACCGTTGTACCATGCGTTATCCATGATGATCGCGCTGGCGAGCAGGATGTGGCTGGTCTCGGTCAGGTAGCCCTGCACCTCGTAGAACTTGCTCGACAGGATGTTGATGAACGGGTTCTCCTGCCCGTCGACCACCCCCTGCTGCAGCGCGCCGTAAAGCTCGGTATAGGCCACCGGAGTCGGCGCGGCGCCAAGCAGGTTCCACAGTTCGATGTGGAACGGGTTCTCCTGAACGCGGATGCGGAGGTTCGCCGCGGCGATGTCTTCCACGCTGTGAACGGGCGTATCGGCGGTGGTCAGCTGACGAAAGCCCGAGTTGAAGAACCCCGCGAGGCGGAAGCCCACCGGCTCCATGTACTGGCCGAGGCTTTCCGAGAAGCTGCTGTCCAGAAGCACGGTCTGCAGCTGTGCGGAGTCCGCCGGGAACACGTAGGGCAGATCGAAGACGGCCAGCTCCGAGACGAACGGCACCAGCGGCGAGGTGCTGGTGGTGGTCAGCTGAACGTCGCCAAGCGCGATGCTTTCCGCCACTTCGCGGTCACCGCCAAGGGCCCCGCCCCCGAAGAGCTTGGCATCGATCCGGCCCTCGCTGCGCGCCTCGATCTCGGTCTCGATGTACTCGAAGGCCTGGTAGATCGGGTTCTCGGGATCAGAAAGCTGCATCGCGAGGATCATCTCGTGCTCTGCAGCCTGGGCGAATGTTGCGGATGCAGTGAGCATGACAATGCCACCGGCGACGGTATTCATGAGTTTCGTCATCAGGTCCTCCACGACAATTGCGGATGCCACAGCACGCGCCCGGCATGTCCCGCCCGCCTGCGCGCGCCGGAACTCCTGCCCCGCGTCGGGGCCTGCGCCGTGCCGAAACACTCCTCCACTCCTCCCCGCGGCGCCGTTTCAGGTCAGCGGATCACGAGATAGCCAATCGCTAGGCCAAACTGACATGTCAGTCAACTGTTAGATAGGTGCGCAGCCTGCAGACCATTATTATGCTTATCGTATGGGTATACTCCTGTTACAGATTGATCTCGCCAAGCGGCGTCGCAGGCTTTGGCCTTGACTGACATGTCAGATCAGGCGCGTCTTGATCGACGCGCGCCATGCAGCGCTTCACGAAGGGAGGACAGAAAGTGTCGGATCAGATGATGCGGACCACCGCCTACAGTCGCATCGAGTCTTTGCTGAACGAAGGCACGATCCAGCCGGGTCAGCTCATCTCGCAACGCGAACTCGTGGAACTGACTGGCACCACCCTGGGCTCGATCCGTGAAGCCATCTCCCGGCTCGAAGCAGAGGGTTTGCTGCAGGCACTTCCCAAACGCGGCCTCATGGTGCCAAGCATGGATGTGGCCTTTATCCGGGAAGCCTACCAGCTGCGCATGCTGCTCGAGCTCGGGTCAGTCGACGACGCCATTCAGAACATTCCCCGCGCCAGCATCGCCGACTGGATCCAGGCGAATGAGCAGGCCCTTCACGGAGACGACATCGCGACCCAGGACGAAGCGGATGCCTTGCAGAAACTCGACTGGAAGATCCATTCCGCGATGATCGCCTCGATGCGCAACGACCTGGTGATGAATGTTTACCGTGTGACGGCGATCAAGATCCGGATGGCCGTTCAGCACCGCCTCCGGGTGACCCCCTACATGTCCAATCGTGTCGCGACCGAACACCTCGCCTTCCTCGTGCCGATGTATGACGGTGACGCCACAGCCTGCCGCGCGGCGCTGGAAACGCACATCGCCAAGTCGCTGACACTGGCGCTAGGGGGAACGCCGAGCTGAGCGCGGCAAGGCGCACGCACGGGCTGGCCGGACACTGCAGGCGAGTTCGCGGCCGCATCGTGTCTCGATGGCCCCCTGATCCCCAGTCCTCCCAGCGCCAAGAGCCGGAATGGCCAGGCAGGTCCAAACGCGCTTTCGCCCCATTCCCCCGCACATCACCCACAGTGGTGCCCCGGTCGGCAGGTGCGACCAGCGCCTTGGATTGCACCATCCATCCCACGATTGGGCAACCACCCCGTCCGCTCTTCTCCCGGAAGGCAGGCGATTAGGCTCTTTTGCTCTCACGCATGCGGTTCAGGACGTGTCGCCAGTGCGTCCACGCGGCCCACTGCGATCGGGGCCACGACAACGATTGCAAAGGGTGGGTGCTCTGACCGGCCTTCAACTTGCACCGTCATCATCCCGCCAAAGCGTCACCACCCTGAGTGACAACGCAACGAAGGCCTCCCGACCTTCATCAAGGGTCGCCCCTGTGCATTCCAGGTTCTTCATCCGTCCGGAGAAGGACTCGCGAAGACGCCTATCGCGCCCAGCACAGACGGTATCCCCATGCCGAAAGCGCTGATGCCAATGTCCACGACCTCGTTCCTGTCGATGTCCTGAAGTGCCTCGATTTGCCTGCGTCTCACGCGCGGCCTTGTCACTGATTTGCTGACACGAACCTTCGGGCTGGAAAGGCGTCGTGGTCGGAAGGCAGCAATGACCACGGTATTCCTGAGGCACATGCCCAGAATGCCCGCCTGCCTCTGGGGGCATGCCGATCAGCGCGCATGACCATGGCAAAGTGAACGACATCGACAGGTTCACGGCGATGGTCCTGGACGAACAGCAATTGGCGCCGCCCTCCTGCATCAAGCCGCGCGGGCCATGTTTTCCTCATGCTGGGCGATCGCATCCTCGATGTCATCGTGAAGCGTGAGATGGCCATTTTCCAGGACCGCCCCCATATCGCAAAGCTCACGCATCTGCGCCATGGAGTGGCTGACCACCACCGCCCCCGACCGCGTCAGCCTTTCCTGGAAAAGCTCGGCACTGCGCCGGCGAAAGGCCGCATCTCCTACGGCGGTAATCTCGTCGACGAGGTAGGTGTCGAACCCCAGCCCCATCGACAGGCCAAAGGCCAACCGTGCCCGCATTCCCGCGGAATAGCTGGCGAAGGGCAGGCGTATCTTCGCGCCCAGCTCAGCGAAATCCTGGACAAAATCCAGCAGCGCGTCGCTGTCCACGCCATGGATGCGCGCCACGAAACGCACGTTCTGCACACCGGTCAGTCGCGGGTGGAACGCTCCGGCGAAACCGACTGGCCAGGAGATCGTGCCGGTCGAGATCACCGAACCCGAGGTGGCGTCCTCGGTCCCGGCGATCAGCTTCAACAGGGTCGATTTTCCGGCGCCGTTGCGCCCCAGAAGGGCGACCGAACGACGCGTCGGGAAGGAGGCACTGATCCGATCCGCCACGCGGATGCACTGGCCACTGCGGCGGAACTCCTTCGTCAGGTCCTGCAGGCGGATCATCACCCCCGGTCCCGGACCGCATAGGCGCTGAGCACGGCGATCGACCAGCCCAGCCCAAGGAAAAGCCCGACATAGAGCAGGAGCAGGCCGCGTTCGGGATATCGGGCGGTCTCGGCCAGCGTCGGCCTGACATGGGCCGCAAGATAGCGGCTCTGGCGTCGCGCCTCTGCCTGTGCAGCATCGAAATGGGCAAGGGCCGCCCGGTGGGTCGCCTCGGCGAATTCCCGTTCCACGGCAAGCACTTCGAACTCCCCCATCAACTGCGAGAAGGCCCTGCCCTCCGCTCCGCCACCCTCAGCGCCCATGCGGACCCGTTCAGCACTGATTCGCCGCTCGATCATCTCGATCTTCTGTCGGGCGTTCATCAGCTGGACGTCATTGCGGGCCGGCCGCGCCAGCAGCATGTCCAGGTCCACCTGCGCCTCGACCAGTTGCCCCTGCAATTCCCCCAGCAATCGGATGCGCGCCTCGAGCTCGGCACCGGGATCGACGATCTGATGCCGGTTGCGGAACGTGGTCATCGCCTGTCGCGCCTCTTTCAGGCGTTCCAGGGTCAGGGCGACCTCATCGCGGGCGTAGCTGATCGCATCCTCGCGCGCCGCGTCCGACAAGGCGTTGATCATACGAGAGCTCTTCTCGTAGATCTGTTCCGCCACGGCCGTCGCCTCGGAGGGGTCGAAAGCCAGGACCCTCAGTTCGATCAGTCCGGTGCCCCCGTCGTAGAAGACCTTCACCTTGCGCTGCCAGTGATCGACGAGATCCTCGATCGTCGCCTCTGGGTCGAGGGCAAAGACCGGATCGCCCCGCCGCAACCCGATGCCTGGCCGGGACCAGATCGCACGCAGATCCAGATCCCCGGCGATGGCTGCGACGATGTCCTGGCTGTGCAGGTAGGAATAGAGAATGTCGGTGTCGGAAGAACTTGCGCCCGAGATCTCGGACAATCCGCCAAGCAGCTCGAGTGTCGGCGTACTTTCTTCCGAGCGGACGGTGAACGCCAGCGTCGAGGCATACTGATCTGCCGCCCGCACCCAGAGGTACCAGACCGACAGGACCAATGGCAGAACCACGCAGACGAGGAAACTGGCCGCCACCCAGTATTGCCGACGCCGTGCCGGAGGGCCCTGCGGCCGGACCACATGGGGCGCGGGCATTCGGACCCTCGTCAGGGCCGGAAGGCGTTCGGCGAGAACGGGATTTGCGGTTTGTTCACTCATGTCGCCGAAGGTAGAGTCGCAACCGTCAGGAAAGGGTTAACAGCACCTCTTGAAACAGGGCATTTCCTATCCTCCACCGCTTCCGGTCCGGGCAGACCGGCGTGCCGCGGCTCTTCGCCGGATCTTCGCGCTGATGTTGCGCGAGATGGCGACCAGCCATGGCCGGGCCCCCGGTGGCTACCTCTGGGCGGTGATCGAGCCTGTGGCAGGCATCGCTTTGATGTCGCTCATCTTTTCCGTGGCATTGCGAAACCCCGGTTTGGGGGTCAGCTTCCCGCTCTTCTATGCGACGGGCATGTTGCCCTTCACGCTTTTTGCCCATCTGGTCGGACGGATCGCGCAATCCCTGGAGTTCTCGCGACCACTTCTGGCCTTTCCCGGAGTCGCCTGGCGCGATGCTCTGCTGGCGCGATTCCTTCTGAACCTCGCCACCCAGCTCATGGTCAGCTACCTGCTCTTCGCCGGTATCCTGCTTTTCTACCGCACCCGCGCGATCCTGGATTTCCAGGCAATCTTCGAAGCCTACAGCCTCTGTGCCCTCCTGGCCCTTGGCTTCGGCACCCTCAACTGCCTGCTGCAGGGCCTTTACCCGGTCTGGGTCCACGGCTGGTCGATCCTGATGCGGCCGATGTTCATCATCTCCACCATCTTCTTCCTCTTCGAAAGCGTGCCTCCGCCCTTCCGCGACTGGCTGTGGTGGAACCCCCTCGTGCATGTCATCGGCATTCTCAGGCGCGGCATCTACCCAAGCTACGATGCCAGCTGGGCCTCTCCCGGCTACGTCGCCCTGCTGGGCCTCGGGACCCTGGCCTTCGGCCTGCTCTTCCTGCGACGCCACCACCGGGAGATCCTGCGCCGCTGATCAGAAACGTCGCGCCAGCGCCACCAGCCCCTCGGGCGGCTCGGGCCAATCCCCGAACCTTCCCGGATCCGAGGATCGCCCCCTGGCGGCCCGGCGCATGTCCAGGATCCATTCCTGGCCGGCCCGGAAGACCTCGGCCTCTTCATAGCTGAGCAGCCCGGCCAAAGCCGCCCCCTGCAGGTTCACCTGCGCCGGCAGGTCGATCACGGCGCGGATCCGGCTGCGGCACTCGGCTTTCATGCGGGCGCGGCGGCGCTCGGTCTCATCCACTTGCTTCGAGGGTTGCAAAAGCGGGTCCCTGTCCAGTCGCCCCATCTCAGGCTCCGGTCACTTTGCGGCACAAGGGGAAGGCCACGGTCAGAACCAGCGGCCAATCTTCAGCTTGCCGCCGTCGATTGATACCGACGTACCGCTGAAGGTCGCCGGGTCGGTCGAGATTGCAGCCCCGCCATTCGTGCAAATCTGCGTTCCATCTGCCCAGCGGACATATTCACCGTTCGCATTCGCACCGCTCTCGATCACCGCGCCGGTCGGCACACCCGCCGCCTGGGACACGGTGCCGACGACGCTGGCCTGCGACACGATCTCGGACCAGCCCCCCCAACTGCTGCCATCATGGCTGCGCAACCACAGACGCGTGCCATCGGCGCTGGCGAAGACCTGCCGCACCCCGACCGCGCCCGGCATGGTCAGCAGGCTGCCCCCCGAGGGATCGCCAACCGGGCCATTGGCCCCCGTCGCGCCAAGCGACCAGATCCCGCCGCCCGTGCAGTTGTCCGCATCGTCGGAGGGCGCGGGCACCGCCGCCCCCCCGAGGCCGAAGGCGCCGACCGTCATCAGCCTGCCAGCTGTGTCGTCCCCGGCATCGGATTGCACGGCATCCCCAGAGGCCGTCCCATCGGCCCCGCTGAACCGGAGCGCGGTCACCCAGGTGGCACCATCGGCGCTGACCTTGACCGAGAAGTCGTCCTCACCGGCCAGGCCCATCTCGGCCCGCCCGCTCCAGTTCGACTGGAAGAGCAGGCTGGCCGTATGGCTGCTTCCGGCCTTGTTCACCTTGACCTGGTGTCCTGTGCCCGCGTGGGTCAGCAGGGTCGCCTGGGCCGAAACCGCCAGCCTGTTCACGGCATCCGACGCGCTGTTGACCCCGATCTGCGCTGTCTCGAGCGGCAGCCCCGCGTCGTCCTGCCAGGCCCCGCCGCGCCAGGTGACGAGGCGGTCCTCGTCTTCGACCCAGGCGCGCCAGCCGGGCTGCGGCGCATGGAAGACCCAGGCCGTGCCGTCAAAGACCGCCACCCTGCCGTCCTCTCCGGCCCAGGCCCCGGTCGCGCCAGCGGCGACGATATGGCGATCGCCGGCGGTCGGAGAAGCGGGGGGCGCCGTCACATCCCGGTTCGCCACCGAAAGCTGGGTCAGGGCATCGAGGATGCTGAGCGCCTCGTTGTGGGTGACATGCTTCTGCGCCTGGCTGGGCAGCAGATAGGGCAGCGACAGGCTGGCAGAACGGTCGGACATCTGGGGCTCCTGGATAGGCTCGGGCCTGGTTGCCCGCGTCCAGACGCTAGGCGGGGCGGCCTTAACTTGCCTTCACCCCAGCGCACGGTGCCCGGATCACTCCAGCAGGCCCAGCAGATAGGCACCATACGCGTTCTTGCCGAAGATCCGGGCGCGTTCCCGCAGGTCGGCATCTCCGATCCAGCCCATGTGATGGGCGATTTCGTCGGGCGAGCCGATCTGCTGCCCCTGCCGCTCGGACAGGGTGCGCACGAAGTTCCCCGCGTCCAGCAACGAGCCATGGGTGCCGGTATCCAGCCAGGCATAGCCGCGCCCCATCTGCTGCACCTGCAAGCTGCCCTCGGACAGGTAGCTTTCCAGCACCGAGACGATCTCAAGCTCGCCCCGCGCCGAGGGCCGGACCTGTCGCGCCCGCTGCGGTGCAGATCCGTCAAGGAAATAGAGCCCGGTCACCGCGTAGGGCGAGGGCGCGACCGGCGGCTTCTCAACAATGGCACGGACCTGGCCGTCGGGGGCGAAATCGACGACCCCGTAGCGTTCGGGATCGACCACGCGATAGCCAAAGACCGTGCCGCCCTCGCTGGCCGCACCCGCTGTCTTCAGCAGTTCGGGCAGGCCATGGCCGAAGAACAGGTTGTCTCCCAGCACCATGGCCGAGGGGCTGCCCGCCAGGAAGTCCTCGGCCAGCAGGTAGGCCTGCGCCAGCCCCTCGGGCCGCGGCTGTTCGAGGAAGGT
Source organism: Oceanicola sp. S124 (assembly GCF_000220565.1). Lineage (GTDB taxonomy): Bacteria > Pseudomonadota > Alphaproteobacteria > Rhodobacterales > Rhodobacteraceae > Pseudooceanicola. The sequence continues at coordinate 814 of NZ_AFPM01000144.1, read as the reverse complement.
GAAGGACAGGCCCCACTGACGGCCATCGGCCAGCAGGCGGCGGAACTGCGGCTGGTCCTCGGGCGTGGTGATCACCGCGATCTCGCGGATGCCGGCGAGCATCAGCACGGACAGCGGGTAGTAGATCATCGGCTTGTCGTAGACCGGCAGAAGCTGCTTCGACACCCCCATCGTGATCGGATAGAGCCGCGTCCCCGAGCCGCCGGCCAGGATTATCCCCTTGCGTGTCATGCACTTGCCCCCAGTTCGGCCAACACGGCCGCAAGTCCGGCCCGCCAGTCCGGCCGGGCGATACCGAAGTCGACCTCGAAACGGCGGCAATCGAGGCGCGAATTCAGCGGACGTTGCGCCGGCGTCGGATAGGCCGAGGTCGGAATGTCGGTCACCGTGACACGGCGCCCGGCGCGCGCGAAGATCTCGCGTGCGAAGTCGGCCCAGCTGACCTCGGGCGCCCCGGCGAAGTGATAGAGCCCGCCCGGCTTGCCCCCCTGCATCTGCATCCCCATTTCCAGCAGCGCCGCAGCGAGGTCGGCGGCGGGTGTCGGCCCGCCCAGCTGATCATCGACGACCGAGAGGCTGTCGCGGCTCTCGGCAAGGCGCAGCATGGTACGCACGAAATTCCCGCCATGGGCCGAGAACACCCAGGAGGTGCGCAGCACCGCCCAGTGCCCACCGGCGGCGCGGATCCCTTCCTCGCCCGCCAGCTTGCTGGCGCCATAGGCGTTCAGCGGCCCGGGGCGCGTGCTTTCGTTCTTCGGATCCCTGCCGCTGCCGTCCAGGACGTAATCGGTCGAGACATGCAGGAAGGGGATGC
>NZ_AFPM01000145.1 GCF_000220565.1 Oceanicola sp. S124 | reverse complement strand
ACTTGGCCTGACGGTTCAGTGTGCCCGACCCGCTCGGGCCGTCGGCCGCGCCGGAAATGTTCGCCGCCTCCAGCGCCGCGGTCAGGTTGTTGTGGATAATGGCGAAGGCTTCGGCATAGGCATCATAAATGCCGCGCTGCTCGGGGCTGAGCGCATGCTCCAGCATCTCGTATTCGACACCGTCATAGGACAGTGACCGGGCGGTGTAGAGACCCAGCGAGCGCAGGTCGCGGGCGAGGACCTCCATCGCGGCCACGCCGCCAGCCTCGATGGCCTCGACAAACTCGGCGCGGGTGGCAAAAGGGAAATCCTCCCCGCCCCAGAGACCGAGACGCTGCGCATAGGCAAGGTTGTGGACGGTCGTTGCGCCCGTGGCCGAGACATAGACCACGCGGGCATTGGGCAGTTTGTGCTGCAGGCGCAGGCCCGCCCTGCCCTGCTGCGAAGCCATGGTGTCGCCCCGCTCGCCTTTGCCCCCGGCAGCATTCGCCATGGCATGGCTTTCGTCGAAGAGGATCACCCCGTCGAAATCCGCCCCGAACCAGTCGACGATCTGGTCGACGCGGGATTTCTTGGCACCCCGTTCTTCCGAGCGCAGCGTCGCATAGGTGGTGAAGAGGATTCCCTCGGTCAGCGGGATGTCGCGGCCTTGTGCGAAACGCGACAGCGGCGTCACCAGAAGCCGCTCCTGGCCAAGCGCCGACCAGTCGCGCTGCGCATCCTCCAGAAGCTTGTCGCTCTTCGAGATCCAGAGCGCCTTGCGGCGGCCTTGGCACCAGTTGTCGAGCAGGATCCCGGCCGACTGACGGCCCTTGCCCGCCCCGGTGCCATCACCGAGGAAGAAACCCCGGCGGAAGCGGACGGCGTCAGCTGCATCGTCCGGTGCAGTGGAGACCAAGTCTCCGGTCTCATCGACGGCCCAAGACCCAGTGAGATGTGCGCCATGCGCCTCCCCCGCGTAGATGACGGTCTCGAGCTGCGCGTCTGACAGCAGGCCGTCACGCAGGATGGTCGCCGGAAGCTTGGGTCGATAGCTCGGTTTCGGAGGTGCGACAGAGGCCATGGCCGCCGATTGCACAAGCTTGGTCGGGTGCGCGGCCGCTGCGGGGATGTCGATTGCCTGCAGTCGGAAGGTCTCGTAGATCGCGTCGGACAGCCGTGCGGCGTCCTCGTCCTCGGCGGCGTCGCGGAGAGCGTAGTCCAGTTTCTCGGACTCAATCGGCGTTTCGGGTTTCACCATTTGAGCCGTAGAGGTCGCGCGCGATCGGCTGGTGGTTGTGTGAGTGGCGCGGGCAGGACTTCCCGGGAAGAGGGAAGAATGGAACAGACCCGCATTTACTGCCTGTTCCAGTTCGAGGCGCGGCGGAACCTCTGCAGTGACCCGCGACATCAGATGCGCCACGTCCGGAGACAGAGGCTGGCGCAGGTCGGCGGTGATGCCGCCCGGCTCGCCGCCGCGGCATTTATCGAAGACAGAAATCCGCGTCTCGAAGCTGGTCCCATGTTTGGCGAAAGCGGCGCCCGACACCGCGCCGGTGAAGACGAGATGGGCGGTCTCGGTCAGACGGCCGAAGGTCTCGGCCCAGGCAGGCGCATCCGGCGCAAATGCTGCCCCTGTGATCGCCACGAGCCGCCCGCCGGGCGCTAGCCGGGCCAGCGCCAAGTGCAAATGCCGGGCCGTGGCCTCAGTTGTCCGACCATCGACATTGGCCAAAGCCGAGAAGGGCGGGTTCATCAGGATGACGCTCGGGCGGATCTCTTCGTCGAGATGATCGTCGATCTGCGCGGCATCGAACCGGGTGAAAGGTCGGCCCGGGAACAGCAGGCGCAGAAGGTCGGCGCGCGTGTCAGCAAGCTCGTTCAGCGCGAGGCCGCCACCCGCGATCTCTGCGAGGATCGCCAGGAGTCCGGTCCCGGCGGACGGCTCCAAGACCAAATCGCGGGCCGTGATCTGTGCTGCCGTCAATGCCGCGAGTCCCTTGGGCAAGGGCGTGCTGAACTGCTGAAAGCGCTCCATCTCTTCCGACCGCCTTGTGTGCGTGGGTAAAAGACCCGCCACCTTGGTGAGGATGGGTAATAGCGCCACGGGCGAACCGGCCCGGGTCAGCAGCGCGCGGCCGAATTTCCGCAAGAACATAACCAGCGCCACCTCGCCGGCCTCATAGGCGAGCTTCCAGTTCCAGGCACCATCGGCATCGGTGCCGCCAAAGGCGCGCTCCATTTCGAGGCGCAGGCGGGTCGCGTCGATTGGCGCACCTTGCGCAAGATCGGGCTGCAGCGCCTCGGCAACTGTGAGGATCGCGGGCGCGGGATCACGAGATGGAACGGGTACGGGAGGCGAAACAGAGGCGAGATAGGTCATCGGGAAGCTCCGGAATGGGGGACAGGTTCAGGCCCGGGCACCCTCTCTCGGGCACCCTCAGGCCTGATCTTTCCCAGCCCCTCTCTCCCTTTCGAACCCGACGCGTCCCGGAAGCTCGGCTTGATTTTGTTCCTGTTATGTTCTATTTTCAGAACCAAGCCAGAAAGGGAGTTTCCCAATGGAAAGCATCACGCA
>NZ_AFPM01000146.1 GCF_000220565.1 Oceanicola sp. S124 | reverse complement strand
TGCTGGAAGGCGTGCTGGCGACCCGCGACGGGCTGGCGCGGCGGGTACCGGTCTTCCTCAAGATCGCCCCGGATCTCGACGCAGAGGGGCTGTCGGACATCGCCGAAGTCGCCCTGGCGCTGAAGCTCGACGGGGTCATCGCCACCAATACGACGCTCGACCGCGAGGGGCTCGCCTCGGCCCATCGGGGCGAGACCGGCGGCCTTTCCGGCGCCCCGCTGTTCGAGCGCTCGACCCGCGTACTTGCGCGGCTGTCGCAGCTGACCGGCGGAGCGCTCCCGCTGATCGGCGTCGGCGGCGTCGCCTCTGCCGAACAGGCCTACCAGAAGATCCGCGCCGGGGCCTCGGCGGTCCAGCTCTACTCGGCGCTGGTCTACGAGGGGCTGTCGCTGGTACCGCGCATCGCCGAGGGACTGGACGCCCTGCTGGCGCGCGACGGCTTCGCCTCGGTGGCCGAGGCGGTCGGGACGGGTCGGGAGGATTGGCTGTGATCACCATCTGGCACAATCCCCGCTGCTCGAAATCGCGCGAGGCCCTGGCCCTGCTGGAGGCCTGCGGCGAGGACATCGAGGTCCGCCGCTATCTCGACGACATCCCCACGGTAGCGGAACTGCGCGCCCTGCAGGCAAGGCTCGGCGTTCCGGTGATCGAGATGATGCGGGTGAAGGAAACCCTCTTCCGAGAACTGGGCCTCACCCGCGACAGCGACGAGGATGCGCTGCTGGCCGCCATGGCCGCCCATCCGAAGCTGATCGAGCGGGCGGTGGCGATCAAGGGCGAGCGCGCGGTCATCGCTTGGCCCCCGGAACGGGTGCTCGACATACTCTGACACCCCCAGGTGGAGGCGTCGATTGCTTACGCCCCTGCGGGGCGTGGCCTCCGGCGGGAGTATTTTCAGCCTGGTGATGCAGCGGGACGATGCCGGATTGGCACCCTCCTTTTCCACTGGGAGCGTGGCACGCCCGCAAAGCAGAGGTAGGCCGCCCCAGCGCCCCCTCAGGCGCACATCACCAGGCTGAAAGTACTCCGGGGGTGAATTGGGCTGCAGGCACAAGAGGGGGCCGCGCCCCCTCCCCACTGCCGCCATTTGCAGGGGCCCGTCACATAGGCAGCAATATTGCTCTTGGCTGACCTGTCTCGCATGGGGGCACTGCAAGTGACGGCTGTTCTGCGCCCCTACTCCGCTGACCGTTCCGCCCCGGCCTCGAGCGCCGGGTAGCGCAGGGCCAGCGTCACGCCGCGCGCAACGAAGCTGATCAGCATCGCCGCCCAGAGCCCGTGGTTGCCCATCAGCGGCACCAGCGCCCAGAGCGCCAGAAGGTAGACGCCCAGGCTGACCGCCATCATGTTGCGCATGTCGCGCGCCCGCGTCGCGCCGATGAAGACCCCGTCGAGCATCCAGGCGGTGATGCCGAAGACCGGGGTCGCGACCATCCAGGGCAGGTAGTCCCGCGCCGCGGCCCGCACCGTTTCCGAGGTGGTCAGCAGGTCGATCAGCAGCCCGCCCGCCAGGGCGAAGGCCAGCGCCATGCACAGGCAGATCACCCCGCCCCAGAAGGAGCTGAGCAGCACCGCCCGGCGCAGCCCGGGCCGGTCGCGCCGCCCCATGGCCTGGCCGACCAGCGCCTCGGCGGCAAAGGCGAAACCGTCGAGCGCGAAGGCGGTGATCTCCATGAACTGGATCAGCACCTGGTTGGCGGCCAGCTGGACGTCGCCGAACCCGGCGCCCTTGAACATGAACAGCAGGAAGATCGCCTGCAGCATCAGCGAGCGCAGCAGGATGTCACGGTTGACCAGCGCCATGCGGACCAGCCGCAACCGGTCGAAGACCCGGCCCCAGTCGCGCCAGGCAGGCACCGCGAAGGCGTCGCGGCACAGCCAGAAGCCAAGCGCCAGGCCACTCCATTCGGCGAGGAACGTGGCCAGGGCCACCCCCTCGACGCCCCAGCCGAGGCCAAGCACGAAGAGCAGGTCGAGACCGATGTTGACGATGTTCATCCCCACCTGCAGCACCAGCACCCCGGCGGTGCGCTCCTGCGCGATCAGCCAGCCGGTCAGACCGTAGATGCCGATGGCCGCCGGGGCCGAGAAGATGCGGATCGACATGTAGGCGCGGGCCATCTGCTCGACCTCGTCCGAGGCGGGCGAGAGGGTGAAGGCCAGCCAGAACAGCGGCGCCTGCAGGGCGATGATCGCCAGCCCGGCGCCGAAGCCGATCATCATCGCCCGGGTCAGCAGGGCTGCGACCTCGGCGGTATCGCCTTCACCGGCGGCATTGGCGGTCAGCCCGGTGGTGCCCATGCGCAGGAAGCCGAAGATCCAGTAGAGCGCCGAGAGCACCACGGCGCCGATGCCGACCGCCCCGATGGGGGCGGCGAGGCCGAGCTGGCCGACGACGCCGGTGTCGACGGCCCCGAGGATCGGCACCGTGGCATTGGACAGCACGATGGGCAGGGCCAGCCGGATCACCCGCCCATGGGTCAGCGGCTCACGCGCTGGCGCCAGCACCCCGGTCGCGCTCACGCGGTCTCGTCCCCGGCGAGGCCCTCGGCCAGCGGCATGCGGAAATGCACCGTGGCATGGGCGATGGGACGGTCGACATTGTCCTGCCAGGCCTCGCTGCGCACCGAGGCATAGCGCCGCCCCGAGCGCACGATCTGCGCCCGCGCATAGGCATCGCGCGGCAGCCCCGAGCGCAGGTAGTCCACCGTCAACCCGATGGTCTTGGGCAGGCGCGGCAGCTCTCCTGCCGCCATCGCCCGGGGATCCAGCCGGCCGCTTTCGAGATCGGCCCAGTAATGCGACCAGGCCAGGCCGATCACCGCCGTCACCTCGAGGAAGGCCGCCGTGGCACCGCCGTGCAGGGCCGGCAGCATCGGGTTGCCGATCAGCATGTCGTCATAGGGCAGCACCGCCGTCAGCTCGTCTCCGCGGCGGTCGAAACGCACGCCCAGGAAGCGGACGTAGGGCGAGGCCTGCACCAGGGCGGCCAGCGCCGCATCGCGCCGCTGCTTGATGACCTGGACGGGTTCGGGGGCGCGGCTCATTCCGGGCTGTCCTTCTTGCTGAAGGTGAAGGCGCCCGCGGCAGTGGCGACGGGGCGGTCGCGATCCTCGTCCAGCGCCACGGCGCGCACGAAGGCCACCGAGCGGGTGACGTGGTAGCATTCGGCCTCGGCGCGGATCGGCTGGCCGGGCGTCGCCGGGCGCATGTAGTCGATGCGCAGGTCCAGCGTCGCCGTCAGCCCCGCCGCCTCGGGATGGCTCATCACGGCCGCTCCGCTGGCGGTGTCGAGCAGTGCCGAGACCGCGCCCCCCGCCAGCACGCCGGTTGCCGGATCCCCGATCAGCTTCTCGTCGTAGGGCATCGAGAACACCGCCCGCCCCGGCGCAATCTCGTCCACCGAGATCCCGAGCGCCCGCGCGTGCGGTAGGCTGGCGATGAATTGTCGCGCGATGCGCAGTTGGCTGTCGTCGGTCATGGCTGTCCTTTTCTCAGGGTGCCGGGGCCCGCGGTCCCTCCGGGCGCATGAAACCTCCGATCGGCGCCGGGCACAAGCAGCCGCCTGTTGCCCTTCCCGTTTCAGGGGCTTACCTTTTCGCCAACTCTCAACCAGTCCGATGGCCCCGATGCAAGACCAGCCCTCTGCCCAGACCGCTCCTTCGGAACCGCGCCTCGCCTTCAAGGAGATGTGCGAGAAGTTCGACGTGACGCCGCGGACCCTGCGCTATTATGAATACATCGAACTGCTGGAACCCGAGCGTGAGGGCCGGGCCCGCTTCTATACCCCGCGTGAGATTGCCCGCATGACCCTGATCATGCGCGGCCGGCGCTTCGGCTTCAGCCTGGAAGAGATCCGCCAGTGGCTGGAGATGCGCGAGCAGCAGGGATCGGAAGCCCAGATGAAGACCTGGATCGAGATGGCCGACCGCCAGATGGGCCAGCTTGAAGAGCAGCGCGCCCAGATCGACGAGGCCATGGAAGAGCTGCGCCAGCTGCGCGATGCGACCAAGGCCGAACTGCCCTCGGGCTGATCGCCCGACGCCGGCAGCCTCCCGCACCGGGGTGATTGCATACATTGGGCGGGTCCAATCCCCCCCAATTCAGCGCAATTGTCGTCTGTTTACGCTCAAGACGCCACATTTACGCCCGATTCAACCTTCAGGCACGAAGGATGCAGGTTTTGGGGACCGCTGCAGGATACAAGAGTCAGGCGAATCGCGGCGGTCGGGCTGCAATCGCAGGGCGTGCAGCTTTCTCTGGATCGACGCCCGGTGCCGGTTGCCCAGCTAAGGAAGTTGCGCGCTCATTCGCGCATCCTGCCTTATCTTACGTCAACCGGGATGTGACGTGACGTTGGACTTACGTCAACTTAGATCGGCGTTGTATCGAAGGGGCGTGACCGGCATTCCCGACCAATCATAAATATGTACTGAGTGGTAGAAATGACGGAAACCGAAGACCTGATGACGATCCGCGCGATGTGCGACGCCTTCCAGGTGACCCCGCGCACCCTGCGGTTCTATGAAGCAAAGGAGCTGCTCTTTCCGATCCGCGAAGGCCAGAAACGGCTTTTCACGCGCCGTGATCGTGCCCGGCTGAAACTGATCCTGCGCGGCAAGCGCTTCGGCTTCAGCCTGGAAGAGATCCGGCAACTCCTCGACCTCTACGACATGGGCGACCAGCAGCAGACGCAGCTGACCCGCACCCTGGAAATTGCCCGGGACCGTCTGGAGACGATGGAGGCACAGCGTGCCGAGCTGGATGTTGCCATCGGGGAACTGAAAGAACAGATGGAATGGGTGGCAAATGTCATCGCCTCGATGAAGGCACGTGACGCCGCCGAGTGAGGCGCCCGGCCCTGCCGGTGCGCCGGCAAGGAAGGGAGAGAGAACATGCCCAGCTACCAGGGTCCCGTCGACGACCTGCAATTCGTCCTGCATGACGTCCTCAACATCGCCGACGAGTCCATTCCGGGCTACGATGAGCTGGACCGCGACTTCACCGCGGCCATCCTGGGTGAAGCGGCCAAGATCTCGTCCGAGGTCATTGCGCCGCTGAACACCATTGGCGACCAGCAGGGCGTCACCTTCGAGAACGGCGTGGTGCGCACCCCCGAAGGCTTCAAGGAAGCCTTCGACCAGCTGCGCGAAGGCGGCTGGACCGGGCTCGACTGCGATCCCGACTACGGCGGCCAGGGCATGCCCTACATCCTGTCGGTCGCAACCGGAGAGATGTTCTCGGCCGCCAACCAGGCTTTCATGATGTACCCGGGGCTGACCCATGGCGCCTATTCGGCGATCCATGCCCATGGCTCGGACGCCCAGAAGCAGAAGTGGCTGCCGAAGATGGTCACCTGCGAGTGGACCGGCACCATGAACCTGACCGAGCCCCATTGCGGCACCGACCTGGGCCTGATGCGCACCAAGGCGGACCCGCAGGAGGATGGCTCCTACAAGATCACCGGCCAGAAGATCTTCATCTCGGCCGGCGATCACGACATGTCCGAGAACGTCATCCACCTGGTGCTGGCCAAGATCCCCGGCGGGCCCGAGGGCATCAAGGGTGTCTCGCTGTTCATCGTGCCGAAGATCATGGTCGATGACGACGGCGCTCTGGGCGAGCGCAACGCGGTCTCGGTCGGCAAGGTCGAAGAGAAGATGGGCATTCACGGCAATGCCACCTGCGTGATGAACTACGACGGCGCCACCGGCTACCTGCTGGGCGAGGCCCACAAGGGCATGCGCGCCATGTTCACCATGATGAACGAGGCCCGCCTGGGCGTCGGCATGCAGGGCCTTTCCCAGGCCGTGGCCGCCTACCAGAACGCCGTGATCTACGCCAAGGATCGTCTGCAGGGCCGCGACGTGACCGGCGTCAAGAATCCCGACGGCCCCGCCGATCCGATCATCGTGCACCCCGACGTGCGCCGCATGCTGATGGACCAGAAGAGCTTCATCGAGGGCGCCCGCGCCTTCGGTCTCTGGGGTGGCCTGCTGATCGACAAGGCCCGCAAGTCCGAGGACGAGGAGGCCGAGGGCCTGATCTCGCTGCTGACCCCGGTGCTGAAGGGCTTCCTGACCGACGAGGGCTACCAGGCCACCGTGCAGGCGCAGCAGGTCTACGGCGGCCATGGCTACATCGAGGAATGGGGCATGTCGCAATTCACCCGCGACGCGCGCATCACCCAGATCTACGAAGGTGCCAACGGCGTGCAGGCGCTGGACCTGGTGGGCCGCAAGCTGGCCGCCAATGGTGGCAAGCCCGCCATGGCGCTGTTCCAGATGATCAAGGACTTCTGCAAGGAAGCCGCAGCCCAGGACGAGGAAATCGCCAAGGAGTTCGTCGAACCCCTGATGACCGCCTCGAAGCAGCTGCAGGAAGCAGCGATGTACTTCATGTCCTCGATGAAGACGCCGAACAATGCTCTGGCCGGGTCCTATGACTTCATGCACATGTTCGGCCATGTCTGCCTGGGCTTCGTCTGGACCAAGATGGCGCTGGTTGCCAAGGCGAAGATCGCCAGCGGCGAGGGCGACACCGCCTTCTACCAGTCCAAGCTGACCACCGGGCGCTACTACATGGCGCGCCGCATGCCCGCCTGCGCGATGCACTTGCAGCGCATCACCTCGGGCGCCGATACGGTCATGGCCCTGGACGCCGAGGCCTTCTGACCCGGCACCGGGCCTCAGAGCCCACCGAAAGACCTGCAAGGACGCGGCACCTGCCGCGTCCTTGGCGTTTCGGCCGGGCGCCTTGCGCAGAGCGTCCTGGCGCCGCAGGATGGGGCAACGCCCGCCCTGCCCCGGCGTCCACGCCCCCGCCGAGTGATACCCGCCCCTGCCTGATGGAGGCCCGATGCCCAAACGCTTCCGCCTGACCCGCCGCTTCCCGGCCGCCATGACCGAGGACGGCTACCGCCGCCTGCGCCGCTTCGCCGCCGAGGCCGGCCTGGACGAGGGCGAGGCGCTGTCCTTTCTGTTCGAGAATTTCGACTCGGTGACGCACGAGGAAAACCTGACCCACCGTCTGCGAGTGTTCAATTCCGAGCTTGAGGCGCGCAAGCGGTAAGACCCCGCTTCGTCCCGAACGGCTGATCTGACGGCAAGGCCGGACGCCTCCGGCGGGAGTATTTTCAGCCTGGTGATGATGGCTGCCGCACCCCCGGCAGGGAAAGGTGGGTTGCTCGATTGGGGAGCGGATCAACCCCGGCCCGCCTCACCGGATTGGCTACCAGATATATCGGACCGGGGCATCACCGTGGCGCGTCCATCGGCTCTCCAGCCTGTAACGCCCGGAGACTTTGACAGGGCGTGGTTAATAGTGCGTAACCTGCATCCATCACCAGGCTGGAAATACTCCACGGGGGTGCGGGGGTGTGAAACCCCCGCCTTGCCACGGCGCAGAGGAGAGCGACCCATGACGATCAGACTGCATTGCTTCGGCGAGAGCGGCAATTCCTACAAGGCTGCCCTGCCGCTGGCGCTGTCGGGGCTCGACTGGGAGCCGGTGAAGGTCGACTTCTTCAACGGCGGCGCCCGCACGCCGGAATATGCCGCGATGAACGTCATGGCCGAGGCGCCGGTGCTGGAAGACGGTGACCTGACGATCAGCCAGTCCGGCGTGATCCAGATGTACATCACCGAGAAGACCGGCAAGTTCGGCGGCGCGACGCCCGAAGAGGCGCGCGAGGTCATGCGCTGGTGCTTCTGGGACAATCACAAGATGTCCTCGCAGGCGGGCACCCTGCGCTTCCTGATGAACTTCCTGCCCGAAGAGAAGCGCCCCGCGGAGGTCATCGCCTTCCTGTCGGGCCGCCTAAAGGCCGCCTTCAAGACGCTCGACACCGCGCTGGAGGGGCGCGGCTGGCTGGTCGGAGAGGGTCCGACCAATGCCGATTTCTCGTGCTGCGGCTACCTCTTCTATCCAGAGCCCTTTACTTTCATCCGCGAGGATTGGCCCAGTATCGACCGGTGGCTGACGAACATCGAGGCACTGCCGGGCTGGAAACATCCCTACGAGCTCATGCCGGGTCATCCCTCCGATCGTGACCTCTGATCGGGGGCCATGATCCGCACTGCGGAAAAGTTGACGTGAACGTGGCGGAACGTCACCCAAATCTACGTAACGTCGCGATGGAAAACCGCGGCCCGAGGGCAGAGATTGAATGTGAACGGGGGACGGAGGAGTCCCCCGCAGTCAAAGGAAGGAGCGGAGGATCTCATGACCGAAGCCTATATCTACGATGCCCTGCGCAGTCCGCGCGGCAAGGGCCGTGCCGACGGCAGCCTGCACGAGGTGACCTCGGTCGCGCTCGGGGCGCAGATGCTGAACGCGATCCGCGAACGCTCGGGCCTGGACGGCCACGCCGTCGAGGACGTGATCTGGGGCAATGCGACCCAGGCCTTCGAACAGGGCGGCTGCCTGGCACGGACCACCGTGCTGGCCTCGGAGCTGGACGAGCGCATCCCCGGCCTGTCGATCAACCGTTTCTGCGCCTCCGGCATGGAAGCCGTGAACCTGGCCGCGAACCAGGTCAAGGGCGGCGCCGGTGAGGCCTATATCGCCGGCGGCGTCGAATGCATGTCGCGCGTCGCCATGGGCAGCGATGGTGCCGCCGTGGCCGTCGATCCGACCGTCGCCATGGATCACTACTTCGTCCCGCAGGGGATCAGCGCCGACATCATCGCCACCGAATACGGCTTCTCGCGCGATGACGTCGACAGTTTCGCCGTCGAGAGCCAGAAGCGCGCCGCCGCCGCCTGGGAAGATCGCCGCTTCGACAAGTCCATCGTGACGATCCGCGACGTGAACGGCCTGCCGATCCTGGCCCATGACGAATACATGCGCCCCGGCACAGACATGCAGACGCTCGGCGGCCTCAAGCCCGCCTTCAAGGACCTGGGCGAGGTCATGCCCGGTTTCGACAGCGTCGCCAAGCTGAAGTACCCGCACCTGGAGTCGATCAACCACGTCCACCATGCGGGCAACTCCTCGGGGATCGTCGATGGCTCTGCCGCCGTGCTGATCGGCTCGAAGGAGTTTGGCGAGAAATACGGGCTGAAGCCCCGCGCCCGCATCCGCGCCACCGCCAAGATCGGCACCGATCCGACCATCATGCTGACCGGCCCCGTGCCGGCCACCGAGCGCGTGCTGAAAGCCGCGGGCATGGAGATCGGCGATATCGACCTCTTCGAGGTCAACGAGGCGTTCTCCTCGGTCGTGCTGCGTTTCATGCAGGCCTTCGACGTGGATCATTCGAAGCTGAACGTGAACGGCGGCGCCATCGCGATGGGTCACCCGCTGGGCGCCTCGGGCGCGATCATCATCGGCACCCTGCTGGATGAGCTGGAGCGGTCCGGCAAGTCCACCGGGCTGGCAACGCTCTGCGTCGCCTCCGGCATGGGTGCGGCCACGGTGATCGAGCTGGTCTGATGGTCGTCGTCCGCCGAGCCGAGGTCAGGACCGACAGCGCCACCCCCGAGATCCGGGAGAGGTTCGGGCAGTATGATGCCCTGCTCTACTCGGATACCGGCGGGCTGACGCAGTTCGGGGCCTTCGTGGAGACCATCCAGCCCGGCACGCGGACATCCGACCGCCATTGGCACAGCGACGAGGACGAATTCCTCTACATGCTGCAAGGCTCTGTCACGGTCATCGAGAATGACAGCGAACATGTCATCGGCCCCGGCGATGCGGCCTGCTGGCCCGCCGGGGTGCCCAACGGGCACGTGGTCTTCAACCACACCGATGCGCCCGCCAGCTACCTGCTGGTCGGCACCCGGTCGCAGAACGACCGCGCCTATTATTCCGAGATCGACAAGGTGCTTGTTAGAGAAAACGGCCAGCGGCGGCTGATCCGCCGCGACGGCTCGCCCTACGAGGGCCCCGAGAATGGGAGCGAGACATGACTGAATTCGCAATGGAAAAAGGCGCCGATGGCGTCGCCGTGATCACCTGGGACGTGCCCGGCAAGAGCATGAACGTGCTGTCGATGGATGGCGCGGCCGAGCTGGACGCCGCGATCACCGATGCGCTGGCCGACGAGGCCGTGAAGGGCATCGTCATCACCTCCGGCAAGGACACCTTCGCCGCGGGCATGGACCTGAACGTGCTGGCCGGCTTCAAGGAGCAGGGTGCCGAGGGCGTCTTCGAGGGCGTGATGTCGCTGCACCACCTGCTGCGCAAGATCGAGCGCGCGGGCATGGATGCCAAGACCAACAAGGGCGGCAAGCCGATTGCCTCGGTCCTGCCGGGCACCGCGCTTGGCATCGGGCTGGAACTGCCGCTCTCGACCCATCGCATCTTTGCCGCCGACAATCCCAAGGCCAAGATCGGCCTGCCGGAAATCCAGGTCGGGATCTTCCCCGGCTCGGGCGGCACCACGCGCCTCGTGCGCAAGCTGGGCGTCATGGGCGCCTCGCCCTTCCTGCTGCAGGCCAAGCTGAGCGACCCGAAGGGCGCTGTGAAGGCCGGGATCATCGACGAGGTTGCCGAGGATCCGCTGGCCGCCGCGAAGGAATGGGTGCTGAACGCCAAGGATGCCGACATCCTGAAGCCCTGGGATGCCAAGGGCTACAAGGTGCCCGGCGGCGCGCCCTATCACCCGGCCGGTTTCCAGACCATGGTCGGCGCCAATGCGATGATCATGGCCAATACCTGGGGCGCCTACCCTGCCCCCAAGGCCATGCTGAGCGCGGTCTATGAAGGCCTGATGGTGCCTTTCGACACCGCCCTGAAGATCGAGGCGCGCTGGTTCACGAGCGTTATCATGAACCCCTCTTCGGGCAACATGATCCGCTCGCTCTTCCTCAACAAGGAAGCGCTTGAGAAGGGCGCGAACCGCCCCGAGGCACCGGATCAGACCGTCAAGAAGCTGGGCGTTCTGGGTGCGGGCATGATGGGCGCGGGTATCGCGCTGGTCTCCGCCCAGGCGGGCATCGAGGTGGTGCTGATCGACCAGAACCAGGAGGCCGCCGAGCGCGGCAAGGCCTACTCGGAAAGCTACCTCGACAAGGGCATCAAGCGTGGCAAGGTGACGACCGAGAAGAAAGAGAAGATGCTCTCACTGATCACGCCGACCACCGATTACGCGGCGCTGTCGGATGTGGATCTGATCATCGAGGCGGTCTTCGAGGATCCGGGCGTCAAGGCCGAGATCACCAAGGCCGTCGAGGCCGTCATCCCCGAGGATGCGGTCTTTGCCTCGAACACTTCGACCCTGCCGATCACGGGTCTGGCCAAGGCTTCGTCCCGGCCCGAGCAGTTCATCGGCATCCACTTCTTCTCTCCTGTCGAGAAGATGCTGCTGGTCGAGATCATCAAGGGCAAGCAGACGGGCGACCGTGCCGTGGCCAAGGCGCTGGATTACGTGCGCCAGATCCGCAAGACGCCCATCGTCGTCAACGACGCGCGCTTCTTCTATGCCAACCGCTGCATCATCCCCTACCTGAACGAGGGCGCGCGGATGGTCTCCGAGGGCGTGAACCCGGTGCTGGTCGACAATGCCGCGCGTCTGCTGGGGATGCCCGTGGGTCCGCTGCAGTTGATTGACGAGACCTCGATCGACCTGGCGGTTAAGATCGCCACGGCGACAAAGGAGGCCATGGGCGACGCCTATCCGGCGGATGCCAAGGGCGTCGATGAGCTGATGTTCTGGCTCTTCGAGGAAGGCCGCAAGGGCCGCAAGGCCAACGCCGGCTTCTATGAATACGACGAGAAGGGCAAGCGCACCGGCATGTGGCAGGGGCTTGAGGCGAAGTATCCTCATGCCGAAGTCCAGCCGGAGCTGGTCGAGGTGCAGCATCGCCTGATGTTCGCCCAGGTGCTGGAAGCGGTCCGCGCGCTGGAGGAAGGTGTGCTGGAAGACATCCGCGAAGGCGATGTCGGCGCCATCCTGGGCTGGGGCTTCGCGCCCTGGTCGGGCGGCCCCTTCGGCTGGCTGGACATGCTGGGTGCGGCCTATGCCGCCGACCGTTGCGACCACCTCTCTGCCACTTACGGAGAGCGTTTCGCCTGCCCCGCCCTGCTGCGCGAGATGGCCGAGAAGGGCCAGACCTTCTACAAGCGCTTCGGGCCTGAGGCCAAGGCCGCCTGAGCAGCCTGTTGATGTGACCGATGCCGCCCGGAGCATTACTCCGGGCGGCATTTCCTTTGCGGACGGGAGGGGGCCCTGCCCCCTCTTGGGCCCTTCGGGCCCAATTCACCCCCGGAGTATTTTCAGCCTGGTGATGCACCGGGCCGCGCCCGGAGCGGCGGGCTTGGGACTTTTGCCCGAGGGGTTTCTGGCGACGTGGCGCCGATCACGCGGCTGGGACTTCCGGTGTCGGTGCGCGATGGCTATGCTCCGCGCCATGATCAGCCGTCTCGCCCTTGCCACAGCGCTTTGTCTCTCTGCCGGGGGCGCTCTGGCGCATCCGCATATCTTCATTACCACCGCGCTGGAATTGCAGGTCGATGCCGAAGGGCAGCTGACCGGCGTGGCCGTCACCTGGGATTACGACGAGATGTACTCGATGCTGCTGCTCGACGAGTTGCAGCTTGATCCCGATTACGACGGCATCCTGACCGAGGCGGAACTGGCCGAACTTGACGGCTATGACCTGAACTGGATGGAGGGCTTCGCGGGCGATCTCTACGTCACCGCTGCCGACGGCAGCCCGGTCGAGCTGGGACCGCCGCAGGGGCTGGGGGTCAGCTTCGACGACCAGACCTATGCCAGTCGGCACCTGCGTCCGCTGGTGCGGCCCCTGCCGGCCGACGGGTTGGTGGTGAAGGCCTATGATCCGGGGTTCTACACCGCCTATGACCTCGGCGGGGGCGTCACGATTACCGGCAATGACGCCTGCAGGGTGGCGATCGTGTCACCTGACATCGACGACAATTACCAGAACCTCGCCGCCGAGCTGGCCGAGCTGCCCCCGGATGCCGAGGACTATCCCCAGGTCGGCGAGACCTTTGCCGAGACCGTCCAGCTGAGCTGCAGGTCCGGGGAATGAGCGAGACACGGCACACCGCCCCTGCCCTGCCACGCCTGCTGGCGGCGTTGCAGCTTCTGCTGCCGCTGCTGCTGATTGCCGGGTTGCTGGCGCTGGCGGTCTATCTCTGGCGTTTTGGCGGCATGGCGGCGCTGACCACCTGGGCGGCCGGCGGGCAGCGCGAGGCGCAGAACGCCATGGCCGGCACCCTGCGGGCCCTGCGGGGCGGAGAGCCGGGCGCGTTGATCGCCCTGCTGGGCATCTGCTTTGCCTACGGTCTCTTCCACGCCGCCGGCCCCGGCCATGGCAAGTTGCTGATCGGCGGCTATGGCGTATCGCAGAAGGTGACGGCCCTGCGCCTCTCGGGGCTGGCACTGATCTCGAGCCTGGCGCAGTCGGCCAGTGCCGTGCTGCTGGTCACGGCAGGGATCGCCCTTCTGGATTGGAGTCGCGAGCGCATGGTGGGCCTGGCCGAGGACTGGCTGGCGCCCGCCTCCTACGCGGCCATCGGGCTGGTCGGGGCCTGGCTGGCCCTGCGCGGGCTGAGACATCTCTGGCAGGGGCTGCGCAGCCACCGGCAGGCGGACAGTGCCGGGCAGGACCACGAGCATGGGCATGCTCATGGGCCGGACCATCAGCACCACCATCACCATGCCGACGGAAGCTGCTCCTGCGGCCACCGGCACGGGCCCACTGCCGAGGAGGCCGCGCGGGTGCGCTCTCTGCGCGAGGCGGTGCTGCTGGTCGGGGCCATTGCCATCCGTCCCTGCACCGGCGCGCTCTTCCTGCTGATCCTGACCAGGCGGATGGACATCCTTGCCGCCGGGATCGCGGGCACCTTCGCCATGGGGCTGGGGGTGGCCAGCGTGACCATCGGGGTCGCACTGGCCACCGTGTTTCTGCGCGCCGGCACATTCGACCGATCCACGGAGACGGGCAGTTGGGACAAGGGGCCCTCTCCGCTTCTCGCAATGGTCGAACTTCTCGCCGGCGCGCTCATCGCCTCCGCTGCCACTGGCCTCTTTCTGCACATGATCTGACCAGGTCCTGCAGGGGAAACGGACCGGATGGGGACACATCCGGACAAACAGGACCCAATCGACAGACGGGGCGAGGTTCGGGGCACCCCCTGGGGGATGCCGTTCCGAGGGACGCGTCGCCGCGTCCTGTTCCGTTGGGGATCTTCCTCGGATCCGCTCCGACGCCTTCCGCGCCCGGAGGAACCGATCCCGGGAGGCCCCGCCCGGCGGGCGGAGCCGTCACGTGTCAGGCGCGGCGGCTCTTGCGCAGTTCCTCGCCCCGGGCAGCGCTGCGCTGCTGCGAGGCGTTCTGGCCACGGCGCGCCAGGGCGAAGGCCCATTTCTCTTCCAGTTCCCAGGTGATCTTCTCGATCAGCTCGCGGGAGGTCTCCTGGCAGAGGATGGTGTAGTCGCAGGTCGGTTCCTGGTTGCGCATGAAGATGCGGCTGATCATGTCGCCCGCGGCCGGGCAGACGCAGAGCGCGCCCGAGCTGGCAAAGATCACCTGATCTTCATCGAATTCCAGCACGAAGACTTCAGGGGCGAAGATCGGGCGACGCCGCGAGATGCCGCAGACACCGTCCAGCGCCTCGGCGCGGATCAGCACGAAGGGATCGCCCAGTTCTTCCTCGGCCACGTCGCTTTCCACCAGAACGCCCTGACGCGGAAGAAGCAGCATCTCTTCGCGGTTTCCGATCGCACCGCGCGGCACGTGCAGCGGCTGCAAGCGCGTCGGACAGGCCCCGTTGCCGTCCCAGAGCGCCTTGCGCCGCACGCTGCGCAGCGACTTCAACCCATTGTCGAAGGTGAGGATGGCGTCGCCTTCCGCAAGGTCTTCGACGTTCCGCCAGCCAAGGGCGGTCGCGACGCGGGTCCCTGCGACGATCCCGGACAGGGCCGTTTCGGCGCCTCCCCGGGTTTCGGATCCGAGGTCGCCGAACCCACTTTCGGCCTCCTCTCTCCGCAGCGCGTCGCGCCGTGTCTTGATTTCAAACATTCTGTCGTTTCCCGATATGACGGCTACTTCTGCAGCTCGCTTATGGGATGTATTGCGCCCTACAACTGAGACGTGTCTTGGGACGAAATCAGGCGGAAAGGGGGCATTGTCGCTCTAAGGATGACAATAACTAATTAAAGCACTCATTGTCGCCATTTCATGCCCCGGACTGGTAGTAGCTGCTCATTTCCGCGACATATCCGAAACGTTCGATGTCTTCTGCGCAAAGAGAGTCGATGAATTTTCGATCTGCGGGTCGGTATACAAGTTCAGCCTTGACAGACTCATCGACGGAATTGACGCGGGGCAGCGTCAGATCGAAGCCGAGATGCTGACAAAGCGGGGCCGAGTCCCGCTCAAATGCCTCAAGTCTGATGAAAAGGTTACATTTCTCTCGTCCGAATGATTCGCGAACATAGCTGGCATAGGGCGACGGTTCGAAGCTGCGGACGATCAACGGATCGCGGATGAAATCGGAGAAACCACGACCTTTTGCCAATGTGACGGCCGGATGGGAGAAACCTTGTCCGCGCAACCAGAGGTAGTAGCTGGCTATCCGATCCCAGGGGTTTCGGATCAATGTAAAGACGAAGAAATCGTCGATCTCCGCGGGGCTGGCGAGGCCTTCGATATCGGCCAGGGTCGCATGTTTCCAGAGCCGCCCGCGGCTGGCAATCCCGGCAACCCGATGGCGCCGCCGGCGGGCCTTGGGGGTATCGCCGAGCAGGATGTCGTCCTTCATCGCGCGGGCCTCGAGGGCCAGCGCCATCGAGGTGCCGCCGGTCTTGGGGATATGGATGAAGATATAGCGACGGCCGCGCGACAGGATCATGCGCCGAGGCTATCGGGCTGCGTCGGACAGGGGAAGCCTCAGACGGGCGCCTCGCCTCTCCAGTACAGGCCAGGGCCTGACCCAGGCTGGTCCAGCAACCTGCGCAGCACCAGGTCGGCCGGACGGTCCAGCAAGGGCGGCGGCGGGTCGACCTGCCAGCGGCAGCGCAGTACCGGGACCGGCGGATCGGCGGGGGTTTCACTGCGGACGTCCGGGCTCATCCGTCAGTCTTGCGCGCGACACCCTGAGACTGGATGAAGACGCATTGCGGCGACAGGCGCAATTGCTACCGCTTGTGGCATCGTGCTAGTCTCGCCGCCAACCAAGAGGCCGGGCACCCGCCCGATATCGCGGCCCGCAAGAGCAGTCCGGAAAGCAGGCCCATGACGGCATTGGAGAAGTACCAGCGGCTGGAGGCAGCGGCACTGTGGCGCGAGGGCCCGCAGGCGCAGCGCCGTGACGTGATCCTGTCGATCGGCGAGGCCACGATCACCATCGCCGACCTTAAGGACCAGCCGCTCACCCATTGGTCCATCGCCGCGCTGACCCGCGCCAATCCCGGCGATCTGCCCGCGCTCTACCACCCTGACGGCGACCCGGACGAGACGCTGGAACTGGGCGCCGACGAAACCCAGATGATCGAGGCGCTGGAACAGCTGCGCGGGGCCGTGGCGCGGCGGCGGCCGCATCGCGGGCGCCTGCGGATGAGCATCATGGGCAGCTTCGCAGCTGGCATCCTGGCGCTTGGCCTGTTCTGGCTGCCCGGAGCCCTGAAGGACCATGCCCTCACGGTGCTGCCCCAGGTGAAGCGCGACGAGATCGGCGCCCGCCTGATGGCCGAAGTGCAGTCGCTGACCGGCGCCCCCTGCACGACGGCCGGGGGCACCCGTGCGCTGGCACTGCTTTCGGCGCGGGTCACCCACGAGGGACGCAAGGCGCCGCAATTGCATGTGGTCCGCTCTGGCCTGCGGACGACGATGCACCTGCCCGGCAACATCCTTCTGATGGGGCGCGGCGTGGTCGAAGCCTACGAAGATCCAGAGATCCCCGCCGGTTTCGTCGTCGCCGAGATGCAGCGCGCCACGCAGCAGGATCCCGTCGGCCGCTTCCTGGACGAAGCCGGGATCGGCGCCGTGCTGCGCTTGCTGACCACCGGAGAGGTCACCTCGGAGGCGCTCTCGGATCACGCCCGCACGTTGCTGGCCACGCCCCCGGAAGAGCTGGCGCCCGAGGTGCTGCTGGAGGGCTTCCGCGCCGCCGGGGTGCAATCGCGCCCCTATGCCTATGCCCGCGACATCACCGGCGAGACGGTTCTGCCGCTGATCGAGGGCGACCCCTACCCCTCGGGCGCGCCCGAGCCGGTGATGCGCGATGCGGACTGGCTGCGCCTTCAGTCGATCTGCGGCGGATGACGTAAGGGCGCCCTGAGGCGCCCCGCATCTTCCTGTTCAGCAATTTCCGGCATGCCCCGAAGCCCGCTGTCAGTTCCTCGGGAAGGCGTCGTCGAAGCCCGCGCGACGGGCGGCAGCCAGCGCATGGGCCATGTCGGCCTCGTTGCCGAAGGGCCCCAGAAGCACGACCTGATACCGCCCGCTGGACGAGATCTGCACCGGGATCCCCGACGCCCGCATCCGTGCCGCCGTGGTCTGCGCATT
>NZ_AFPM01000147.1 GCF_000220565.1 Oceanicola sp. S124 | reverse complement strand
CGAACTGCGCCAGGCCGGGCGCGGCGGGCAGCAGGGCGAGAGACACCAGCAACAGCAGGCGACGGAACGGCCGGAGGGCGGAAGGCTTTCTGGTCATGGGGGTCTCCGAATGCGGACCATGCGGGCCGGGGGAACCGGCACCGGGTCGAGAACGTCAGGAAGTATACGGGCAAAGGCGACGTTTCCGTCGCGGCTGGAATGATTTTTTCGGCCCATAGCAGGAAAAGCCCCGCATCCCCGCTTCAAGAAACCGCGAGACCCCGGAAAAGCGCAGGCGCGTCCGGGGCTTGCCTAGGTGTCAGGCCATAAGCGCGGGGGCGGGGTCAGCCCCGGCGCGCGGTCTCGATGGCCGGGTAAAGCGCGCGGAACCGCGCATGTTGCGCCGCATAGGCGTCGATCAGATCGCCGCGGGGCGCGATCCGCGCGGCAACGGGGGGCGGGGCGCAGACCTCGGCGGGGTCCTCTCCGGTCACCGCCAGCCGGGCCAGCCGTGCCGCGCCGAAGGCGCCGCCGTAGTCGCCGGCCTCGGGAAGGCTGATCTCCTGCTCCAGCAGCGTCGCGACGATCTCGAGCCAGAGGCGAGAGCGGGCACCGCCGCCGACCGCCACCAGGTCGCCGATCTGCGCCCCGCCCGCCAGCAGCGCCTGCTGGCAGTCGCGCAGGGCCATGGCCACGCCCTCCATCACCGCGCGGGTCATCCGCGCCGGATCCGAGAGGTGCGACAGCCCCGCGAAGCTGCCCCGCGCGCCGGCATCGTTATGCGGCGTGCGCTCGCCCGAGAGATAGGGCAGGAAGATCTCTTCGTCCGGCGCGCTGGTCTCGGCCTCGGCCAGGGCAGCCAGGTCGGCGGCGCTGCGCCCGGTCAGCCCCGCAAGCCAAGTCAGGCTGTCGGCAGCGGACAGGATCACCCCCATCTGGTGCCAGGTGCCGGGCACCGCATGGCAGAAGGCATGGACCGCGCCCTCGGTATTGGGCCGGAAGCCGTCGTTCGACACGAAGAGCACCCCCGAGGTCCCGAGAGAGACGAAGCCCCGCCCCGGCGTCACCGCCCCGATGCCGCAGGCCGAGGCCGCATTGTCGCCCCCGCCGCCCGCGATGACCACCGGGCCGGTGATTCCCCAGCGGCTGCGCAGGGCCCCGCTCAGCCCGCCTGCCGGGGCACTGCCCTCGGCCAGCGCGGGCATGTGATCCCGGGTGAGGCCCGTGGCCTCCAGCAGGCGGTCCGACCAGCGCCGCCCGGCCACGTCCAGCCAGAGCGTCCCCGCCGCGTCGGACATGTCCGAGAAGAACTCGCCGCTCAGCCGGTAGCGCAGGTAGTCCTTCGGCAGCAGCACCTTGGCGATGCGGGCGAAGATCCCGGGCTCATGCCGGGCGACCCAGAGCAGTTTCGGCGCGGTGAACCCCGGCATGGCGATATTGCCGGTGATGACGCGCAGGTCCGGCGCGGCCTCTTCCAGAGCGGCGCATTCCTGGTGCGCGCGTCCGTCGTTCCACAGGATGGCCGGGCGCAGCACCTCTCCCGCGGCGTCCAGCAGCGTCGCGCCGTGCATCTGGCCCGACAGGCCAATGCCGCGCAGATCCGCCAGCGCCGAGGGCGCGCGGGCCTTCAGCCCGTCGACGGCGGCCAGCGTCGCCTGCCACCACTCGGCCGGATCCTGTTCCGACCAGCCGGGCTGCGGCACGGCGCGGCCAAGGGCCACGGTTTCTTCGGCCAGCACGCGGCCGCCGGGATCGGTCAGCAGCGCCTTGATGCCGGATGTGCCGATGTCGATGCCAAGCCAGGACATTGCCTTCCCCCCTCCTCATGGCCGCGCGGGCCGGGCCTTCTGCCTAGCGCCTCTCAGCTACCGGGTAAATGCCCAAATCCGGGCAATTACTCAGAGCCGATCTCCGGCTGGCCGAAAAGCGCCAGCAGTCCCTCGGCCAGGGCACCGCGCCAGACCAGGTAGTCATGCCCCCCGGCGTAAGAGCGGAACTGCACCTCGTTGCCCTGTGCCGCGAGGGTGTCGGCAAGGTCGCGGCTGGTGTCGTGGATGCCGTGATCGCCGTCGCGCGCGGTCTCGTAGATCCCGGCGGACAGCCAGGCGCGCAGCGCGGGACGCGGCGCCTCGCGGTAGAGCTGCGAGAGGTAGACGCCGTCCCCCCCGGCCCCCTCCGGCGCGGCCCAGAAAGAGCCCGACATCGAGAGGAAGGCGCCGAAGGCCTGCGGCTGCTCATGGGAGATCCGCGCCGCGGCAAGGCCGCCGTAGCTGGCGCCGGCCAGCACCGTGCGGGCGGCATCATGGGTCAGGCCGAAGCGCGCCTCGGCCAGCGGCAGGATCTCGTCGGCCAGCACCTGCGCGAAGGTGGCGTCGAAGGGCAGCTCCGCCGAGCGGGTGGCGCTGTCGATCGAGTCGACGAAGATCGCATGGACCGGCGGCAGCCGCCCCGTCGCCACCAGCCGGTCGAGGATCTGCGGGATCGGTGCGCGGTCATCGGTGAACCGCTCGCCATCGAAGACCACCAGCACGACGGGCGTGCCCACCCCGCCCTCGGGCGGATGATAAAGCTGCAGGCTCCGGCTGTTGCCGAGCGCCCCGGAGGCAAAACGGACCTGCTCGATCCGGCCCCGTGCCTCGGGCAGCGGGCCGGTCATGCCGGGCTGCTCGGGCGCAGCCTCCAGCGCCACCGAGGAGGCCTGGTTGAAGCGATCCGCCGCCCCGGGCCAGACCGGCGCCCGGTTCAGCGGATCGGCCTGCAGGGTCGCCAGCAGCGCCACCCGCCTGTCGCGGAAGCTGCCCTCGACCTGCGGGACGTCCGGGGCGATCTGGTAGGACAGGCGCAGGCTGTCGGGCACCTCGAAGCTGGCGAACCAGACATCGCTGTCGCCCAGCCGTTGCAGCCAGGTGTGATCATTCGACGGGCCGCCGACGAGGCGCGCATTGCGCGCCGCGCCACGCCAGAAGAAGGTGACGATACGGGCGTCGGGCGTCGGGCCGGGTTCGACCATGGGCGTGCCCTCGGCCTGGCGGTCGGCCCAGAAGCCGGAGGTATCGCCGCCCGAGGACAGGGTTGCGGCAAGGCCCTGCAGCGCGGGGCTTTGCAGGGATCCGGCCTCGGCCAGCGGCCAGACGCGGGGCGCGTCGGCGCGCTGCGCTGCGGGCGGCAGGATCCGCTCGAAGGTCAGCTCGGCGGGGCCGCCGGAGATCTTCAGCCAGGCGCGCGCCCCGGGCAGGACGAAATGCAGCGACTGCTGCCCCGCCTTGGCATCGACCAGCCGCCGGTAGGGGCCCTGCGGCGTCATCAGCTCCAGCGTGACCGGATGCGCGGCGCTGAGTGTGGCGACCACGTAACTGCCGGCGGGAAGATCCAGCGGGGCCATGACGGTGGCAGGGCCGAGGGGCAGCCCCTGCCCGATTTGCGGCGCCTCGGCATGGGCGAACCCGGCGCTGACAAGCAGCGCCGGGAGCAGGGTCAGGGTCTTGCGGATCAAGGCGGTCACCACTGGTAGGTCAGGCTGGCCTGCACCGTGCGCCCCTCGCCCAGCCAGCAGTAACGGCCGAAGGCGCAGGAGGTAACATAGCGCTTGTCCGCCAGGTTCTGGACGTTGAGCTGCGCGGTCATCCCCTCCAGCCCCATCATCGCCAGGTCGGCTTCCAGGCCCAGGTCGACAAGGGTGTACTCGGGCACCGTCACGGTGTTCTCCTGGTCGCCCCAGGTCTTGCCCACTTGGCGGATGCCAAGGCTGGCGTCGACATGGTCATTGACCCCGTACTTCACCCAGAGAGAGGCGCTTTCCAGCGGCACGATATGCATCTGGTTGCCCTCGTAGTCGCCGCTGTCATAGCGCGGATCGGCCTTGAAGTAGCCCGCCACGACGCTCAGCCGGTCGCTCAGCCGGGCATGGGCCTCAAGCTCGATCCCGGTCGAGGAGATCTGACCGACCTGCTGGCTCTCGCTGAGGCCCCCACCCAGGTCCACGGTCTCGACGATGTTCTTCTTCTTGATGTCGAAGAGCGCCGCCGAGAGCATCACGTTGCCATCGGCCGACAGCCACTTGGCGCCCAGTTCCCACTGCTCGCCGGTGGTGGGATCGAAGCTGGCGTTGCCGTCGTCGTCCAGCTCGGTCACCGGCTCGAAGCTGGTCGAGTAGCTGACGTAGGACATCAGCCCGTTGCCGAAGTCGTAGGACAGCGCCGCGCGGCCCGAGAAGGCCTCCTGGCTGTAGCTGTCCTCCGAGGCGCCGCTGCCCCAGCTTGCCGCGTAGGTTTCGGCCACGTCGGTTTCGACCCAGTCGTAGCGGCCGCCCAGCAACAGGCCCCAGTTGCCGAAGCGCATCTGGTCCTGCACATAGACGCCGGTCTGCTGCATCGTGGTGTCGGTGGTCGAGGTATAGCCATCCAGCGTGACCGAGGTCGCATCGGCGTAGCTGATGTAGTTCAGGGTCGAGAAGTCGAATTCCAGCGTGCTGCCGTCATCGCGCGCATAGGCTGAGTTCAGCTCGGACCAGCTGTAGTCCAGCCCCGCGACCACGTGGTGATCCACGCCGCCGGTCAGGAAGTCGCCCTCGACATAGGTATCCGTGGACAGCTGGGTCAGCTCGTCGCTGCTGTCGAAGACGTAGATCGGGAAGGTGTAGCCGTCGCTGCTGCTGTGCGACCACAGGGTCGCGCCGCGCTGCGTGGCGTCGATCCTGGTGGCCCGCGCGCTGTGATGCAGGCTCAGGCCATTGTCGAACGCATGCTCCAGGTCATAGCCCAGCGCGAAGGTCTCGCGGGTGGCCTTGTCATAGGCCGGCGAGAAGCTGACGAAGTCCTGCGGCAGCATGTAGCCGGTCGAGGTCGGCTCGAGCGTGCCGGTCAGCGGCAGGAAGCCCCGGTGCCCCGCGTCGGGTTCGTTCTGGTAGAGCGCGCTGACCGTCAGGCTGGTCGCCTCGGTCAGGTCGACGGTGACCGAGGGGGCCAGCAGGAAGCGGCTCTGGTCCAGCTCGTTCTGCAGGTTCTGCCTCCAGGCCGAGGTGACGATGCGGTAGCGCGCGGTGCCCTCGGCGTTCAGGTCGCCCTGCAGGTCGGCGCTGATGCGCTGGTAGCCGTCCGAGCCGAGGCCGGCGACCACCTCGTTGCCACCCGCCTCGGTCGGGCGCTTGGAGAACTGCGCGATGACACCGCCCGGCACCACCTGGCCATAGGTCAGCGAGGCTGGTCCCTTCACCACCTCGACCCGCTCCAGGTAGTAGGGATCAAGCTGGCCCATCGAGGACTGCCCCATCAGCAGCCCGTCCAGGAACTTCGTCGCGAAGGCCCGGTCACCGAGGCCGCGCAGCGAGGCCTCGTCATGCAGGTTCGAGGTGCCCCGGTATTCCGAGAAGGTGCCGGGCACGTAGCGCAGCGCCTCGGCGACCGAGTTGGCGCCCTGGTCCTCGATCAGGTCGGCTGTGACGACCGAGACCGCCACCGGCGTTTCGGCCAGTGGCGTGTCGGACTTGGTGGCGGATCCGCTGCGGGTGGCCGTGTAGCCCTCGACCGGGCCGCCAGCCTCTTCCTCGGAGGCCTCGACCACGATCGGCGTCAGCGTCGTCACCTCCTGGGCATGTACCACCGGGGCCGTGATCGCCGTCGTGGTCAGCAGCGCCGCCCACAGAAGTCCCTGCCGCACCGGAGCCACCCCGGCGCGGGTCATCTGCATCTCTGTCATCTGTCTATCCCGTTTCTCGCAGGCCTTGGGCGGTCCCGAGTGAGGGCCGCGCCGTCATTCTTGATTATTTTGGTCGGATAAACTACACCGGGGCATGGGTCCAGCGAGCCGACGTTTTCCGCCGCGACTATGATCTTTGCGGGAACGACACCCGTGCCGGAGCGGATCCCCGACAGGACGGACAAGATGAGTGTAGAGCGGTTTCCCGGAGACTTGCGGATCGGCGTGCTGGACGAGGTGGTGCCGGGCGTCGGCAACCCGACCCCCAGCGATGTGCTGCCCAAGTTCCAGTTGCTGATCCTGCTGTCGGGCTACCAGCATTTCACCCTCGACGGACACCCAGTCGAACTGGATGCCCGCAGCCGCCCCGCCGCGATGATGATGCGGATCGAGACCCCGACGCCGCTGCGCTACCAGGCCTCGCAGGGGGCGCCGCTGCGCAAGATCTCGCTGGCACTGCCCTGCACATGGCTCGACGACATGCCCGATCGCGACTGCGGCAGCCCGGCCCATTCGATGCACAGTCATCTCGATATCCGCATCTGGCGCCCCGGCCCCGAGGTCTGCCGCCTCGCCGGCCTGATCATCCGTCCGCCCGAAGCCGAGGACCCCGCGCAACGCGGCCTCTTCCGCATGAGTCGCGGCCTCGAAGTGCTGCGCCGCGCCCTGGACGAGGGCGCCTCGGGGCGACGTCCCGACAGCGCGGCGCCCCCGGCCTCGGGCCTCGCCGACCGGCTGCGGCTCTATATCCTCGACCACCTTTCAGAGGACCTGTCGCTGGATGCCATGGAGGATGCGCTCGGCCGCAACCGGCGGTCTCTGCAACGGCTGTTCAAGCAGCAGTTCGGCATGAGCCCCAGCGCCTACCTGCGCGCCGAGCGGCTGCGCCTGGCCCGCCGCGCCCTGGCCGAGGACGGCGTCAGCGTCGCCCAGGCGGCGCATATCGCGCGTTACACCTCGCCGGCCAATTTTGCCACGGCCTTCCGGCGGGCCTTCGGGCAGACGCCGCAGGAAAGCCGCTCGCGCGCGATCTGAGGCCTCCGGGCCGCCCTCAGTCCTCAGTCGGGCAGGCGCCGCGCGGCAATCGCGCTGAAGAGGATCAGCGGCGCCGAAGCGGCGAAACAGGCCCAGTAGCCAAGTGTCGCGGCCAAGCCGCCATAGAGCACCGGCAGCGCCATGCCCGCGGCCAGGTTCAGCCCCGAGAGCGCGGCAAAGCTGCTGGCTGCGCCATGATCCAGCGCCGCGCGCGCCAGGATGGGCGCATTCAACGCCACCCCCGCTCCGGCCAGCGCCAGACCGGCGATCGCCACCCCCCATTGTCCCCGCCCCGCCAGGGGGGCCGCCACCAGCAGCAGGGCCAGCCCGCAGAGCACCAGCACCGCCATCACCGCCAGCAGAGGCCGCCGCGCCACCCGGTCGCGCAGGCGATCTCCGGTCAGCCGCATCAGGATCATTGCCGCCGCGAAGGCACTGTAGACCAGGGTCGCGGTCGCCGGTGAAAACCCTGCCTCTTCGCGCAGGTAGAACAGGCCCCAGGCATAGACCATGTTCTCGGTCGCCATGAAGCCGAGAGAGACGCAGAACAGCAGCACCGTATAGCGGTCCGGGCGGGGAAAGCCCGGCGAGACCGCCAGCGGCGCCGGACGCGCGCCGCGCCCAAGGGTGGCAAAGGCCAGCACGATGGCCGGAATGCCGACCAGCAGCAGGTGGAGCGCTACCGGCACCTGCCCGGCGATCAGCAGGCTGGCCAGCCCGGTCGCCACCAGCGCACCGACGCTCCAGCCGCCATGGGCCAGCGCCATGCCGCCCCGCCCCGAGCGCAGCTCCGCGGCGCGGGCAAGCTGGTTCTGCGCCAGCTCCAGCACCTCCCGCGCGAAGCCGAAGGCCAGCAACAGCGCCGCCAGGCCGTAAAGCCCCACCCAGCCGGTCAGTGCGGCAATCGCCAGCGACAGGCAGAGGGCCACCCTGGCGATGGTTTCGGCGGCGAAACGGGCCGAGAGGCGCGGCAACACCAGCAGCGCCAGCAGCACGCCGGCCGGAACAGCCGCCATGGCAAGGCCAAGCTGACCCGCGCCGATGCCCGCCCGCGCGGTCACGTCCGGCAAGCGGGAAATCAGCGACATGTAGATCAGGCCGTTGGCAAAGAAGACCAGGGGCGGGGCCCAGATCCTTGGGGTCATTCGGTCTCTGGCTCCGTTCCCGAGGCCCGGCCGTCGCGGATCGCCGATCCGACGCGTCCCGGTCCAGTCCGCTGCATGCATCGCCTCTGTGTACAGCCACGCCGCCGGTTGCAAGACCCAAGGCGCGCCGACCCTCCTCTTCCCCGCGTGCTGCCCCGCCCTGCGCTTTCTGCGAGCGTGCGACCGGCACAAGGGAGGCGGTTCAGGGCGGCAGCTCAGGTCAGCCCCCCGTTTCCCTGCCGATGCCGGTTCTGAGGGGCCCGCCCGGCCCGCAGCAGGGCCCTCCCCAAACAGCTTTGTTTTTATTGCGAAAAACAGGCCATCGTGATCACAAAGCTGCGCGCCCGCCGAGATTGGAAAGAGTTTTACGTTTTTGTCAAAAAAACCGTTCGAGGGCCCTTGCGCCTGCCGGAAGGTCGGGATACATCGGGGCTCCATCCGATGGAGAGACACTCTCCCGGAGATTGGCGCGGGGTGGAGCAGCCCGGTAGCTCGTCAGGCTCATAACCTGAAGGTCGTAGGTTCAAATCCTACCCCCGCAACCAAATCAGACGCCCCGCGGTACCGGCCCGGGGCGTTTGCTTTTTGGGCTCACGAAATCCAGCAAGCGCCGGCATGCGATACCCCGTCGGGCCCCCGCGGCCCCGCCCCCACCTTCCCGGCCTCGCCGGTTGTGACAGCCTGTCCGAGGCGCTAGGCTTTCCCGGCCCTCCCTGCCGGATGGCACCCGCCCCGATCCCCTGATCGGCACATCACCCACGGAGGCATCTTGGCGACCGGACCCAGCGAGACGCTTCATTCCCGGATTCTAGACGAGCTGACCCGCAAGATCGTCGACGGCACCTGGAAGCCGGGCCACCAGCTGGCCAAGGAGACCGAGCTGGCGGCGCAGTACGGGGTCTCGCGGATGACCATGAACAAGGTGCTGACCCGGCTGGCCCAGGAGGGCTACGTGGTGCGGCGCAAGCGCATGGGCACCGTGGTGGCGCAGCCGCGCGCCCAGTCCGCGGTGCTGGCAATCAACGACATCGAGGATGAGGTCACCGCACTTGGCCGCAGCTACCGCTGGCAGTTGCTGCACCGCGAGATCCGGGCGCGCGCGCCCGAGGACAGGCAGCGGCTGGACCTGGATGGCAGCGAAGGCGATGCCGGGGGGCTCTTCCTGCAGGGGCTGCACCTGTCCGACGGCAGGCCGTTCTGCCTGGAACACCGGGTGATCAACACGGGCGTCGTGCCGGAAGCTTCGGCGCAGCCCTTCGAGACCGAGGTACCCGGCCAGTGGCTGCTGGCCTCGATGCCCTGGACGAAGGCCCGCCACCACATCCGGGCGGTCAATGTCGCGGGCCGCGATGCAGAGCTGTTGCACCTGC
>NZ_AFPM01000148.1 GCF_000220565.1 Oceanicola sp. S124 | reverse complement strand
GCATCCAGCGCGGCAGCGGGACGAGCGCGGCGAGGTTCACGATCGGCTGGGCCTGCTGGTAGGCGCGGAACTCGGCGAAGACCTCTGCCGCCATCTCGTGTTCGATCGGGATCGAGAAGAGCGTGCGGAAGATCACGTCGGCGGCGGCATGGCTGGCCTCGGCCTCGATCTCGACCTCTCCGGTGGCGAGGCGGTCGGCACAGGCCAGCGCCGCCGCCTGCATCGCCGCGAAGGTGTCGCGCAGCCGCCCGCCCTCGAAGGCCGGGTCGATGATGCGCCGCTGCCGCTGCCATGTCGCGCCATTGGTCAGGAAGACCGAATTGCCCAGGATCGGCCGCAGCCCCTCGGCCACCCGGTCGCTTTTGGGGAAATCGCCGGGGCGTTTCTTCAGCACCTCGGCCACGAGGTCGGGCTGGTTGACCAGGAAGGAGCGGAAGAAGGGTGTGCGGAACTCGGCCATCCAGGCCCGGTAAAGCCGCGCCGGCTGGGCCGAGAGCAGGTCGGCCCGGAACAGCCTAGCATAGCGCCAGAGCGGCACCCTGTCAGGACGGGAGGGCGGTTTCGGCGGCGTCATGAGGTGGTCCGGTAGCGGTTGACCGGCGTCTCGATCCGGCTTTTCGACGGGGCCCGCCCGGCAAAGCGCTGAGCCAGCGTCAGCGGCCCGGCGGTGATGCGGAAGTAGTCATAATCCCCGGGCCGGTCGAAGGCACAGAGGTATTGGAAATGCAGCCGGAAGAAGCGTCGTTTCAGCTGCTGCCAGCGCTCCGGGGAAAGGGTCTGGGTGAAGGCGGCCGAAATCACCAGCGGATGCCGCTTGCCCTCGGGGGCCACGCCGCTGACGCTGACCGGATCGCAGAGCGCGAAGGCACAGCCATCCCCGGGGGCGGTGACATCCAGCCAGAACAGCTCGTCCCGCGCCGCGAGGAAGGCAAGGTCGCCCCGCAGACGCCGCGCCTCGGGCAGGAAGGAGACCATGGGCACCACCTGCCCAAGCGAGAGGAACGACAGCTCCGGTCCGTGCCGCGCCACCTCGCCGGCGCGGATCAGGTCCGACAGGATCGAGACCGCCAGATGGGCGCCGGAGGAATGGCCGACGACCAGCACTTCGTCGACCTCGCTGCGCAGCGCCTCGGCGATGCGGGCGCGGAAGGCGGTCAGGCGGTCTTCCAGCGCGGGCGGGTTGGCGCCACGATGGCGGGCCG
This sequence comes from Oceanicola sp. S124, assembly GCF_000220565.1. Taxonomy (GTDB): domain Bacteria; phylum Pseudomonadota; class Alphaproteobacteria; order Rhodobacterales; family Rhodobacteraceae; genus Pseudooceanicola. The sequence goes on along the minus strand of NZ_AFPM01000148.1, from coordinate 364 downwards.
AGAAGGCGTAGTCGTGCATCAGGTAATAGGCGAAGAACCTGCCGTCGCGGGCCTTGAACCAGCTCAGCATCCCCCAGCCGAGGGCGAGGCCAAGCGCCACGCCCACCCCCTGCCCGGCCAGCGCCGCGCCGAGGCGCGCACCAAGCAGAGAGGCCCCCGTGTAGCCCCCCCAGCCAAGCGCCACCGCCAGCGCCAGTTGCAGCAGCAGGAAACCGACCGGGTAGAGCGCCGCGATCACCGGCCCCTTGCGCAGGCGCGTCAGTCGGAACAGCGCCCCGGTCGAGATGTAGACCCAGGCGGTGCGTACCAGCGCCAGGTAGGTGGCGCCGATCCCGTGGCCCATCGAGGCGCGCACGATGTCGGA
>NZ_AFPM01000149.1 GCF_000220565.1 Oceanicola sp. S124 | reverse complement strand
AATCCCTTCGCCCTGGTCAAGGCCGAGCCCCGCCCGCCGGTCGACCTGCTCTGGGAAGTGGCCGAGGACGAGGGCTTTGCCCGCGTCGTCCGCCAGGGCGTCCTGCGCGCGGTCGAGGACTTCGCCCATTCGGCCCATGTCGCCGTCACCGGACTGCGCCCCGACCGCTGGTACTTCTACCGATTCCGCGCCGGAGAGGCCCTCAGCCCAACGGGACGCACCCGCACCGCGCCCGCCTACGACGCCCGGCCCGAACGCTTCCGCTTCGCCTTCGCCGCCTGCCAGCAGTACGAGCAGGGCTACTATGCCGCGCTGCGCGACATGTCCCGCCGCGAGCTGGACCTGGTCGTCCACCTCGGTGACTACATCTATGAAATGAGCTACGGCGCCGGGCATGTGCGCAGTCACGGCACCGGCAATCCCTCGACCCTGCGCGAATATCGCGACCGCTACGCGCTCTACAAATCCGATCCCGACCTGCAGGCTGCCCATGCCGCCGCGCCCTGGCTGGTGATCTGGGACGATCACGAGGTGATCAACAACTACCACGGCGAGGAAGCCCCCGGCGTCACCGGTGGCCCCGGATTCCTGCGCCAGCGCGCCGCCGCCTACCAGGCTTGGTACGAGCACATGCCGGTGCCGCCCCACGCCGGCGGCGACTTCGCGCAGTTCCGCATCTATGGCCAGCATCGCTTCGGCAACCTGCTGGACCTGGCACTGCTGGACAGCCGCCAGTACCGCACGCTGCCACAGCCCGGCGGCGGTGGCCAAAGCTACCTCGGCGCGCAGCAGGAAGCCTGGCTGGACCGCACCCTGCAGCAGTCTCAGGCCCGCTGGAGCGTCATCGCCCAGCAGACCCTGCTCTCCGAGCGCGACCTCGAACCCGGTCCCGGCACGGGCTACAGCGGCGACACCTGGGATGGCTACCGGGCCGCACGGGGGCGGCTGCTGGACTCGATCCAGCGGGCGAAACTGGCCAATCCGCTGGTGATCGGCGGCGACCTGCATGCCTTCTATGCCGCTGACGTGAAACGCGACTTCGGGGCCGAGGCGGCGCCGACCCTGGCGAGCGAGTTCGTCACCGGCTCGATCACCTCGAACCCGCCCTCGGCGCGCGCCGTCGCTACCGCCGAGGCCGAGAACCCGCATCTGAAGTTCGCCAGCGGGGCCCAGCACGGCTATGCGATGGCCGAGCTGGGCCAGCGCAGGGCGCAGGTGGATTTCATCGCCATCAGCGACCGCAAGGACCACGCCGCCACGGCCCGGGTGGCGCAAAGCTTCGCGGTGCTGGACGGGCAGCCCGGCGTGAACCGGCTCTAGTGGCTCAGATCCAGCCCAGAAGCTGCCACCACAGGTAGGCCAGCGGCATCAGCACCAGCAGGCTGATCACGGCCAGCGCCAGGCACATGCGCAGCAGCGGCTTCACGCTTTCGCCCGACAGCCCCATGGCGACCAGCAGCGGCGGCGCCTGGTAGGGGAAGAAGACCGTCGAGAAGCCGATCACCTGGGTCATGATCACCGCATCCAGCGGCAGGCCAGTCAGCTCGCTCAGCTCTCCGGCCAGCACGGTCAGCACGGCGGGGACGCCGGGGATCGTGGTGAAGACCCCCGTTGCCGCGCCAAGACCGACCAGCGAGGCGAAACTGGCAAAGTCATGCCCCGGTGCCAGCGGCAGCGCCTCGGTCAGCACATGGGCCATCACCGGGCCAAGGCCGCTTTCGGTGACCACCACCCCCAGTCCCAGTGCCCCGGCGATGAACAGCAGGGTGGCGAAGTCCATGGCCTTCTTGAAATCCGGCCCCTCCATGAAGCCGATGCGCGGCATCAGGATCACCACCGAGGCCGCCATGCCGATCCAGGCCGGGCTGATCCCGTGCCAGGCATCGGTAAACCACAGCGCCAGGGTGACCAGCAGCAGGCTCAGCAGCCAGGCCTGGCGCCCAGACGAGGGCAGGACGGCTCCGCCGGCCCCGGGCGCGGCGCGCGCCGTGATCTCGGCCGGGAAGAAACGGCGGATCAACAGCACGATCAGCGGCGCCTTGATCAGCCCGAGCACCGGGTAGTGCAGCAGCAGGTAGCTGGCGTAGGACAGCTTGACGCCGTAGAGCCGCTCGGCCGCGCCGGCCAGCACCAGGTTGGGAATATTGCCCGGCAGCACGCCGAAGCCCGGCATATGCGCCCCGAAGGCGATGGTCAGCGCGATGCCGATCCGCCCGTTCGAGCCCTTGCCGAAGCCCAGCCTGTCGGCCAGCGCCATGCCCACGGGCACCATGACCACCGCACGCCCCACCGACGAGGGCATCAGGAAGCTGAGCACCATGCACAGGCCCATCAACCCGAAGAGCAGCCCGGAATAGCTGTGGCTCAGCCGCGGTCCGATCGCCTCGGCCAGGCGGGTGCCAAGGCCGCTGCCACGGATCGCCTCGCCGATGATGAAGCCCGAGATCACCAGCCACATGGCCTGCGAGGAGAAGCCCGAGAAGGCCTCCTCGGGCGTGGCGAGGCCGCCGATGACGACCACGGTCAGGAACAGCAGGCTGGCGAGGTAGCCCGGCACGATACCGGTGCCCCAGAGGCTGAGGGTGACCAGCACCACCGCCAGCGTACGCGCTTGCAGCGGGTCCAGCCCCGGCAGCCCGAAGGCCACCAGCAGGGCCGCAAGCAGGGCGATCAGCCCGACAAGGATTTCCTTCACGTAGCGCATCAGACGCCCCCTCCGCTTGCCGGGCGCGCCCGGCGCCCGCCCCTTCCCGGATGACCCTCGCGGGCCAGGGCCTTTCTAGACCCATGCCCGGCGATGCGCTATCTATACATCATGACACGGGATGTAGAGTTTCCGCCAAACCACAGGCCCGGCACCGCGGGCGACCTGCGGGATCCCCGGCGCCCGGCCACGGCCCATGGCCACCTGATCCGCGCCGGGCAGCAGGTGGCGCCCCATGCCCATCCCCGCGCCCAGCTGGCCCTGACCCTGACCGGCGTGATGCGGCTCGAGGCCGGGCATGACACCTGGATCGTCCCGCCCAGCCATGCGGTCTGGGTGCCCGGCGGCCAGAGCCACTCGATCCGCAGCGAGACCGATATCGTCACCTGCAATGTCTTCGTCGATCCCTCCTGCGCTACCCGCGCCCGCCCCGAGACCCGGCCCACGGTGCTGCGCCTCTCGGCCCTGTCGCGCGAAATGGCGGTACGCCTCTCAGAGGCCGGGGCCATGGGCCAGACCCCTGCGCGTGGCGGTGCGACAGCTCCCTGGCGCCGCCTCGGCCTATCGCTGATCGACGAGATCGCCCGCCTCGAGACCAGCGCGCTTGGCCTGCCGGGCGGGCGCGATCCGCGACTGGTGCAGGTGACCGCCCATCTCAACCGCACGCCCGGCGAGGTGCGCGGCCTGCCGGAGCTGGCCGCCGGGGCCGGCACCAGCGAGCGCACCCTGGCGCGGCTGTTCCGCGCCGAGACCGGGCTGAGCTTTCGCCAGTGGCGCAACCGACAGCGGATGCTGGTGGCGCTGGAACGGCTGGAACGGGGCGAGAGCAGCAGCGCCGTGGCCGAGGTACTCGGTTACGGCTCGGCCTCGGCCTTCATCGCCGCCTTCCGCCGCACCCTGGGCGCGGCGCCGCGCCAGTTCACCGGAGCCACGGGCGGGCGCGGCGCGGCATCCGCACCAGGGCCTCTTCGCCCGCTGACGCCCCGAGGACGAGGCCGCCCTGGCCCGCGCGCTGGAGGCCACGGGCAACGAAGCCTTGGCTGACCGCGCCGTTGACGAGCTGTCCGGCGGGCACCGCCAGCGGGTCTGGAGCGCCATGGCCCTGGCCCAGGACACCGACATCCTGCTGCTGGACGAGCCGACGACCCATCTTGATATCGCGCACCACGTCGAGGTGCTGGACCTGCTCTGCGACCTCAACCGTGACCGGGGCACGACCGTCGTGATGGTGCTGCACGACCTCAACCTTGCGGTGAACTACGCCGACCGGCTGGTCGCCCGGCGTGACGGGCGCATCCACGCCAAGGGCAGCGCCGAGGAGGTGCTGACCGAAGACAACGTGGACGAGGTCTTCGGGCTGAAGAACCGGATCATCGCCGACCCGGTCTCGGGGCGGCCGATGATGCTGCCGCTCGGGCGGCACGGGATGCTGGCCGGGAACGGGCCAGGGGCCCGGATGGAGGCGGCCTCCGGGGCCTAGGCCGCTGGCGTGTCAGTCCAGTAGGCCGAGAGGTAATGCGCGCCGCGCGGCAGCTTCCAGTCCTCGCGCATTCGCGCACGCAGGCGCTGCGCCGCCGTGGTCTCGCCCGCGAACCAGAGGAAGCCGGGCGTGCCGTGCTGATCCACCCGCGCTTCCAGCCAGTCCGCCGCCGAGCCTCCGGCGTCGCGGCAAAGCACCTCGACCAGCGGGCGGATATCCTCGGGGATCGCCTCCTGGGCGGCTTCGTCGGCCAGTTCGATCACCGCCCGGGCCCGGCCCTCGTGGTGCGAGAGGATGCGCAGGATGGCCGGCAGGGCGGTCTCGTCGCCGCCGATCAGCAGGTCGTCGGTCTGGGGGAACCAGCCCCCGCCGGGTCCGGCAAGCCCCACCTGGATGCGCGGCTCGGTGCCGGCCAGCAGGCCCTCGGCCCAGGCGCAGGTCGGGCCACGGCCATGGGTGTAGACGTCGAACTCGATCCAGCCCTCTTCGGGCGAGACCGCGACGATGGTGTAGGCGGGGTTGTGCAGCTTGTCCTCACCCTCGGGCCAGCGCGTGCGGCCCTCGGGGGTGACATGGGGCCAGACCGGGGTACGACCCGGCGCGGGGATGGCCAGGCGGAAGTGCATGCCGGTCTCGGCAAAGGGGGCAAGGGTCTCGCCGCTGACCCGCAGCCGGATGAAATCGCGGTTGATCCGCCAGGCGCCGGTCACCGTGACAAGGCGGAAGTTGGCGGGCAGCGAGGGGCTATCCGTCGCTGGTCGGGTCGCCTCTCCGGCCCAGGCGACGCCGCTGATGCCCTCCAGCTCTTCGGTCAGGTGGAAGACCGTGTCGCGCATCATCTGCAGGGTGCCCGCATCGCGCGCCCGCACCCCCAGCACCAGCCCGCGCTCATCCTGGCGCAGGTCGACGAGGCCGACCGAGGTCGTGCAGGCGAAACGGCCCGGGCGGTCTTCCTGCACCACGCCGTATTCCAGGCTGCGGGCGCGCAGGGCGGCGAAGGTCGCCGGGCCGTCGATGCAGGTGATCAGCGCGTCCATCGAAAAGCTCTGCGGGTCGGAGGACATGTTCATGGGCGCGCCTTTCTGCCGGGTCCGGGAACCCGCACGCGGCGGGCCGTCGGGTGCGGCGTAGCAAAACCTAGCAAAACCGTCAAGAATTTCGCACGCAAGGCGCGGCAGGCTGCCCGCCCGGGCGCCGGACGATATCGGTTTCCCCTTCAAACCCCTGCGCCCCTGTGCCATGGAGGATGAACCGCCCTGCCCCAACCCACCGGACCCGACTGCGATGACTGCACTGGACGCGCGCGATCTTGCCATCCTGAAGGCCGTGGCCGCCAATGGCCGGATCACCAAGGTCGAGCTTGCCGAACAGATCGGCCTGTCTCCCTCGCCGACATGGACGCGGCTGAAGCGGCTTGAGAAGGCCGGGCTGATCGAGGGCTACGGCGCGCGGCTGAACCTGCGCAGGCTGGGCCCCTCGGTCACCGTCTTCGTCGCCGCCGAACTTGGCGAACACAAGGCGGCCTCGTTCCAGGGGTTCGAACAGGCGGTGCAGGGCCTTAAAGAGGTCGTGGCCTGCTGGGCCCTTGGCGGCGGTTTCGACTACCTGCTGCAGATCGTCACCCGCGACATCGAGAGCTATCAGGCGTTGATCGACCACATGCTGGAAGCCCGCATCGGGCTGGCGCGGTACTTCACCTATATCGTGACCAAGCCGGTGAAGGGCCCCGGCCTGCCGCCGCTGGACCTGCTGTTCGGCGACGCCTTCGCGCGGGGCTGACAGCCCAAACGTGCTGCCCCCCGCGCCACGGGCCGCTGTTTGGCCCGCCGGCGCGCTGCACTTCGGCCCCATCCGCCGCGAGGCCCTGCGATGCTGCCCCCGAACAGAAGGGAGCCCGCGTCCATGCATATCTCCGAGATCTCCTGCACCATCGCCGAAAGCCTGCTGATCAACCGCCGCAGCCATATCGGCGGCCAATGGATCGAAGGCGAGGACGGTGCCAGCTTTGCCGTCACCAACCCCGCCGATGGCGGTGAGCTTTGCCAGGTCGCCAGCCTGAGCGCCGACCAGGCGCAGGCCGCCGTCGATGCCGCCTCGGCAGCCTTCCCCGCCTGGGCCGCCACCCTGCCGCAGGACCGCGCCCGCATCCTGCGCCGCTGGCACGACCTCGTGCTGGCCCACAAGGAGGAACTGGCCCGCATCATGGTGCTGGAACAGGGCAAGCCCCTCTCTGAAGCGCGCGGCGAAATCGACTACGGCGCCGGCTTCATCGAGTTCTACGCCGAAGAGACCAAGCGCCCCAACATCGAGGGCGTCACCAGCCACCTGCCCGATGCCGAGGTCGAGATCTGGCGCGAACCGCTCGGTGTCGCTGCCCTCGTCACGCCGTGGAACTTCCCCTCGGCCATGGTGACGCGCAAGGCCGCCGCCGCGCTGGCGGCTGGCTGCACCGTGGTCGTCCACCCCTCTGCCGAAACGCCGCTTTCGGCACTGGCCCTGGCCGAGCTGGCCCAGCAGGCCGGGCTGCCCGATGGCGTCTTCAACGTGGTGACCGGCAAGGCCCCCGAGATCGTCGGGCGCTGGATGGAGGACAAGCGCATCCGGGCGCTCTCGTTCACCGGCTCGACCGAGGTCGGGCGGCTGCTCTACCGCCAGTCCGCCGCGACGGTGAAGCGGCTGGTGCTTGAGCTGGGCGGCCACGCCCCCTTCATCGTCTTCGCCGATGCCGACATGGACCGCGCCGTCTCCGAGGCGATCAAGGCCAAGTTCGCCACCTCCGGGCAGGACTGCCTGGGCGCCAACCGCTTCCTGGTCGAACGTCCGGTCTACGAGGAATTCTGCCGCCGCTTCACCGAGGCCACCAAGGCGCTGACTCTCGGCACCGGCATGGAAGATCCCGATATCGGCCCGCTGATGAACGAGGGCGCCGTGGCCAAGCAGGAAAGCCAGGTGGCCGATGCGGTGGCAAAGGGCGCGACGCTGCTGACCGGCGGCAAGCGCGACGATCTGGGGCCGCTCTTCTACCAGCCGACGGTGCTGGCCGACGTCCCTGCCGAGGCGCTGATCATGAGCGAAGAGACCTTCGGCCCCGTCGCCGCCATCGCCCCCTTCGATACCGAGGACGAGGCGCTTTCCCGCGCCAATGCCACCGAATACGGACTTGTCGCCTATGTCCACACGCTGGACCCGCGCCGCATCTACCGCCTGTCGCGCGGGCTGGAGTTCGGCATGGTCGCCGTCAACCGCACCAAGGTCACCGGCGCGCCGATCCCCTTCGGCGGCATGAAGCAATCCGGGGTGGGCCGCGAAGGCGCCCGCCAGGGCCTCGAAGCCTTCACCGAGGTCAAATACGTCTGCCGCGACTGGGCCTGAGGCCGGGCCTCCCCCGCCGGCAAAAGCAGAATTCAGAAGAAAGAGGACGACATGCTGAAGAACACGCAACTGGAAGACTGGGACCGCGAGAACTTCTTCCACCCCTCCACCCACCTGGCGGAATTCGCCCGGGGCAACCTGGCGCAGCGCGTCGTCACCGGCGGCTCGGGCTGCCATATCGAGGACAGCGCGGGCAACCGCCTGCTGGATGCCTTCGCCGGTCTCTACTGCGTGAACGTCGGCTATGGCCGCCCCGAGATCGCCGAGGCCATCGCGGCCCAGGCCAAGGAGCTGGCTTACTACCACGCCTATGTCGGTCACGGCACCGAGGCTTCGATCACGCTTGCGAAGATGATCCTCGACCGCGCGCCCGCGGGCATGTCCAAGGTCTATTTCGGCCTCGGCGGCTCGGACGCGAACGAGACCAACATCAAGCTGGTCTGGTACTACAACAACATCCGTGGCCTGCCCGAGAAGAAGAAGATCATCTCGCGCTGGCGTGGCTACCACGGCTCGGGCCTGATGACCGGCTCGCTGACCGGGCTGGAGGCCTTCCAGAAGAAGTTCGACCTGCCGCTGGACCGCGTGCTGCACACCGATGCGCCCTATTACTTCCGCCGCAAGGACCTGAACCAGTCCGAGGCCGATTTCGTCGCCCAGTGCGTGGCCTCGCTGGAAGAGCTGATCGCGCGTGAGGGTGCCGACACCATCGCCGCCTTCATCGGCGAACCGGCGCTTGGCACCGGCGGCCTCGTGCCCCCGCCCGCAGGCTACTGGCCCGCGATCCAGGAGGTGCTGGACCGCCACGACATCCTGCTGATCGCCGACGAGGTGGTGACCGGCTTCGGACGGCTCGGCTCGATGTTCGGCTCGGATCACTACGGCATGCGGCCAGACCTGATCACCATCGCCAAGGGTCTGACCTCGGCCTATGCGCCGCTCTCGGGCTCGATCGTGGGCGAAAAGATGTGGAAGGTGCTGGAGCAGGGCACCGACGAGAACGGCCCGATCGGACACGGCTGGACCTACTCGGCCCACCCCATCGGGGCGGCGGCGGGTGTCGCCAACCTGAAGCTGATCGACGAGCTGGGGCTGGTCGGGAACGCCGGCAAGGTCGGCGCGCACCTGAAGGCCGCGCTGAGCGATGCCCTGGGCGATCACCCCAATGTCGGCGACATCCGCGGCCAGGGCCTGCTCTGCGCCGTCGAGTTCGTCGAAGAGCGCGAGGGGCGCAGCTTCTTCGACCCCAAGCGCGGCGTCGGCGCTGCCGTCAACGCCGCCCTGCTGGGCCGGGGCGTGATCAGCCGCGCCATGCCGCAGGGCGATATCCTGGGCTTCGCCCCGCCCTTCTGCCTGACCGAGGCCGAGGCCGAGGAGATCGCCGGCAAGCTGGCCAACTCGGTGAAGGACGTGCTGGGCTGACAGCGCCCGGGGCCGCAGACGGACTGCGGCAGGACCAGACACGGAACGCCACCCCCGGTGCCTTTGGCGCCGGGGGTTTCGCGTTGCGCGACAAGCCCTCTGGACATCCGCCCCGGGCAGGCGTTAACCCTAGGCCATCCGACAGGGGCGTCCGCGTTGCGGGCTGAGAAGCACCCTTTGAACCTGAACCAGATCATGCTGGCGTAGGAAGTCGCGGACCCCTCCTGTCACGGGGGCCCTCATCGCGGGCCCGCCTGTCACGGGAGGTCCCCCGTCATTCCGCGCCCGAAGGAGCCCGGAATGACCGATTGGGGAACCCCTCTCACCGCCATGCGCGACGCTGCACCGCTGGTGCACTGCATGACGAACTATGTCTCGATGAACGTCATGGCCAACGTGCTGCTGGCGACCGGCGCCTCGCCCGCCATGGTCCACGCCGAGGAAGAGGCCGCCGAATTCGCCGGCATCACCAGCGTGCTGGCGATCAACATCGGCACCCTGTCGCCGCCCTGGCTGCGCGCCATGAAGGCCGCGGCCAGGGTCGCGGGCGAACGCGGCATCCCCTGGGTGCTGGACCCGGTGGCGGTCGGCGCCACCGCCTTCCGCAACAGCGCCTCGACTGCGCTGCTTCAGCTCTCGCCCCCGATCATCAAGGGCAATGCCTCGGAGGTGATCGCGCTGGCGGGCATCGGCGCGGGGATCACCGCCAAGGGCAAGGGCGCGGATGCGGTGCACGGGGTCGAGGCCGCCATCGAACCGGCCATCGAACTTGCCCGCCAGAGCGGCGCCGTGGTGGCCGTGACCGGCCCCGAGGACTTCGTCACCGATGGCACAACCCACTACCGTGTCGCCAATGGCGATGCGCTGATGCCGAAGGTCACGGCCCTTGGCTGCGCCCTCGGTGGCGTGGTCGGCGCCTTCGCGGCCAGCGGAGACCGCTTGCAGGGCACCGTGGCGGCGCTGGCCTACTACGGGCTGGCCGGAGAGATCGCCGCAGAGCAGGCCAAGGGCCCCGGCAGCTTCGCCATGCACTTCGTCGATGCGCTGGCCGGGATCGACGCGGCGACGCTCTCGGCCCGGGCGCAGGTTCGCCCGGCATGAGCGGACCCGCGAAATCAAGGCTGATCCCCGGCGTCTACCTCGTCACCCCCGATGGCGCCGATGCAGCGCTGGTGCTGGCGGCGATGCGCGGCGGGGCGGCGATGATCCAGCTGCGCGACAAGCACGCCACGGATGCCGAGCTGACCACCCTCGCCCGGCGCGTCCTACCGGACCTGCGCGCGGCGGGCGTGCCGCTGGTGATCAACGACCGGCTGGAGGTCGCGCGGGCGGCCGGGGCTGACGGGCTGCACATCGGACAGGGCGACGGCGATGCCGCCGAGGCACTGGCGGCGCTGGCGCCCGGGCAGATGCTGGGCGTCTCGGTCGAGACGCTGGCGCATCTGCCGGCCCTGCCGCCGGGCGTCGATCACATCGGTGTCGGCCCGGTGCGCGCCACGGCGACCAAGCCCGACCACGCCGCCCCCATCGGCTTTGCCGGTCTGGCCGAAATCACCCGCGCCGCGCCGGTGCCGGCGGTGGCCATCGGCGGGCTGAACGCCGCCGACACGGTGCCCGTGCGCATGGCGGGCTGCTCGGGCATCGCGGTGGTCAGCGCCATCTCGGCCACCGCCGACCCCGAGGCCGCGACCCGCGCCCTTGCCGACAGCTGGAGGCAGCAATGATCCCCAACGTCCTTTCCATTGCCGGGTCCGACCCCTCGGGCGGGGCGGGGATACAGGCCGACCTGAAGGCGATCTCGGCCAATGGCGGCTATGCCATGGCGGTGCTGACGGCGCTGACGGCGCAGAACACCCAAGGGGTGCGCGCCGCCCGGCTGATCGAACCCGATTTCATCCGCGCCCAGCTGGACGCCATCTTCGAGGACATCGAGGTGCAGGCGGTGAAGATCGGCATGCTGGGCAGCGCGCCGATCATCCGCTGTGTCGCCGAGGTCCTCTCCGGGCGGAACCTGCCCGTGGTCCTCGACCCGGTGATGGTGGCGAAATCCGGCGACCGGCTGCTGGCCGCCGAGGCCGTCGCCGCCCTGCCCGAACTGCTGCCGCTGGCCAGTGTCATCACCCCCAACCTGCCCGAGGCCGCCGACCTGCTGGGCGCGCCCGAGGCGACCAGCCGTGCCGGGATGCAGGACCAGGCCCACGTCCTGCGCGCGCTCGGCGCCCGCGCCGTGCTGCTGAAGGGCGGCCACCTTCCGGGCGGGGACAGCCCGGACCTGCTGGTCACCGAAACGGGCGAAAGCTGGATCGAGGCGCCGCGGATCGCCGGGGATGCCGCCCATGGCACTGGCTGCACGCTGTCCTCGGCGCTGGCCACCCAGCTGGCCCAGGGCCTGCCCCTGCCCGAGGCCTGCGCCCGGGCCAAGCACTACATCTCGGGCGCCATCGCGGGCGCCCGCCATCTCTCGGTCGGCAAGGGGCACGGCCCCACCGACCATTTCTTCGCCCAAAGGACCTGACAGATGCGCACCCCCCTCACCGCCCTCGCCCTGCTTCTGCCCCTGCCCGCCATGGCCGAGCCCTTCTCGGTCATGCTGGACTGGTTCGTGAACCCCGACCACGGCCCGATCATCGTCGCAGAGCAACGCGGCTATTTCGCCGACGCCGGGCTGGAGGTGCAGATCATCGCCCCCGCCGATCCCGCCGATCCGCCCAAGATGGTCGCCGCCGGAGAGGTCGACCTGGCCGTCAGCTACCAGCCCCAGCTCTACCTGCAGCACGACGCCGGACTGCCGGTGAAGCGGGTCGGCACGCTGATCGACAGCCCGCTCTATTGCGTGATGGTGGATGCGGACGGGCCGGTGCAGAGCCTTGCCGACATGGCCGGCCGCCGCGTCGGCTTCTCGGTGGCCGGGATCGAGGAGGCGCTTTTGCACCGCATGCTGCGCCACAATGGCGTCGAGCCCTCGGAGGTGACCCAGATCAACGTCAACTTCTCGCTCACCCCGGCGCTGGTCTCGGACCAGGTCGATGCGGTCTCGGGCGCGTTCCGCAACTTCGAGCTGCACCAGATGACCGGCGTGGGCCGCGAAGGGCGCTGCTTCCTGCCGGAAGAGAACGGCGTGCCCGCCTATGACGAGCTGATCTACCTTGCCGCCAGCGAGGCCACCGACGATCCGCGCATCGCCGCCTTCCTCTCGGCCACCGCCCGCGCGGCGCGCGAGATTGCCGAAGCCCCCGAGGCCGGCTGGCTGGACTTCGCCGGCTACTCGGCCGAGGTGGACGATACGCTGAACGAACTGGCCTGGGCCGACAGCTATCCCCATTTTGCCACCGATCCGGCGGCGCTGGACAGCGCGCGCTATGCGGACTTCGGTGCCTACATGGTCGAGATGGGCCTGATCGCCACCGCCCCCGAGGTCACCGAGATCGCCGTGGCCGCGGAATGAGCGAAGCGCGTCTGCAGGGTCGCGTCCTGCTGGAGGGGCAGGAGCTGGTCCGCGACCTGGACCTGGCCCTGCCGCCCGGCTGGACCTGCCTGCTGGGCCCTTCGGGCGCGGGCAAGTCGACGCTGCTGCGCCTGCTGGCCGGCCTGCCGTCGGGCGCCCGGCTGGAGGGGCGGCGCATTGTGCCGTCCCGTATCGGCTGGCTGGCACAGCAGGACCTGTTGCAGGACCGGCTGAGCCTCGCCGCGAACGTCCAGCTGGCCGCGCGGCTGCGCGGTGCGCGCCCCGACCCGGCGCGCGCCGAGGCGATGCTGACGGCGGTCGGACTTGCCGGGCGCGGCAGGGAGCGGCCCGAGGTTCTCTCGGGTGGGCAGCGGCAGCGGGTGGCGCTGGCGCGGGTGCTGTTCGACGCCGCCCCGCTGGTGCTGCTGGACGAGCCCTTCTCGGCGCTGGACCCGGCCACCCGGGCGGGCATGCAGGCGCTTGCCCATGCGCAGTTGCAGGGCCGCCGGGTGATGATGGTCACCCATGATCCCGCCGAGGCCCTGCGCCTCGGAGATCGGGTGCTGCTGCTGCGCGACCGGCGTCTGCAGGACCTGCCGCCCCTGCCCCCGCCCCATCCCCGCGCCCCCGACGACCCCGAGCTGGCGCTCTCCGCCGCCCGCCTGCTGGCCCACCTGGCGGAGGCCGCATGAGCCGCCTTCTGCCTGTCCTGCTGCCGCTTTTCGCCTGGGCCGCCGTCAGCCTTTCGGGCCTCGTGCCGCCCTATATCCTGCCCGCGCCGCAGGCCGTGGCGGTGACGCTTTTCACCGATGCAGGGGTGCTCTGGCCCAACCTGCTGGTGACGCTCTCGGAGACCCTGGCCGGGCTGGCGCTTGGGCTGGTGCTGGGCCTCGCGGCGGCGGTGGCGATGACGCTGTCGCCGCGCCTTGGGCGGCTGGCCGGGCCGGGTCTGGTCGCCTCGCAGGCGCTGCCGGTCTTCGTGCTGGCGCCGGTGCTGACCCTGTGGATGGGCTACGGGCCGGGGCCGAAGGTGGCGATGACCGTGCTGCTGGTGTTCTTCCCCGTCGCCTCGGGGCTGCGCGACGGGCTGGAGGCGACCCCGCCGGCCGTGCTCGACCTCGCCCAGATCAGCGGTGCCTCGCCCCTGCGCACCCTGCTCTGGCTGCGGCTGCCCCATGCCCTGCCCCATCTCGGCGCCGCGCTGCGCATCGCCGTGACCTATGCGCCGACCGGGGCGGTGATCGGCGAATGGGTCGGCGCCTCGAAGGGGTTGGGCTACCTGATGCTGATGGCCAACGCGCGGATGAAGATCGACCTGATGTTCGCCGCCCTGGTGCTGATCGTGGCGATGACCCTGCTGCTGAACCTCGGCACGGACCGGGTGCTGAGAAGGGCCCGAATGTAGCCCGGCGCCCGGCCCCTGCCGCGGGCCACCCCGAACAGATGCCTCGCCACGACCTCTTTGCAACAGGGGCCGGGGTTCGAACGCATACCCACGTTAATAAATTGACCATACGGAAGACGACGGTGCTAAGTGGGAGCGATATTGCCGCCGGGGAATTGAGGGCGGCATCGGGGACATGGATTTTAAGGGTTATATCATGGCTGGGACGACACATCGCGCGCAGGGGACACTGGGCGCGACCACCACGGGCGGCATTGCCGGCCTGACGCTGCTGCTCGGCACCACGATGCTGGTGTCCACCGCGGCCATGGCCACTCCGATCGAGCCGCCCGCCCCGCCCGCCGCAGGCTGCACCGTGGACGGCATGACCGCCACCTGCACCGGCGACCAGTCGGCCGGCCTCTCTGTCACCGATCCCTTCGTGACCCTCGAGGTCAAGGAGCTGACCCAGGACATCGCCCCCGCCGCGGGCGTCGCCGGCATCTCCTACGAGACCGAGACCACCAATATCACCCTGCTCAGCAATACCGGCAGCCAGGCGATCATCGTCGAGGGCGCTGACGGCATCCTGGCCGGGACCATCGACGGCGATGTCTACATCCACCACGAGGGCGACATCACCGCCACCGGCGGCCGCGGCATCCATGCCTATGCCGACCAGGGCGCAGCAGTGATCGAGGGTACGGGCAGCGTGACCGCGACGCTCGACGCGATCTCAACCAACCCCCGGCTCGGCGCCGCCGCCCTGAACTGGGACGGCGACCTGACCTCGACCGAGGGCCGTGGCATCTTCCTGAAGGCCGACAACGGCGCCGCCTCGGCAGAGGGGTCGGGCAACATCGTCTCGCAACTGGATGCGGTGACCCTTGATTCGCGCGGCGCAGGCGCGGACACCAGCTTCAACTGGGATGGGGACATCACCTCGAACGGCGGCAGCGCTGTGGTCCTGAGCGCTGATGACGGCGCGGTCAGCGTCACCGGCAGCGGTACGGTCATCGCCGATCAGAACGGCTTCGACCTGGATGCCCGGGGCGACGAGGCCGATGCCTGGCTGGGTTGGGACGGCGACATTACCGCCACCAACGGCTTTGGCGCCCGCGTCTATTCCGCCAATGGCGGCGCGGATATCGAGGGCAGCGGCACCGTCACCGCCGGCGACTTCGGCTTCTACGTGCTGACCGAGAACGACAGCCAGCCCGCCTCGCTGAAATGGACCGGGGACATCACCTCGCAGCTGAGCTTCGGCGCGCGGGTTGAGACCATCGGCGGCAGCGCCACGATCCAGGGCAGCGGCACGGTGCAGGCGCATACGGATGCGCTGACCGCAGATGCCGACGGTGGCGATGCCAACGTGCTGTGGAACGGCGATATCGCCGCGACCACCGGCTACGGCCTGGTGGCCAAGTCGACCACCGGCGGCGCCAATGTCAGCGGCAGCGGCACGGTCACGGCAGAGCTTGACGCGATCACCGCCAGCAACACCGCAGGCACCACGGCCACGGTCAACTGGACCGGCGACATCACCTCGACCTCGGGGACCGGCGTGAAGGTCTTCTCGTCCAGCGGGGCGACCAACCTGAAGGGCTCGGGCACCATCGCGGCGGGCCTCGACGGCGTCAACATCACCAATACCGGCGCGCAGACCGCGGCGCTGAGCTGGTCCGGCGACATCACCGGCACCGACGGCTTCGGCGTCTACCTCTATTCGGCCAACGGCCCGGTCAGCGCGTCGGGCAGCGGCGCCGTGACCGGCGGCTATGATGCCTTCCACCTGGAAACCGAGGGCAACGCGACCGCCGCCCTGAACTGGACCGGCGACCTCACCTCGACCGGCGGCAACGGCGTCCACCTGACCACCGCCCAGGGTGCGGCCTCGGTCATGACCAACGGGCTCATCGACGCGGCGCAGGGCGGGATCTACATCGCCAGCGGCTCGTCCGGCAGCTACGACACGGTCTCGGTCCAGCACACCGGCGACATCCTCGCCGGCGGCGTCGGCGTCGAGGCACGCAGCCCCAATGCCGCCGTCACCGTGAAGGTTGCCGGGGCGGTCGACAGCGGCTCTTACGGGATCTTCGCCGAGAGCCTCGGCGCGGCCACCGTCACGGTCGAACAGACCGGCACGCTGGACGCGGGCAATACCGGCATCCACGCCTACAGCGCCAATGGCGACGTGAACGTGACCCAGGACGGCACGCTCGCGGCCTATGGCGACGGCATCCTGGCCCAGAACGAGGGCGCGGGCACCGTCTATGTCCGCAAGGCCGGCGACCTCGGGGCCCAGGCGCGCGGCATCGCGGCCCTGTCCTCGACCGGCGCGGTCGTGGTGCGGATGACCGACGGCAGCATCACCAGCGGCGGCACCGGCATCGAAGCCGGCAACGAGAGCAGCAACACCGTGACCGTCGAGATGACCGGCGACATCGACGCCGGCGGCGCAGGTGTCCTGGCCAGTTCGTCGAACGGCGAGGTCTGGGTGACCGTCGACGGCGACGTGGACGCGGGGGGCGATGGTGCCTCGGCGATCAACGAGGGCTCGGGCGAGGTTGGCGTGACCTACACCGGCACGATGACCGCCGGCGGCAACGGCCTGGTCGCGGCCTCGGCCACCGGCAATGTCACCGCAACCCTCACCGAGGACAGGCAGCGTCAGCGCCACCGGCAACGGCATCAGCCTGACCGGCTTCGGCAACCTCTCGGCCAATATCGCCGAAGGCGCCACGGTGACCGGCGGCGCCGGCTTCGCGGGGGTCTTCCTGGACACCGGCCTGCAGAACACCGTCACCAACTACGGCACAATCGACAACGCCGGCGGGGTGGACGACTACGCCATCCAGGCCGAGGGCAACGACATCCTGGTCGAGAACTACGGCACGATCAGCGGCAACGTGGTGCTGGGCCCCTGGGCCAATGACTTCAACAACTACGAGGGCTCGCTGCTGGAAACCGGCTCGATCCTCGACTTGGGCACCGGCAACACGGTGTCCGTCGCCGGCACCCTGTCGCCCGGCGGCACCGGCACCGTGATGACCACCGCGCTGACCGGCAACCTCGAGACCTCCTCGACCAGCACGCTGCTGCTGGATCTGGACATGGGCGCCGCGGTCGACACCAACGACCTGATCGAGGTTTCGGGCATGGCCTCGCTGGAAGGGGCCGTGACGCTGAACTTCGTCACCGCCAGCGCGACGCCGCAAAGCTACGTCTTCGTCTCGACCGGAGAGGGCGTCTCGCTGCAGAACCTGTCGATCACCGAGAACCCCTTCGTCACCGCCTCGATCGAGACGGTCAACGACGGCGGCGACGTGCAGGTGACCATCACCGGGCTGAACTTCGCCCCCGAGGGCCTGACCGGCACCGCCGGGACGATCGCGGACTACCTGCAACGCGCCATGGCGGCGGGTGGCGAGGGCCTGGGCGAGATCGGAGCCCTGGTGCTGAACAGCGGCTCGCTGGAAGGCGCCCAGTCTGCCTACGACGACCTGGCCCCGACGCCCTATGTCGATGCGCTGGACTCGGGCTTCCTCGAAGCCCTCAGCTTCTCGGACACGATGATGAGCTGCTCGGTCCCCTCCGGTCTCTATGCCGAAGTCGCCGAAGGTGCCTGCGACTGGACCAAGCTGACCTACAGCCACCTGACCCAGGACAGTGCGGCGGGCGGCGAGGCGACCACCGTCTCGACCATGTATTCGACCGGCATGCAGCGCGCCCTCAACGGCAGCGACTGGCGTGTCGGCGGCGGCATCGGCCTGTCCAACTCGCGCACCACCAACCCCAATGGGGACGGATCGCACGGGATGAAGTTCCACGGCGGCGCCTCGCTGAAATACGCCCCCGGTCCCTTCGCCTTCTCGGCGGCGCTGACCGGCAGCTGGGGGGATCTGTCGACCACGCGCTTCGCCACCGTCGGCGGCGCGACCCAGACACTGACCGGTTCGATCAACGTCTCGTCGGTGAACCTGAAGCTGCGCGGCTCCTACGTGATCGGTGACGACAGCTTCTTCCTGAAGCCGCGCGTCGACCTGGACACCACCCTGGTACGCTCGGATGCCTTCACCGAGACCGGCGGCAGCGCCGCGCTGAGCGTCGATGCCAGCGAGGAGGTGGTCTTCAGCCTCTCTCCCGCGCTCGAGGTGGGCACCACCCGCCGCGACGCGGACGGCAGCGTGTTGCGCGCCTTCGCCCGCATCGGGACCACGATCTATTCCGAAAGCGACCTGCCGCTGACCGCGACCCTCGCCTCGGACGGCACCGGGGTCTCGGGCTTCTCGACGACGGGCGCGGGCGACGGGCAGGTCTGGAACCTTGCCGCGGGCTTCACCGCCTTCAACGTCGGCGGCTGGTCGGCCGAAGCGCAGTACAACCTCAACTTCGACAGTTCCTCGCAGGAACATGTCGCCAGCCTCAAGATGCGCAAGACCTTCTGATGGTCTCCTGGTCCCAAGCCGAAACGGCCCCCCCGCCTGCTGCGAAGGCAGCGGGCGGGGTCCGCCCGGCGCGCCTGTCTGCCGGGCTGGACCGGGCAGAGCTGTGGCTGGTCGGCCTGTCGGTCGGCCTGTCCGCCACGCTCTTCCTGATCTTCTCGGGCTTTGCCGTGGATGCGCTTTACCGGCATGGCTGGCCCATGCTGCCCTTCGTCAGCCTGATCGGAGGCCTGTTCTACTGCGCCCTCTGCTACCAGGTGATCCGCCTCGGGGCCGCGCGCCGGCCCCGGGCCACCGCGCTGACCGACTGCGATCCGGCGCTGCTGCGCAGTGACGCCCCTTCGGTCACCGTGCTGATCCCGTCCTACCAGGAAAGCCGTCGCGTGGTGATCGAGACGGTGCTGTCCGCCGCCCTCGCCCGTTACCGCAACAAGCGCATCGTGGTCCTGGTCGACGATTCCCCCGGCAACGACACCGCCCTGGCCGAGACCATGGGCGCCATCGCCGAAGTGCAGGACTGGCTGGCCGAAGGGCGCCGGATCCGCGACGCCGCCCTGGCCGCTCCCGCAACGAGCGCGCCCTGGGGACCGGCCTACGGGGCGCTTGCGGACTGGCTGGACGGCATCGCCCGCAAGTTGGCCGACGAGGGAGACGCCTCCTTCGCCCACGTCGACAGCTTCGTCGTATCGCGTGTGGTCGAGGACCTGGCGCGCCGCTTCCGGGGTGAGGCACGGCGCCTGCTCCGCACCTCGGCCTGCGATCCGCAACGCGAGAACGACCTGATGGCCTGCCTGCTGACTGGCGGGATCGAGAGCTTCCAGCGCAAGCGCTTCGCCAATCTCTCGCACGGGCCCAACAAGGCGATGAACCTCAACGCCTACCTCGGCCTGATGGGCTCTGACTGGGATGTCGAGACCCGCGACGATGGCCAGTACCTGGTGCCGGCGACAACCAGCAGCGCCGAGCTGACCATTCCGCAGACCGACTACGTGCTGACCCTGGACGCCGACAGCGTGATCATGGCGGATTACATGCTCACCCTCGTCGGAGAGCTCGAGGACCGCCCCGATGCCGCCGTCGCCCAGACGCCCTACCTGACCTTCCCCGGCGGCCCCTCGCCCGTCGAACGGATCGCGGGCGCGACGACCGATATCCAGTATCTGATCCACCAGGGCTCAAGCCACTATGACGCGGCCTACTGGGTCGGGGCCAATGCAGTGATCCGCACCAGGGCGCTTCAGGATATCTGCCAACTCCGGCAAGAGAACGGCCATCAGGTGAAGGTCTACGTGCAGGACAAGACGGTGATCGAGGATACAGGCTCGACCATCGACCTTCAGGACCGGGGCTGGCACGTCCACAACCACTTCGCGCCCATGGCCTACAGTGCCACGCCGGCCGATTTCGGTGCCCTGGCGATCCAGCGCAAGAGATGGGCGAACGGCGGGCTGATCCTGTTCTTCGACCTGCTGTGCAGCACCTGGAAACGCGGCGGCATGCTGCGCGCCCTGCCGATGCTGCTGGTCCGCTCGCACTACCTGCTGTCGCCGCTGATCGGCAATGTCGGGATCCTGGCGCTGATGCTGATGGCGGTGGACCAGCCGCACCCGCTGTTCTGGGCCCCGCTGTTCATGACGCCCTACTTCGTGCTCTACATGCTGGACCTGCGCCGCATGGGCTATCAGTGGTGGGATCTGTTCGGGGTCTGCGCGCTGAACCTGATGCTGCTGCCGGTGAACCTGGCGGGGATCCTCGCCTCGATCTGGCAGATGGCGGGCGGCAAGCGCCACAGCTTCACCCGCACGCCCAAGCTGGCGTCGCGCAGCTTCATCCCGCCCTATGCCTTCCTGTTCAACCTGGCGATCCTGGCGCTGATGACCTTCTACGTGGCCATTGGCCTCCATACCGAGAAGACCCTGGGCGTGGCGATCCCGCTGATCAACATCGTGCTCTACAGCTACGGGCTGATCCGCTTCGTCGGGCTGCGCGACGGTTTCGCCGACCTCGGCCTGCGCATGGCGCAGATCGTCCGGGCGGCGCTTCCCTGGCTCTTCCGGCCATCCGCCCCCATCACCACCACGTCCCCGGCACCGGCCCTTGCAAGCCCGCTTCCGCGGTCCAGTGCAGGCCATGCCGGTGCAGGCCTGACCAGTGCAGGCCGTCTCTACCCGCGGGATTTCCCGGCGCAGATCGCGCCCGCTTCCCCCCGCCCCCTGTCGTCCGAGGAGGACCGATGACCCATCCCGTCAAGATCGCACTTCTGTCGCTTGCCCTCGCCACCGCCCCGCTGAGCGCTGCCCTTGCCCAGACCGACCCTGTGGCCGCCGTCGCCCAGGGCGACAAGCTGGTCGAGAGCGGCGACGCGGACCAGCTTTCCGCGGCGCTCGACCTCTATCTCTCTGCCGCCGAGGCAGGCTCTGTCTGGGGTCAGTACAAGGCCGCAGAGATGCTCTACGAGGGCAAGGGCGTCGCGCAGGACCGCGCCCGTGCCGCCGAGCTCTACGGCGACGCCGCCGACCAGGGCAACGCCTGGGCGCAGTACAAGCTGGGCGGCATGCTGCTGACCGGCGACGGCGTGGCCCCGCTGCCGAGCCGCGCGGTCGAGCTGCTGGATGCCGCCGGCGGCCAGGGCAACATCTGGGCCAACTACCAGCTGGGTGACGCCTACCTGCAGGGCGAGAGCATCCCGCAGGACCTGACCCGCGCCAAGTTCTACCTGGAACGCGCCGCCAAGCTGAACAATGCCTGGGCCCTGCTGCGCCTCGGCGAGATGTACCGGGATGGCCTTGGCGTGCCCGAAAGCCTGACCGACGCCAAGACCCTGCTGGAGCAATCGGCGGTGCAGAAGAACAGCTTCGCCATGGTCGCGCTCTCCGAGCTGATCGCCGAGGACGAGCCCGAGCGCGCCAGGGCCCTGCTGGGCGAGGCCGCCGAGCTGGGCAACGCCGCCGCCCAGGCCAAGCTGGCCGAATAAACCGCGCCACAAGACATGAAAAGGGCCGGAGGTGAGATCCACCTCCGGCCCTTTCTCATTGCGCGGCGCCGCCGGTCAGAGGCGCTTTTCGCCGGCCTCGATACGCACCCCGAAGAGGTTTTCACGCGGGGGCAGCGGGCAGACCGCGTGGCTGGTGAAGGCGCAGGGCGGGTTGGTGGCGCGGTTGAAGTCGATGACCACGCTGTCCTCTGTCACCTCTTCGCCGAAGACGAAGCGCATGTGCCTGTAGGCGTCCTCCATCGAGGTCAGGTCGCGGAAGACGAACTGCGGCCGGTCGGCGGTGCCATAGGTCGGCAGCATGGCCATCTGGCGGCCGGCGAACTCGAACTTCGCCACATGGGTGACGGGCACGTAGGTCGGCGCGCCGATGATGGTGTCCAGGACCAGCTCCATCGGTTCGGGCAGCTTTTCCCAGCGGGCGGTGATGCGCAGCGCCGGGTCCAGCGGGAAGAACTCGATGGGCTTGAGGTGCTCTGCCGCGTCCGACTGGGCATCGCGGATGCGCAGGGCGCGCCAGTCGTTCAGCGCGGTGATCTCAAGCAGGAAGCGGTCGGCGCGCCAGGCGAAGGTGCCGGCGGCGCGATCCAGGGCCACGGCCTCGCCGCCCTCGGGGGTGAAGCTGCCGGTGTCGTCGGCGTTCAGCGTCAGGCTGCCCAGCACCTCGGGACCGACGGGCAGCTGAATGTCGTTGCCGGCGCCGCTGCCGATGCTGCGGGTGCCGGGGGTGATCCACCAGCGGCCCAGCAGGTTCAGCCAGCCGTTCTCGGCGGTCAGCTTCTCCATCCGGGTCTGGAACCAGGCCTCATGCGCGGCGGCGAATTCGGGGGAAACACTCATGTGATCTGTCCTTCGGTCAGGCGCCTTCCGGCATCCGCGGGATGCTGGCCAGAAGGCTTTTGGTGTAGGAATGCTGCGGGTCGCGCAGGATGGCGGCGGTCTCTCCGGCCTCGACGATGCGGCCGCGGTCCAGCACGATCAGCTGATCACAGAGCGCCGCGACGACGCCCATGTCGTGCGAGACGAAGATCATCGTCATCCGCTCGGAAATCTCGCGGAACAGGTCCACCACGCGCACCCGGGTCGACAGGTCCAGCGCGCTGACCGCCTCGTCCGCCAGCACCAGCTCGGGGCGGGCGACGATGGCGCGGGCGATGGCGATGCGCTGGCGCTGCCCACCCGAGAACTGGTGCGGGAAACGCTCAAGCGTGTCCTCGGTCAGCCCGACGCTGGTGATCGCCTCGCGCGCCATCGCCAGGTGATCGCCGGGCACTTTCAGCGAGCGCAGCGGCTCGGTCACGATGCGGCGGATGCGATGCGCGGGGTTGAGCGAGGAATAGGGATCCTGGAACACCGCCTGCACTCGCTTGCGGTAGCCGCGCATGTAGGCGCGGTCGCGGGCCTGAAGCGGCGCGCCGTCGAACAGGATGCGCCCGGATTGCGGACTGTCCAGCCCCAGCAACAGACGCAGCAGCGTCGACTTGCCAGAGCCGCTTTCCCCGACCAGCCCGACATTGGCGCCCTTCGGCACGCTGAACGAGATATCCTCCAGCACCTTGCGTCCGGTCCCGTAGGAGAAACCGACATTCTCGACCGTCATCAGGCTCATCCCTGCCCCTCCAGCGCGGCGTCGAAGCGCCGGGCGGCGGCGACGAGATTGCGGGTGTAATCGTCCTGCGGCTGCGTCAGCACCTGCAGCGCCGGGCCGCTTTCGACGGCGCGGCCATGGCGCATGACCATGACCCGCTCGGCCACCTGGCCGACCACGGCAAGATCGTGGCTGATGAACAGCAGCGCGATGCCCAGCTCGTCGACCAGGGAGGTGATCAGGCGGACGATCTCGGCCTGGGTGGTGACATCCAGCGCGGTCGTCGGCTCGTCCGCGATCAGCAGGCGCGGGCGGCAGGCCAGCGCCATGGCGATGGCGACGCGCTGGCGCTGCCCGCCGGACACCTCGTGCGGATAGGCCCCGATCAGGCGCGCGGGATCCGGCATGCGGACCTGCTCGAGCAGCGCCATGACCTCGGCCCGGACCGCGGCGCCCGAGGTTTCTGCGCCCTCGCGCTTCAGGCGGCGGCGCACCGGCCCGGCGATCTGGCGGCCAAGGGGCATCAGCGGGTCGAGCGCCGTCAGCGGCTCCTGGAAGACGGTGGCCACGGCGTTGCCGCGCAGCCCCACCAGGCGCCGCTCGGGCGCGCCGATGACCTGGGTGCCGGCCAGCTCGACCGAGCCCTCGGCGCGCAGTCCCGGCGCCAGCAGCCCGGTCACGGCGAGCGAGGTCAGCGACTTGCCCGAGCCGCTCTCGCCGATCAGGCCGAAGCGTTCGCCGGCGGCGATGGAAAACGACAGGTCCTGCACCAGCACCTTGTCCGGCGTCGACAGCCGCAGGTCGCGGACGGTCAGCAGATCGCTCATCACGCGGCCCCCTTCGTCGGGTCGAAGCGGTCGCGCAGACCGTCCGCCAGCAGGTTGATCCCGATCACCAGCGCGAACAGCGCCAGGCCCGGCAGGATGGCGCCCCAGGGGGCGGTGTAGACGGTGCCCTGCGCCTCTTGCAGCATCCGTCCCCAGGAGGCATTGGGCGGCGGCGCGCCGAGGCCGAGGTAGGACAGCGAGGCCTCGGCCATGACCGCCAGCCCGAATTGCAGCGCCAGGTTCACCCCGAGGAAGGGGGCGATATTGGGCAGGATGTGCCAGAAGACGATGGCCCCCCAGGAGGTGCCCGAGACCCGCGCGGCGGTGATGTAGTCCTGTCCCAGCACCTGCTTGGTCAGGATCCGGGTGATCCGCCCGACGATGGGCGACAGGCCGATGCCGAGCGCGAGGATCGCGGTGCCCAGGCTGGCCTCTTCCCGCGCCGCGACCACCAGCATGGCGATCAGCAGGGTCGGGAAGGCGATGAGGATGTCGAAGACCGCCGCCAGCGCATCGTCGAGGAAGCGGGTCGCGAAGGCGGCCAGCAGGCCGGTGGTCACGCCGATCGCCGCGCCGATCACCACGGCGCCGCAGCCGACGATCAGCGCGATCCGCGCCCCGATCATAAGCTGGGTGAACAGGTCCCGCCCCAGCCGGTCAGTGCCGGCCCAGTGCTGCAGGCTCGGCGCCTCAAGCCGCCCGCCGACCATGTCCGACAGCGCATAGGGCGTCCAGACGAAGGAGATCAGCCCGGCCAGCACGATCACCCCGACCAGCAGGAGGCCAAGCCAGTAGGTGGCATTGCCGCGGCTCCGGCGGCGGCCCGACGTTTCGGTCAAGTTATCGGTCTGCTCGGCGCTCATCGGCGGGCCTCCTTGCGCAGGCGCGGGTCGAGGACCCGTTGCAGCAGGTCGGCAAGGAAGCCGGTCAGCAGCACCAGCAGGGTCGAGATGATCAGCACGCCCTGGATATTCGGGTAGTCACGCTGCTGGATCCCCAGCAGCAGCATCGAGCCCATGCCGGGCAGCGAGAAGACCTGCTCGACCACCACGGCGCCGAGGAAGGTGGTCGACAGCTCGATTCCCAGGACCGAGATCACCGGCACCGCGGCATTGCGCAGCCCGTGGCGCATAAGCGCGCCGGTGCGGCTTTCGCCGAGCGCCCGGGCGGTGCGCAGGAAGTCCGAGCCCAGCACTTCAAGCGTCGCGGCGCGCACGTAGCGCATAAGCGAGGCCGACATGATCAGGGCGATGGTCAGCACCGGCAGCACCATCGAGGTCACGGCGCGGGCCGGATCCCCGTAGCCGCGCAGCGGGAAGCCCCCCGAGGGCAGCAGGCGCAGGTTCAGCGCGAAGACATAGACCAGCAGCACCCCCAGCCAGAACACCGGCACGGCGATGCCGACCTGCGAGACGACGGACAGCAGCAGCCCGTACCAGCGCTCGGACTTGACCGCCGCCAGGATGCCCAGCGGAATGGCGATCAGCATCGACAGCAGGAAAGCCGCCAGGGTCAGCGGCAGGGTAACGGAAAGACGGCGCGAGATTTCCTCGATCACCGGCGCACGCGAGACGAAGGATTTGCCGAGATCGAAGCGCGCCAGGTCGCCGAGGTAGGTGACGAACTGCACCGCCAGCGGCTGGTCGGAGCCGATCTGCGCCTGCGCGGCCGCGATCTGCTCCGGCGTGGCACCGACCCCCACGAGGGCATTGGCCGGATCCCCCGGCAGGAGGCGCAGCAGCACGAAGAGCACGATGGCCGCGACGAAGAGAGACAGCAGCAGGATGAGCAGCCGCCGTGCCATGTATCTCAGCATTGGGGTTCCCGTATGCGCGAAGAGAGGGGCCGGACGTCTCCGCCCGGCCCCCGGTCAGTGGCCTCAGTCGGCCTTCTTGATGTCCGAGACGAAGAACTGCGAGTTCAGCCCGTTCAGCGGATAGCCCGAGACATTCGAGGTCGAGACGACGATCTGCGGGTACAGGTAGAGCCACATGCTGGCGGCATCCTCGGCGATGATCCGGTTGGCCTCGGCCAGCATCTCGGTCTGCTCGTCCATCGAAGAGACGCTTTCGGACTCGGTGATCAGGCGGGTGACCTCGGGGTTGTCATAGCCCCAGTAGAAGTCCGGGTTGCCGTAGAAGACGATGTCGCGGTGGTTCACGTGCTCCTGCAGGGTCGCATCGAAGTCATGCGCCTTGTAGATCTTGGTGTACCATTCGTTGGCGGTGATGATGTTGATCTTCACCTCGACACCGACCTTGGCCAGCTCGTTCTGCAGGAACTGCGCCACCACGGGGTGCGGATCATAGTCCGGCGTGTCCAAGGTGAACGAGAACCCGTCCGCATAGCCCGCTTCGGCCAGCATCTGCTGGGCGCTTTCGGGATCGTAGGCATTGACGCCGGTCAGGTCCTCGTACCAGGGATCGGTCGGCGGCACGAAGGACCCGATGAGGGTGCCGTAGTCGCCCCAGATCGCCTGCAGCAGCTTCTCGTTGTCCACGGCGCGGGCCAGGGCCGCACGCACGGTGGCATTGTCGAAGGGCGCGACGCGGTCGTTGTAGGCCATCAGCTCCTTCGTGGTCGAGGCACCTTCCGAGACCGTGAAGTCCGGGTTGTCGGTGAACAGCGACAGGGCATCGGGGCTCTGCACCGAGGTGATGATGTCGACGGCGCCGGTCAGTAGCGCGTTGTTCTGCGCCGTGGCATCGGTGAAGTACTGGAACATCACGCCGCCGTTGGTGGGCTCTTCGCCCCAGTAGCCGTCGAAGGGCACCATGGCCAGGGCCGAACCGCGACGCCATTCCTGCAGCACGTAGGGGCCGGTGCCGTCTTCGCCCGAGCTGATGTCGCCTGCCGCGTCATTGACGATCCAGACGTAGGACAGGTTGTAGGGCAGCGAGATCGACGGCGCCGAGAGGGTCACCACGACGGTCTGATCGTCCGGGGTCTCGATACCCGTGATCACGGCCAGGGTGCGCTTGCGCGAACTGGCGGAATTCTCGGCGGTCACGCGCTCGATCGAGCTCTTGACGTCGGCAGCGGTCAGCGGGTCGCCCGAGTGGAAGGTCACGCCCTCTTTCAGGGTGAAGGTGTAGGTCAGCCCGTCTTCGCTGATCTCGTAGCTGTCGACCAGCTTGGGCTCGACCTCGCCCGCGTCGGTCAGCACGAAGAGACCTTCGTAGACATTGCCGTTGAAGGCTTCGTTGATGCCCTGGCCCGCGCCCTGGGTGTTGTCCAGGTTCTGCGGCTCGTAGAGCGAACCGATATTGATGACCGCCTGCGGGTCGAAGTCCTGCGCCAGGGCGGCGGCAGAGGAGAGGGCCAGCACGGAGGAAGCCGTCAGGGCCGCGAGGACGGCGCGCCCGCGCGCGCTGCGGCGGGAAATTTCGGTCTTGGAAATCATGGGAGGTTCCCTGTGGGTTGTTCGGTCTTGGTGATTGGCCAGGCTGCGGCGGTCCCTTGGGCCCGCCCGGCATTGACCAGAGCATCGAAGCACGGACCACGCGCGGAAACAACGTCGGCAGGACATGGGCGCGCCGCACAAATCAGATCAGCTGACCCGGTTTGTGCCCTGAACGCGCGCAGATGATCGCCAGCCAGGCGGTGCTTCCGAACTATAGTTCCGGTTGCGGGCTCGGTATGTCTCATGTCCTCGGGCCCTGTGCAAGATACCTGCCCCCATTATGCCACACGCGGAGCGAAAATGGCATGGGCCGTGTCGACTTCGTAGCGCGGCGCCAGCGCAGGGGCCTCCTGCGCCAGCGCACGAACCGCGTCGAGAATGAAATCGACCGTCTCGTCCTCCATCAGCACCGACAGGTTGAGCCGGGTGAACCCGGGCTTCTGCACCTCGTCACCGGCGAGGATCGCGGCGCGCAGCCGCTCGGAGGTCGCGGCGTCGATGCCCAGCAGGCGGTGCACGTAGGGCCCGGCGCAGGCGCAGCCGCCGCGCGCCTGGATGCCATGCAAGTCGCTGAGCATCCGGGTGACCAGCTGCTGATGCACGAAGCCGCCCTGCCCGTCGCGGATGCGGAACGAGAAGACCGGCACCCGCGGCGCCTCGCCCTGCCCCAGCAGGTCAATCTGCGGGCAATCGCCCCAGGCCTGGAAGGCCCGGGCGGTCAGCTCGGCATTGCGGGCCTGCAGGTGGTCCAGCCCGATGGCCTCTTTCACCAGGAAGACCAGCGCCGCGCGGATATCTCCGACGACATTGGGCGTGCCCGCCTCCTCGCGCGCTTCAAGGCTGCCGCTGTAGTCCTGCCCTTCGGGTGAGACGAAGCGGACGGTGCCGCCACCGGGCCAGGTCGGCGCCTGCCGCACCACCGAGTCGCGGCGCAGCAGCAGCAGGCCCGAGGCCCCCGGGCCGCCGATGAACTTGTGCGGAGAGACGCAGATGGCGTCGATCTCGACGCCCGGAGCGGGCTGCATGTCGACCGGCAGGTAGGGCGCCCCGCCCGCGTAATCCCAGATCACCCGCGCGCCGGCCTGCTTGGCGATCCGCGTCACCCCGGCGACATCGGCGATGATGCCGGTGACATTGGACATGGCCGAGAAGGAACAGATCACCCGGTCGAACCCGGCGCTCTCTGCCAGCGCCTGTTGCAGGGCCTCGGTGTCGATGCCGCCGCAGGGCGCCTCGGGCAGCTCGACCACCTCGGCGCCGCTCTCGCGCCAGGGCAGGATGTTGGAGTGATGCTCATAGGGGCCGATCAGCACGCGCACCCGGCCCGTGTCGGCGCCGAACAGCGACACCAGCCGGTTCAGCCCTGCCGTGGCGCCCGATCCGGCAAAGATCACCGCATGGTCGGGCCCCGCCCCGCAGGCCCGCGCGATGACCTGCCGCGCCTCGCGCCGCATCCGGGTCATGGTGGCACCGCAGAACGAGGCCTCGGTATGGGAGTTGGCGTAGTAGGGCAGCACCTTCTCCATCACGAAGTCCTCGACCTGGCGCAGGGCGCGGCCCGAGGCGACGTAGTCGGCATAGACCATGGGATGCGCGCCGAAGGGGCCCTCGACCATCGCCTGCTTGCCGATCAGCCCGGCCCGCAGCGCCCCGGGGCCCCCGGCCTTCAGCCCGGCCAGGAAATCGGAAAACACGGAGGGAGCGAGGGCTGTCATCTGGGCACCTGTGAAAGGAAAGGAACATCGCGCAGCCTAGCCCCACTTGCCCGTTGATACCTCACCTCGTTCATGCGATTTTCGGCGCATATTGGGTCAGAGGATCGAAGAAATGGCAAAAGTCGACAGGATTGACCTCAGAATTCTCAGCATCCTGCAAAAGGATGGCTCGCTCTCGCAGCGTGATCTGGCCGAACGCGCGGGCCTGTCGCAGAACGCCTGCTGGCGTCGGCTGAAACGGCTGACCGCCGACGGGCTGATCCTGGGCACCCGGACCGAGATCAACCTGGCCGACCTGGGCTACGACCTGACCGTCTTCGTGATGATGCGCACCCGGCACCACTCCAAGGACTGGGCCGACAGCTTCCGCAAGCATGTCGAGGCCCTGCCCGAGGTGCGCGACTTCTACCGTATCGGCGGCGACTGGGATTACCTTGCCCGCGTGGTGACGCGGGGCATCGCCCACTATGACAATTTCTACCAGCGCCTGATCACCAATTTCGATCTCGCGGCGGTGACCGGCTTCTTCGCCATGGAAGCCCTGATTGAAGATCGCCCGCTGGACCTGCGCGCGCTGGACTGAGAAAGGGCGGCCCCCGCAAGGACCGCCCCTAAATTCTGCCGCAGTAATCCGCCTCAGTAGGCGTAGCGCTTGTCCAACTCGTCGAACAGGTCCTTGCGGACCACCCGCTGGCGCTCCATGAAGCCGGCCAGCGGGCCGTCCTCGTCCATCTGGCCCTGCTCCTTCAGCTGGGTCAGCGCGGTCTGCATGCCGAACAGCGCCGATTGCAGCGCGACATTGGCATAGAGCACCAGCGAGAAGCCCATCCGGGTAAACTCGTCGACCGAGAGGATCGGGGTCTTGCCGCCCACCACCAGGTTGACCAGCTGCGGCGTCCCCTGCAGTGCGGCGGGGATGGCGCGCAGGTCCTCGACAGTCTGCGGTGCCTCGACGAAGGTGATGTCGGCACCGTCCTCGATGAAGGCCGCGGCACGATCCAGGGCCTCGGACAGGCCGTCGGTGGCCGCGGCATCGGTGCGGGCGACGATCATCGTGTTCTCGTCCTGGCGGGCATCCACGGCAGCCTTGATCCGCGAGCGCGCCTCCTCGAGCGAGACGACCTCCTTGCCCGAGAAGTGGCCGCAGCGCTTGGGCGTCTTCTGGTCCTCGAGCTGGATCGCCGAGGCACCGGCGCGCTCCAGCGTGCGGATGGTGTGACGCACGTTCAGCCCGTTGCCGAAACCGTTGTCGGCGTCGACCACGATCGGCAGGTCGGTGGCATCGCGGATCGTCGCCGTATGCTGGGCGATCTCGGGCAGCGAGATGAAGGCCAGGTCGGGCATCCCGAGGTAGGTATTGGTCAGCCCCGCTCCCGACAGGTAGACCGCCTCGAAGCCCAGGTCCTCGATCACCCGTGCGGCCAGGGCATTGGCGGCGCCGGGCAGCAGCAGGGCGCCACCGCTTGCGATGCGATCCTTGAACCGTTTGTTGACTTCGTGATTCAGCATTGGGGTGCCTCGCTCATTCTTCTGTGGTCTTGGAAAGGGTGCTGCGTGGGACATGGACGCGGCCGTCCATAAGGCGGCGCTGCGTGCGCAGGATCCGCGCGGCGGTGATGTCTCCGGTGGCCAGGTCGCGGGAGGCGCCGACCGAGACGATGCCCGAGGGGGTGCCGATGCGCAGGGTCTGCGGATCGCCGCCTTCGGCGATCTGGCGCTGCACCACGGATCCCTCGATGGCGGCGGCGCAGGCCAGCGCCAGCGCCCCGGTCACCGGCACCGCGCGATGCGCCTGCCCGGCCGAGATCATGCGGATCTGCAGGTCGTGGCTTTCCGGGGCATGGGGTGCCGAGGACAGGTCCTGGTAGGACTGCGGACGGCCCACCATGGCGACCTTCGGCGTGGCGATCCGCGCCGCCGCCGCCCCGAGATCCGGGGTCAGCCCCATGGCCACCGAGGCCTGGCAACGGATATCTTCCAGCCGCGCCATCAAGGCGCGATCGGCGTCGATGTCGGCCGGGTGGCTGCGGGTATCCCCGCCGACCTGGGACGCCTCGACGAAGACCGCCGGCACGGCGGCATCGATCATCGTCACCTCGACCTCCTCGCCGGTCGACAGGGTCAGGCGGCTGACCACCGGTCCCGCCGGCAGGGCGCCGTTGCCGTTGGTGTCGGTCGGATCGAGGAAATCCAGCACCACCGGCGCGCCGGTGCCCTCGACCCCGGGGATCTGCAGGTCGCCCTCGACCTCGGCCACGCCCCCCGAAACGGGGAAGCTCGCGGCGATCACCTTGCCGGAATTGGTATTGTGGATGCGCACCACCGCCTCACCGTCGCGCGGGCCCGCGACCAGCCCCTCGTCATAGGCGAAAGGCCCCATGGCCGAGCTCATGTTGCCGCAGTTGCCCGAGAAATCGACACTGTCGTCGATCACCCCGACCTGCGCGAAGGTGTAGTCGATATCCGCGTCAGGCCGCGTCGACGGGCCGATGATGCAGATCTTCGACAGCGAGGAGATGCCCCCGCCCATGCCGTTCAGCTGCCGCTGGTTCGGATCGGGAGAGCCGAGCATCGCGGCAAAGAGCGCTGGCCAGAGGGTCTCGTCCCCGGGCAGGTCACGGCGATGCAGCACAAGGGCCTTGGAGGTGCCGCCACGCATGAAGGCGGCGGGAACGGCGATCTGACTCACAACTTTTGCTCCTCGGGGGTGGCGGCAAGCTGCGCTTCCAGCGCGTCCCAGCTTGCCCGGATATGACGGCGCATCAGCAGCGCCGCGACCTCGCCGTCACCGCAGGCGATGGCCTCGGCAATGCGGCGGTGTTCCAGCAGGGCGGCCTGGCCGCGCCCGGTGACATTGCGATGCTTCACCCGCAGCAGCGACAGCTGCGGATAAAGCTCGCGGGTGAGATACCGCAGGATGATCGGATTGCCCGACATCCGCGCGATGACCATGTGGAAGTCGCGATCCCCCGGCCCCTGAAGGTAGGCCCCCTGGGGATGGGCCGAGACCTCGTCCGCATGCTGCCCCAGCAACTGCCCCAGCACGTCGCCGGTCGCCGCATCGGCATGGCCGGCGGCCAGCCGGGCGGCCTCGGCCTCCAGCGCGGCGCGGACCTCGTAGAGCGCGCGGGCATCGTCGCGGCCCAGCTCGCGCACCCGGGCGCCGCTGTTCGGCACGATCGACACTAATCCCGACTCGGCCAGCTGGTTCAGCGCCGAGCGCACAGGCCCGCGGCTGACATCATACCGATCAGCCAGCGCCACCTCGCCCAGGCGAGACCCCGGAGCAAGCTTGCCCGACAGGATCTCCTCTTGCAGGGCCAGGGCGACGCGTTCCGCCGCAACCCCACGCGATTCATCGGTTTTTGTTGACAATATTCCGACCTCCGCCCTGCGAAACGCGACGTCATTCGCGCACACCTTACCAGCACTTTCGGCAGAAGAACCAAATTTATATGGTAATTGTCAACGAGATTTGGCGACTTGACAGAAATCCTCCGCCGGGCGTAAGTCTCAACCGTCAAGCGGATTGTGCTACAATTTCATCCGCGACAAGACCCGAGACATGAGGGGAGGACTCAATGAATCTCACCAAACGCGCCTTTTCCGCCGCCACCCTGGCCGCTGTGCTGACCGCCGCCGTTTCGCCGCTGGCCGTTTCGGCTGCCGAGAACTGGCCCCCGCGCCAGATCACCTTCGTCGTGGCCCTCGGGCCGGGCGGCTCGGCGGACCGCACTGCGCGTGCCCTGGCGCAGCGCCTCCAGCAAGAGCTGGACACCCCGATCACCGTGATCAACCAGCAGGGCGGCGGCGGCCACGTCGGCCACACCTACTTCATGAACATGCCCGATGACGGCAGCTACTTCCTGGCGACCTCGATCCACCCCTACGTGTCGAACGCGATCCTGAACTACGATGCGGACTACACGCTCGAGGACTTCGCCTTCATCAACGGCCAGTGGAACGACTTCGACATCTTCGCCGTCAACGCCGAGACCCCCTACGAGTCGCTGGCCGACTTCATGGCCGCGGCCAAGGAAAACCCCGGCCAGCTGAGCGTCTCGGTGGTGCCGAACTCGTCGGGCGCGATCAACCTCAGCCTGGCGCTGGAAGCCTTCGGCCTGACCGATGACGCGGTCAACGTGGTGACCTACGAATCTGGCGGCGCGGCCCGTACCGCCGTGGCCGGTGGCCAGGTCGACATGACCGTCCTCGCCGCCGACGGCACCCTGTCGATCGCCGAGTACATCCGCCCGCTGGCCTATGCCGCGGACGAGCGCTCGGCTGACTGGGATGCTCCGACCCTGGACGAGGCGCTGGTCGCCGCGGGCCACGAGCCGGTGGTGACCCTTGCGGGCTCGATGCGCGGCCTGGCCGCCCATGCGACCTTCAAGGAAAAGCACCCCGAGGCCTTCCAGGAACTGGTCGACGCCTACCACAAGGTGATGATGGACGAGGAATTCACCGCCTCCCTGGAAGCCCAGGACATGGGCGCCGAATGGCTCGGGCCGGAGAAGACCACCGAGATCATCCTGTCCAACTTCGAGATCCTGAAGCGGTTTTCGGCTGAGTAGGATTGCGCTAGACGCGACGACGGGGGCGTCCATGCGCCCTCGTCCGGAATTCGGGCCGCCTGTCCCGCCCTTCGCGGGGTGACGGAGAGGCGGCCCCTTTCATTTGCAACCAATTCTGGGGGAGGTCACGAGGTGACAGGCAAATTCCACGCCACCCACGCCGCGCTGATCGGCATCATCCTGGCCGTGTCCGGCTTCATCACCTGGAGCGCGGTCGACGCGCGGGCCAGCATGGAGAACCTGATCGTCACGGCCCCCGTCGCGGCTGTCATCGCGCTGTTGTCGGTGCTGCTGATCGCCTCGACCCTGCTGAAACCCGCCCCCGAAGCCGCCGAGGATGCCGAGGAAGAAACCCGCGATCCCGGCATCTGGGGCGACATGCTGCTGCTCGCCGGTTTCGGTGTCTTCTGCTACGCGCTGACCCACATCGGCTTCGACCTCGCCACCTTCCTCTTCGTCTGGGCCGGGGTGGTGATGAGCGGCGGCAAGGGCTGGTGGCAACCACCCCTCTTCGCCGCGGCCTTCACCGCGCTGCTGGTCTACGGCTTCGGCAGCCTCTTCCCCTACCCCATGCTGACGCTGGTGCTCTGAGATGATCGACCAATTCGCCCTCTCGCAGGCGCTGGACCTGCTGTTCTCCAGCTTCACCCCCTGGCTCTGGGTCATTCCCGGGCTGATGATCGGGCTGGTCTTCGGCTCGATCCCGGGTCTTCAGATCTCGATGGCCATGGCGGTCTTCCTGCCGGTGACCTTCGGCATGGACTTCCTGCAAGCCATGCTGTTCCTGACCTCGATCTTCACCGGCGGCGCCTATGGCGGCGGGGTGACGGCGATCCTGATGAACATCCCCGGCTCGTCCTCCTCCATCGCCACGGCCTTCGACGGCTACCCGATGGCGCGCCAGGGCAAGCACAACGAGGCGCTCGGCCTCGGGCTGGCGGCTTCGGTCGTCGGCGCCTTCGTCGGCTACATGCTGCTGATGCTGCTGATCCAGCCGCTGGCCGCCTTCGTGCTGAAGATCGGCCCGCTCGAGATGGTCGTCGTCGTGCTCTGGGGCCTGACGCTGATTGCTACGCTGAACGACAGCGCCCTGTCCAAGGGCCTGCTGGCCGGCTTCTTCGGCCTGATGCTGAGCCAGATCGGCATGTCGACGACCGGCGTCATGCGGACCTCGGTGGGGATGCCCTACCTGATCGACGGCCTGCCGGTGGTGCCGGCGATGATCGGTATCTTCGCCGCCTCCGAACTGCTGCGCCTGCGCGGGGGCACCTACCTGGTGCGCAACGAGGACCAGCGCGACATCTCCTTCGGGCGGATCCTGAAGGGCGCCGGCGAGACCTTCAAGTACCCCGGCGTGTTGGTGCGCGGTTCGCTTCTCGGGGCGGTGATCGGGGCGATCCCGGGCGTCGGCTCCTCGGTTGCGAACCTGGTGTCATACGGCGAGGCCAAGCGGACCTCGAAGACCCCCGAACGCTTCGGCAAGGGCGCGCCCGAGGGCGTGGTGGCGGCGGAAAGCGCCAACTCCTCCTCCGAGGGCGGCTCGATGACGGCGTTGCTGGCACTCGGCATTCCGGGTGGCGCGGCGACGGCGGTGCTGCTGGCCGCCTTCTCGTTCCACAACATCATCGGCGGGCCCAGCTTCATCCGCAACCAGACCGACATCGTCTACTCGATCATCCTGGGCAACCTCGGCCAGGTGGTGCTGCTGGCGGTGCTGGGCCTGCTGTCGCTGCGCCTGCTCGGGCTGGTCGTGAGGGTGCCGCTGTCCTACCTGGTGCCCTCGGTCCTTGCGATGTGCGCCTGGGGAGGCTACGGCATCACCGGCACCATCGCCGGACCGCTGACCGTGGCGGGCTTCGCCGCGCTCGGCTGGCTGATGCGCCGCAACAATTACCCTGTGGCGGCCACCGTGATCGGCCTCCTGCTGGGCCGCATGATGGAAGGCGAACTGGTGCGCACCATGCAGATCTCGGGCGGCAACCCGCTGCGCTACATGCTCGAGCGTCCGATCGCCCTGGTCCTCTTCGCGGTGATGCTGCTGGTCCTGGTCGGCGCACCCCTGCTGAAGGCCATGCGCCGCCGCCGCACCACAGAGGCCTGACCCGATGCCCATGACGATCTCTTCCCCGGCGCTGCGCGGCCTGATGACACTGGCCGTCGGTGCCGGGGGCGGGTGCCTGTTCTTCTTCCTCAAACTGCCGCTGCCCTGGGTCCTGGGGGCGATGTTCGCCAATGCCCTGCTGGCCCAGGCCACCAGCTTCCAGCCGAAGCTGCCGCCGGCCTGGCGCGGCTATGCGATGATCGCCATCGGCACCATGCTGGGCACCGGCTTCACCCATGATGTGGTGGTCCGCGCCCATAGCTGGATCCCCAGCCTGATCGTCATGGCGCTGCTGTCGCTGGTGTTCTGCCTCGGCGCCTACTGGCTGTTTAAACGCTGGGGCCGGATGGACCGGATGACCGCCCTCTTCGCCGCCATGCCCGGCGGGCTGTCGGTGGTCTCGATGCTGGCCGAAGAGCACAAGACCGAGGTCAACCGCGTCGTGCTCTGCCACACGGCCCGCATCGTGGTGCTGCTGATCACCGCACCGATCCTGATCCAGATGATCTCGGGCATCGACCTGGCCGAGGCCAACCGCGCCAGCTTCACCGAGGCCGAGCCGCTGGACCCGCTGCGCCATGGCGCCA
This sequence comes from Oceanicola sp. S124, assembly GCF_000220565.1. Lineage (GTDB taxonomy): Bacteria > Pseudomonadota > Alphaproteobacteria > Rhodobacterales > Rhodobacteraceae > Pseudooceanicola. The sequence goes on along the minus strand of NZ_AFPM01000149.1, from coordinate 663 downwards.
TGGCGCTGGTCGCCCTGGCCTGCTGGTGGCTGGGTCAGCGCTTCCGCTTCCCCTCGGCGCAACTGCTGCTGCCGCTCTTTGCCTCTGCCGCGCTGCACATGACCGGCGTGCTGACGGTGCATGTGCCGCCGCTGCTCTCGGCCGCGGCGCAGATCATCATCGGAGGATCCGTGGGCGCGCGTTTCGCCAGCTACACCCTGCGCCAGATCGCCCGGGACGGCGGCATCGCGGCCGGGGTCGGCATCGCGCTGGCCCTCGGCTCTCTTGCCGGGGCGATGGCCCTGGCGCCGATGATCGACGCGCCGGTGGCACCGCTGTTCCTGGCCTACCTGCCCGGCGGAGCGCCCGAGCTGGGCGTTGTCGCCCTGGCACTTGGCATCGACCCGGCCATGGTGGCCGCGCATCACGTGCTGAGGGTCTTCCTGATCGTCGCCCTGCTGCCCTTCGCGGCCGGCTGGGCCGCGCGGGACAGGGACACCGACGCGGGCTGACCCGCGCCGGTGCGCAGCCCTCCCCCGACACCGGACAGGCGAGGGAGGGCCATTGCATGCCGTCGCGATTACTGCGAGGCGTAGAAGGTGCCGCCGATCTGCGCATCAAAGATCTGGTTGGTCGGGTCGTTCATGTCGTTGATCCCGCCCGTGACGCCGCCAGCATGGCCTC
>NZ_AFPM01000150.1 GCF_000220565.1 Oceanicola sp. S124 | reverse complement strand
ATGTCCCCGGCCCGCCCAGTTTCGAGGACCTTCAGCGCCTGGTCGACAGCACCGCCCTCCCGGTTAACGCCCTGGCGGCAGGTCACCTGGCCAGCTACGCCATGGAGGACTTCGCCCGCATCGGCGTGGCGCGGATCTCTCTCGGCTCGGCGCTGGCGCGGGCGACGCACCGGGTGATCCTGGATGCGATGTCCGAGGTCTTCGAGGATGGCAGCTTCTCGAAGCTGAAGAAATCGGTGCCGGGGGCCGAGATCGACGCCATGCTGCTGAAGGGCGCGCGGCCGGAATGAGGTCTCCTGTCCGCATACTTGCGCTGGCGCTGGCGCTGGTCCTGTCGGCCGCCCTGCCCGCGGCGGCGCAGGAGTTCCCTGCGCCCTCGGACCCTTACGTCAACGACCTCGGCGCAGTGCTGCCGCCCGAGACCGAAGCGGCCATCCGTGCCCGCCTGCGCGCGACCCGGGACGAGACAGGCGTCCATATCACGGTGCTGACCCTGCAGAGCCGGGAACAGTACATTCCCGGCATCACGCTGGAGCGCTTCTCCACGCTGCTGTTCAACGACTGGGGCATCGGCGATGCAGAGCGCGACGACGGCGTGCTCCTGCTGCTGGCGCTGGAGGAGCGTGATACCCGCATCGAGCTGGGCCGCGCCTTCGGACAGGACTGGAACGGCACCACCGATGCGATCATGGAAAAGACCCTGCTGCCGGCATTCCGTGAAGGCGACTATGCCCGAGGGTTGGAAGAGGGCGCGGCGCGGCTGGTCGACGACCTCGCCCGCCCCTTTGCCGCCGGTGAGCCCCCGCCGAGGGATCTGACCGTCCCGCTGATCATCCTCGGCGCCATCCTGCTGGTCGTCCTGATCGGCGCGCGACGGAAGATCGGCGATCTCGTGACGACATTGCGCCCGTGCCCGGGCTGCGGGCAAAAGAGGCTGCACCGCAGCCGCATCACCGACCAGGCCGCCACACTCTACCGCCCGGGCCGGGCGCGGCGGGTCACCCGCTGCGACGCCTGTGGCTGGCAGACGGTGATGCTGGTCACCCTGCCCCAGCTTTCGGAGGCCAGCAGCCACTCGGGCGGCGGAGGCGGAGGTTTCGGCGGCGGTTCGTCCGGCGGCGGGGGCTCCTCCGGCAGTTTCTGAGCCGCGCCGCAGGCCGACGACAGAAAGGCGCCCCCGGCCAAGCCGGGGGCGCCTTTCATTTCTGCAATATCTCAGCTCACTCGGTAACGGTGACCGAGACCATCCGGTCGGGCGCCCCGACGATGGTGCCGTTGGTGCTGCGTTCGCCGCGCTTGATCTGGTCGACGATCTCCATGCCCGAGGTCACCTCGCCGACGACCGTGTAGGCCTCGTTCAGCGACGGATAGTCGGTGAACATGATGAAGAACTGCGAGTTGGCGCTGTCCGGGCTCTGGCTGCGGGCCATGCCGACGATGCCCCGGGTGAAGGGGATCTTCGAGAACTCGGCCGGCAGGTCCGCGTAGGACGAACCACCACGCCCCGCCATGCGCATGTCGCCGCCTTCCTTGCCGTACTGCACATCCCCGGTCTGGGCCATGAAGCCGTCGATCACCCGATGGAACCAGACGCCGTCATAGGCGCCTTCCCCGGCCAGTTGGGTGATCCGCTCGACATGCAGCGGCGCCACATCCTCGAAGAGATCGACGTGGACGGTGCCGTTGGCCCCTTCCCCGGCGATCTCGATGTCAAGGCCGGTGGCAAGGGCCGGCCCGGCCAGAAGGCCGAGCACGGCGGAAAGGGCCAGCTTACGCATCGGCGGCCACCTTGACCGAGATCATCACGTCGGGCTCCGCAGGCGGCTCGCCACGGGTGATGGCGTCGACATGCTCCATGCCCTCGATGACGCGGCCGTAGACGGTGTACTGGCCGTTGAGGAAATGGTTGTCCTTGAAGTTGATGAAGAACTGCGAGTTGGCCGAATTCGGGTTCTGGCTGCGCGCCGCACCGAGGGTGCCGCGGTCGTGGGGCAGACGCGAGAATTCGGCAGGCAGGTTCGGCAGGTCCGAGCCGCCGGTGCCGGCCATGCGGATGTCGAAGCCGGTCTTGGTGTTGCCGTTCTTGACGTCGCCGGTCTGGGCCATGAAACCGTCGATCACGCGGTGGAAGACCACGCCGTCGTACTGGCCCGAGCGCGCCAGCTCCTTCATGCGGGCAGCGTGCTGGGGCGCGACGTCGGCCAGCAACTCGATGGTGACGGTGCCACCCTTCAGTTCCATCAGGATGGTGTTCTCGGGGTCCTTGATCTCGGCCATGGGGTCCTCCTTTGCTGTTTGGGCCAGCATTAGGCAGATGTGACCGGAATGCCAAGCCGGGCCGGTTGACCAGGGGGCGGGAAGCGGCCATCACTTGAGCGGAACCGACGCAAATCGCAGAGCGAAGAGGGTGCTATGGGCTGGAAAACGCTGGATGACATGGATGTTGACGGCAAACGGGTGCTGACCCGCGTGGACATCAACGTGCCCGTCGAAGACGGCCGCGTCACCGATGCGACGCGGATCGAGCGAATCGTTCCCACCGTGCAGGACATCCTTGCCAAGGGCGGCCAGCCGCTGCTGATCGCCCACTTCGGCCGCCCCAAAGGCAAGGTCATCCCCGAGATGTCGCTGCGCATCTGCATCCCCGCGCTGGAAGAGGCGCTTGGACGCAAGGTGGTCTTCATCGAGACGCTGGAGGCCGCCAAGGCCCATACCGCCGAGCAGGACAATGCCGAGGTGCTGCTGCTGGAAAACATCCGCTTCCACCCCGGCGAGGAAAAGAACGACGCCGCCCTGGCACGGGAGCTTGCCTCGCTGGGGGACGTCTACTGCAACGACGCCTTCTCGGCCGCGCACCGCGCCCATGCCAGCACCGAGGCCCTGGCGCGCGAGCTGCCCTGCTGCGCCGGTCGCCTGATGCAGGCCGAGCTTGAGGCGCTGGAAAGCGCGCTGGCCCAGCCGGTGCGCCCGGTGGTGGCGGTGGTCGGCGGCGCCAAGGTCTCGACCAAGCTGGATCTGCTGGGCAACCTGGTCGAGAAGGTCGACCGTCTGGTGATCGGCGGCGGCATGGCCAATACCTTCCTCGCCGCCCAGGGCATCAACGTCGGCAAGTCGCTCTGTGAACACGAGCTGACCGAGACCGCCAAGCAGATCATGCTGAAGGCGCTGGACGTGGGCTGCGAGATCATCCTGCCCTCGGACGTGGTCGTCGCGCGCGAGTTCAAGGCCGGGGCCGAGAACGAGACCGTGCCAGTCACCCAGGTGCCCGCGGATACGATGATCCTGGACGCCGGCCCCGAGGCGGTCGAGCGGATCGGTGCCGCCTTCGAACGCGCCAAGACGCTGATCTGGAACGGCCCCCTCGGCGCCTTCGAGATCGCCCCCTTCAACGCCGCCACCGATGCCGCCGCCCTGAAGGCCGCGGCCTTGACCAAGGCGGGCAAGCTGAAATCCGTCGCCGGGGGCGGCGACACGGTCGCGGCGCTGAACGCCTCGGGCGCGGCCGCCGACTTCACCTATATCTCGACCGCAGGCGGTGCCTTCCTGGAATGGATGGAAGGCAAGACCCTGCCCGGCGTCGCGGCGCTGGAGGGCTGACGGGCCTAACCCCCGCCCGCGCGGGCCGGGGCGGCTATCGGGGCGTCAGTCCGTCCCGTCGACGAGAATGGCGTTCAGGCAAGAGCCTGAGCGCCGCAGCACCGCCGGCCCCTGGAAATCATAGGAACGCCAGAAGGCCCCGGCGTGGCCCCGGTCCGGGAAGCGGATCACGAAAGCCGCATCGGGCACCGCGCACGACGAAGCTGCCCTGGTGATGGGCCACCAGGCCGGGGATCTCGGCAAAACAGGGCTCCATCCAGTCGCGGCTGTGGAAGTCCATCTGTCCGATGCTGCGGGCTGTCATGGGGGGCTCCGGTCCTTGTCGTTCCGGCGGGCCAGCCTTGCACGCACCCTGCCGGGCGGCAACGCCGGCTCTGCGGCCCTCCTCGGGCGGCAGCCCCTGACCCTGGCCACGCATCCTGCATGGATCTGCCGGATAACAGGCGCCCTATGGCTCGCGACGCCTTGCACGCTATCCGTTAGCGCAACCTGAATTGCCTCTGTCACATGGCTCGCCTATGCAGGGGCATACCGGGGCGGCCCTGCCGACCCCGTCATTGGTGAAACCCAAAGATTTCAGGCGATTGACATGTCCGACACGATGCAGGCCGAGATGGTCAAATCCGATCCCGCAATGGCAGAGCAGATGCGCTCCGGCGACGGCTTCATCGCCGCCCTCGACCAGAGCGGCGGCTCCACCCCCAAGGCCCTTCGCCTCTACGGTATCGAGGAAGATGCCTACACGGGCGACGAGGAGATGTTCTCGCTGGTGCATCAGATGCGGGCGCGGATCATCAAGTCGCCGGCCTTCAACGGCGAGAAGGTCATCGCCGCGATCCTCTTCGAGCGCACCATGGACGGCGATATCGACGGCACCCCCGTCGCCCAGTACCTCTGGAACGAATGCCACGTCGTGCCGCTGCTGAAGGTCGACAAGGGCCTGGCCGAGGAAGAGGGCGGCGTGCAGCTGATGAAGCCCATGCCCGAGCTGGACGCGCTCTGCGCCCGCGCCGTGGCCAAGGGGATCTTCGGCACCAAGATGCGCTCGGTGATCAGCGCCGCCAATGCCGAGGGCATCGCCAAGGTGGTCGAACAGCAGTTCGCCGTCGGCAACCAGATCCTGTCCCACGGGCTGATCCCGATC
>NZ_AFPM01000151.1 GCF_000220565.1 Oceanicola sp. S124 | reverse complement strand
AGAGCCACTTGCCGTCGGCGCAGCGCCAGAGCCCGGTATCGGCCCGCCGCTGACCGCGCGGGGGCAGGGCGGTCGGATCGTCCGTGCGCGACAGCGTTCCGACAAGAAGGGTCATGGCGCAGTCAGACATGGCGATGTCCACATGCTGGCCCAGGCCGTCGCGATCCCGTGCCCGCAGCGCCGACAGGATGCCGAAGGCCGCATGGGTGCCGGTGGTCACGTCCGCTGCCGGGATGCCGGGGAAGCTGGGGCGGTCGGGGTCTTCGCCCACGCGGCTCAGCACACCCGCCACCGAGAGTGCGATCGGGTCGTGGCCAGGACGATCGCGATAGGGGCCTGTCTGGCCGCAGAGCGTCAGCGAACAGGTCACCAGCGCCGGGTTCGCCGCCATCAGCTGTTCATGCCCCAGGCCGAGCTTTGCCAGCACTCCTGGGCGGTAGTCCTCGACCACCACATCCACCTGGGCGGCGAGCGCGTGCAGCATGGCCTGCGCCTCCGGGTCGCCGATGTCGGCCAGGATCGAGCGCTTGTTGCGGGCAAGGATGTCCCGGCGGCGCATCCGGGCGCGGGTGGCGTCGTCCAGCCGGTCCCAGCCAAAGACCTTCGCCTGCTTGGCCAGTTCGCGCGGATGCTCCACCCGGATCACCTCGGCGCCCATGTCGGCCAGCAGCCAGGTGCAATAGGGGCCGGGCAGGAAGCGGGTGAAGTCGAGAACCTTGAGCCCCTCCAGCGCGCCGGTCATGTCCGGCTCCAGGCGAAATCGCGGGCCGGTATTGCGTCGGAGGCCCACCGTGCGGGCGGATCCTCGGGCAGGGAGGTCGTGAAGAGCGGCCCGGGGTAGCGGCGCGTGCCCTCGGGCGTCTCGACATCGACGAAGAGGCCGCGTGCCTTCAGCTGGGCGCTGTCGCGTACCTCGGCCGGGTCGAAGATGGGCGACAGTCCCCAGCCCCTCTCGACCGACCAGGCTTCCAGCTCGGCCTTGGTGTGGGACAGGAAGAAGGCGGCGACGATGCCTTCCCAGCGGCGGATCACCTGCTGGTCGGTGTCGGCGACCAGGATGTTGGCCCAGTCGATTTCGGCCAGTTCGCCGGCCACGCCTTCCTCGACCATCACGGCGACGATGGCGCGCATCATGCCGGGGTTGTCGACCATCGACCAGGTGACATGCCCGTCGGCGCAAGGGTAGACCAGCGTGACGCCCGACTTGCCACGGATCAGCTGGTTGCCCGGTCGGTGCCCGATGCGGCCGGTCCATTCGTAGGAGATCGCCTCGCGGTAGTTGGCCTGGGTGGCAGCCTGGCGCGCCGACAGGTCGATGCGTTGCCCGCGCCCGGTCTGGCGACGGGCGCGCAGGCCCAGCATCGCCGAGGTTGCGGCCTGGATGCCGGTCAGGGCATAGGCCTGTTCCCCGGGCAGTTTCAGCGGCGGGCGGTCCGGGTCGCCGATGATCGTCATCAGCCCCGATTGCGCCATCAGCGTCAGGTCGGTGGTCGGCGCCCCACAGGAGGGCGTGCCGGGCATCGAGGCCCAGGCCACCACATGCACGAGGCCGGGATTGAGCGCGATGTAGTCCTCGGGATCCCCCTGCGCGCGACGACGACCATCCAGCAGCACGTCGGCCCCGGCGATCAGCGTCCGCAGATCCTCGGGCTCGCCTGTGATCACGGTCTTGCCGTGGTGGTAGGCGCGGGCGCGATCGGTGCGGATGTCCCCGGGCAGGACGACGGCCACCTCCGCCCCCATCTCGGCCAGCATCCGGCCGCCCATGTCGGTCAGCCCGTCAGAAAGCTCCACCACCTTGATATGACTGAGCAGGCTCATGCCAGCGCCCCTTTCCCGATCAGGGATTCGACCTCGGCACGGCCCATCCCCAGGATGTCGTAGTAAACTTGGTCATTGTGCTGCCCGAGGATCGGCGCCGGACCCATGTGCCAGGGCGTGTCGTGCAGGCGCATGGCGAGGGCGGGCATCTTTGCCGGGCCGATCACCGGGTGTTCCGGCGCGACGAAATGGCCTCCGTCGATCAGGTCGCGCGCCTCGCAGAGGTCGCGGCCATCGGCCACCGGGGCGGCGGCGATGCCGCGCGCCCGCAAGGCCTCGGCAAGGGCGAACCGCTCGAACCCGGCGGTCAGGGCGGCGATCTCGGCCTCCAGCGCGTTCTCGTTGGCCTTGCGGGCCTCGGCCGTGACAAAGCGGGTGTCCATGGCCAACGTCGGGGCGCCCAGCTCCTCGCAGAGGGCGGGCCAGAGTGCGGGATCCTCCAGAGCGATGGCGATCCAGCGGTCGGGCCCCTCGGTAGGGAAGGCGCCATGGGGGGCCATGACGGCATCGCGGTTGCCCATGCGGACCACGTCGTCCTTGGCCAGCAGTTCGGGGATGACCTGCACCATCGACTCGATCTGGCTGACATCCAGGTGACAACCCAGCCCGGTGCGGTCGCGATGCTCCAGCGCGGCCATCACACCGACCGAGGCGAACAGCGGCGCGGTCACGTCGCCATAGGCGAAGGGCGGCAGGTGCGGATCGCCACCGGGCCAGCCGGTCAGTGCCGAATGGCCTGACTGGGCGGCGGCGATATTGCCGTAGCCGCGATACCCCGCCATCGGGCCGCTGCGCCCCGCCACCGAAACCGAGAGCATGATAAGTTCGGGACGGTCCGCCGAGAGCGTCGCGTAATCCAGCCCGATGCGGGCCATGTAACCGGGACTGAAGTTCTCGACCACCACGTCGGCCCAGTCACACAGCCGGCGCGCCACCGCCTGGCCCTCGGGATCGGAGAGGTTGATCGTCACGCTCAGCTTCGAGGTGTTCACCTGGCAGAAGAAGACCGAAGCATCGGGGTTCTTGCTGTCGCCATTGGCGAAGGGCGGCGAGAGGCGTCCAAGGTCCAGCCGCTTGCGGCTCTCCACCTTCACCACCGTGGCACCGTTGTCGGACAGATCCTTGGTGGCACGCGGTCCCGCGCCGACCCAGCTGAAATCCGCAACCTTCAGACCCTTGAGGGCTGTCATGTCGTTCCTCCCCTGCGGCGCACCGCAGCTCTTCCTGTTCCTCTCCACGCAGGGCCGGCTCCTCTTCCGGCGCTGCGCGGGGTTTGTTCCTGGGCCTGCGTCAGTCCGCGGGCACGGATTTCCGCGCCGCCACCTCGTCCAGCACCTCAGACACGCGGGCGGTGATCGCATCGCCGTCCCAGTCGCGCTGGTCCACCATGTCGGAATGCACCTCGATCACTCGGACGCCCGCCGCCTCCAGCGCATTGCGTGCGAAGAAGCTGCCGTAGCCGCCGAAGCGGTCGTGTTCGGGCACCAGCATCAGGGCAACGTCGATGCGGAAGCGCCTGGCCTGTTCCACCATCCAGCTGTTGACCCAGGGCGGCTGGTGCAGCTGTTCGTTGATGGCCGAGACCCGTGCCGCCAGGCTGCGCATCGGCCTGTCGTTCAGCGCCCGGATATAGCCGTCGCCGGCGAAAGGCAGGTACATCGACCAGGCAAAGACGGCGCCATGGCTTTCCTCGAACCGGGTGTAGAAGCCGGTGTCGAACCACAGGCCCGCGCCGATCCACATCATGCGGATCCGCTCGTTCTCGCAGACGGCCTCGTCGCGGGCGACGCGGCCCTTCACCTCTTCCAGGAAGGCGCGGGAATGCGACAGCGCCCAGTCGGAGCCGCGATGCCACTGCGGGATCATCACGTTGGGGATCTGTTCGGAGATGCGGATCGGCAGGCGCGGGGCCTCGGCCACCACGCTTGTTGCCTCGTCCATGATCGCTTCCTGTTCGTTGATCCGCTCGAGGTAGCGGGTGAAGGCTGCGCGGTCGAAGCTCCGCCCGGTCAGCTTCTCCAGTTCGGGTACCATGGCCTCCATCTCGGCCTCCAGCAGGTCGAGCCTGTCGGAGCCGTAGAACTCTTCCCAGTTGTCCCGCGCCTGAACCCACCAGTCCGGCTGCGGGTCGGGCACGGCGGGGGCAGACAGCAGGTGCAGCGGCGCGCCGGTCAGCTCTGCCCAGAGCTGGAAGATGCGTTGGTGATCGTCCGAGCTTTGCCGGGCGCAAAGCAGGCTGGGCGCGGGCAGGCCGCCCAGGGCGCGCGCTCGGCGTCGCCTTCCATCTGCGAGATCAGCGGCAGCGAGGAATAGCGGGCCAGCCGGTCGTGGTAGCCCTGTTCGTCCATCCAATCGAAATAGTAGCCTGAGAGCTGCTTGGCGGCGATTACGGCCGACCACCATTGGTTGGTGACCAGCGGGATGTCCATGAAGTGAAAAAGCTCATGCGGCGTGTCTGCATTGGCGAAGACGAAGGGCTCGCCGGCAGCGAGGCTGGAGCGCAGGCCCTTCAGCCAGTCGCGCTGGTATTCGGTAGCGATCCGGGCGCAGGTTTTGGGGGCCTCGGTCATGCCGGTTCTCCTTGCAGCAGGCGGGCAGCGCGGGCGTACCAGGCGGCATCGGGGCGCAGCGGGCGGAAGCCCAGGTGCACCAGCCTGATGCCAAGCTCGGACACCTCGCGGGTCAACGAAGGCAGGTCCCAACCGAAGCTGTGATCGGTTTCGTCCAGCTGTACGACCACCAGATCACAGCGGGCCTCTGCTATGGCTTGAAGAATGGCCGGGCGATAGCGGTCGGAGGGGGTACCTCGCGGGTGGAAGGGGTCTACTGCTATGGCGGCCAGATCGGTTGCGGCCTGGCCTGTCGGCCTGGGGGCGTGGTTGCCCAGTTGTGTCAGGTCGCAGACGATCGTGCCGGCCGTTTCGAGCGCCGCGTAAAGCTGCGGCTGGTCGCAAGCGGCCCCCAGCAGGGCGATCCTGCGGCCGGGGCGGGGCGTGTCGCGATCACCCATCGCGGCCGTCACGGCAGCCGTCAGGGCGTCGGCATGGCTGGCGGGATCCATCCAGCGCCCGGCCAGGCGCCAGATCATGGCGGTCTCACCGCTGACGCGGGCTTCGTCCTGGGCGCGGGCAAGCGCTTTCAGGGCCTCGCCCTGCGCTGCGAGCGTCCTGCCGTCATCGCCTTCCTTGGTGGCCGGCAGCCATTCTGCCAGGCGCGTCGCCTGGCGGGCGTTGAAGGTGGCTATCGGTCCGGTCGTGCCATGCAGCAGGTTCCACAGGAAGAAGGCCGGGCCGCGGTCCAGGACACCGGTGCGGCGCAGCTCGGTTGCGTATTGGTAGGCGGGCAGGGCCGCGGCGTCATCCCGGCAGAACACGATGCCGGACAGGTCATCGAAAGCCCCCGCGGCCAGACGGTTCAGGAACTCGACCGATCTCCTGTCCATGAAGGGCTCCGTGATCCGGGCCACATCCGGGTGCATGTCGGGGGCTGCCGGGGCCAGCGCAACGTCGACCGCCGAGACACCACGTCCTTGCAGAATCTGCCGGGGCAAGTCGTCGCCAAAGTAACCAATGGCACCACGCGGCAGGGCACGCGCCTTAGCAGCGCTTTCGAGCGTTTGTTCTGGGGTCATTTCGGCCTCCTCCTGCCGAGATAGTTTTGTTACCGAACTAAATTTGCGTGCTCCTGTCAAGCACCCTGCTGACCGCACACAGGTGTGAATGGCACTGGGATCCCCAGAAGGTGGCTGCCCATGTCCCGGGAAGCGCTCTGCCCACCGACGTCCGGACCGTTTGAAACTTGAGCTTTCGGTGAAGCTTGCCTGGCCGGAAAGGAGCGGACGTGCCTGTGGCCATCGAAGGTCAAGGAGCCGCCGAAGGCGCTTTTCCCGACACATGGCGAGCAAGGCAGGCCGGTCGCGGAGGTCTGCTGAAAGGCCGGGATCCGCCGGGAGGCCTGCTCCAGCTGCAAGAGGAGTCGCGGTGGCTTGCTTCCCGACGGGAGGCGCTCGAAGCTGAGAGCATGCGGTTGAAGACGCGCTATCGCATGCAATGCTCCGGGTGCTGTGCACTCGCCCGATGACGCTACCTGCCCGCTGTCGCAAGGCAGCCGGGACTGTTCAGATTGCTGTGGTTCAGCGTTTGGGAGCAGTGCGACTCGGCGCCGGCTCCACGTTAAGGCAGTGAAACGCATGGAGGCCGGTCCGTCGCTGGCCGCTCATGGATGCCGTTCATGTCAGGAGCAGCGGATGACCGCTGCCAGCCCTTCGGTGACAACCGTTCAAGCTGCTGCATGACGCCAGACGCCGACACGGGGAGGACGGCCATTTGCTGCGCGCGGGACAAACCGCTCAGCGCAGGGAGCGGCGGTTCGACCGGTAGCATCCAGATGACCGCTAAGCGTAGAAGTGGACATGCCTCATCGAACCGGGGTGCCTCCGCAGGCGCGCCCGAGCCGCTCCAGACATCGACCGGCTTGGGGTTTCTGCGCCACAGCTTCGCTCAAGCCGACATTTGCTTCGCCCGATCATCCGATTATGTGGCCGCACAAAGAGAACCGCAGGTTCGCGCATCGTCAGCTGGACGGTGACAGGAGCCCGCACACCGCCGTGACCAGCCAGCTGATGTCATCGTCGCCAAGGCGGGCCACGTTGATCCGGCCGCCCTGGACCACATGGATACCGTGGTCGCGGGTCAGGGCCATTTCCTGTGCGTCGTCCAGCGGCAGCAGCGAAAACATCCCCGATTGCCCTGCGAGGTAGGCCAGCCGGTCGGTGTGAAACAGATCGCGTTCAGTGGCGACGATCTGCTGGCGCATCCGCACCACCCTTTGGCGCATCTGGTCAAGCTCGCTCAGCCAGTGCGCCTTGAGCTCCGGGTCCTGCAGGATGGTGCGCACCACGGACGGTCCGTGGTCCGGGGCGTGAGATGCGCCAGAGCGCACGATGGCGGTGACGGCGCGGGTGAGGCGTCCACGGTCCTTCGCTCGGGTTTTCACAAACAGCGCCCCGGCGCGGTCGCGGTAGATGCCAAAGGACTTGGACAGGGTGATGCAGACAATGCATTCCGGGAAGCGTTCGGCGATGCGGCGGGCCACGGCGCAATCGGCCTCGAAACCTTCGACAAAGCCGAGGTAGGCAAGGTCGATCCATGGCACGACGCCGCGCGCCTCCAGCGCATCCAGCAGGGCGGTGATCTGGTCCTCGGACATGTCCGCGCCGGTGGGGTTGTGGCAGACCCCCTGCATCAGGAAGACATCGCCGGGCGGGGCGGCCTGCAACCCGTCGAGCATCTGCTCAAAGGTCAGCTTCGCGCGCAGCCGATCATAGTAGGGCAGCGTTTGATGCCGCGCCCCGGCGGCGGTCAGGATCGGGATGTAGTTGCCGTAGGTCGGCGATTGCAGCCAGACGGTGGGGGGCGTGGGCATCTGTGCCAAGAGGTCCGCCATCACCCGCAGCGCCACAGCGCCGCCGGAGGTCTGTGCGGTGACCCAGCTTTCATTGAAAGCCTTGCCAAGGACGACCTGACCAAGCGTGCTGCAATACTCCGCATCCCCGGTCAGCGCGAGGTAGGCCTTGCTTTCTTGCCTCTCGACCAGCCGCTGCTCGGCGCGTTTCACCGCCTCCAGCACCGGGGTGCGTCCCTGCGCGTCCTGGTAGATGCCGACCGTCAGGTTCAGCTTGTCCCGGCGCGGGTCCTGGGCAAAGAGATCTGCGCCGATCATGATCGGGTCGATGGCGTAGTCTTCGACCTGTTCAAACATCCCTCAGCCCTTTCCCAGCTCGACCGCGCGGTCCCGGCAAGCCGTCATCGCACGGGCAATGATCTCTGCATACTTGTTCTCTCGCATCGCGGTGATCGCCGCGCGGGTCGTGGCACCGGGCAAAGTCACACGGCGGCGCACCTCCTGCGCGATGACCTGCGGCTTGACCGCGAGGACGACGGTGTCTGCCTCGGCACAGCCTGCGCACAGGTCGTCCGTGAACCGGATGCCGTAGCGCGTCTGCAAAGGCACGCGCTGCTTCGCGCCCGGTTCGACGACGGTGATCTGCTCGGGGGACATGCCCTTCGCGATCAGCCCACCGAGGATCGCAGTGG
>NZ_AFPM01000152.1 GCF_000220565.1 Oceanicola sp. S124 | reverse complement strand
TCAGTGTCCTGCGCCTGGGCGCTGGCGAGATAAAGCCGTTCGGGGCCGAAACTGCAGACCAGATCCTCGGCATATTCCGACTTGCCGGAGGCCGCGCCGCCGATGACCAGGATCCTGCGTCCGGACATTTTTCCCCCTGAAATGGAACCGATGTGCCCTACCGCGCGTATATCTCCCAACAGCGACAAGTCAAAGTCTGGCCGGGCCGGGGATCGCGCCCTCGGCAAAGCCCCGCGGGGACCGGATCGGACGCAGACAGCAGGGGATCACCATGGCTCAGACCGAAATGACGACCAGCTCGCTATCGCGGACCGCGATGAAGGCCGAACTTCTCGATGCCGAGACCGAGCTGGCGCTGGCTTATGCCTGGCGGGACCAGCGCGACACCGCCGCGCTGCACCGTCTGGTGACGGCCTACATGCGGCTGGCGATCTCGATGGCCTCGAAATACCGCCGCTACGGCGCTCCGGTGAACGAGCTGATCCAGGAAGCCGGACTTGGCCTCATGAAGGCCGCCGACAAGTTCGATCCCGACCGCGGGGTGCGCTTCTCGACCTATGCGGTGTGGTGGATCAAGGCCTCGATCCAGGAATACGTCATGCGCAACTGGTCGATGGTCCGGACCGGCTCGACCTCGTCGCAGAAATCCCTGTTCTTCAACATGCGCCGGGTGCAGGCGCGGCTGGAACGCGAGGCGATGGCCCAGGGGGTCGAACTGGACGGCCACCAGCTGCGCCAGCTGATCGCGACAGAGGTCGGCGTGCCGTTGCGCGATGTCGAGATGATGGAGGGGCGGCTGTCGGGCTCCGACTTCTCGTTGAACGCGACGCAGAGCAGCGATGAAGAGGGGCGCGAGTGGATCGAGACCCTTGTCGATGACGGAGCGGATACCGAGGCCTCGGTGGCCGAGAGCCATGACCGCTCGGCCCTGCGCCGCTGGCTGGCCGGCGCCATGGCCGAGCTGAACGACCGCGAGCGGCTGATCGTCTCCGAGCGCAAGCTGCGCGACACACCGCGCACGCTGGAGAGTCTTGGCAAGGAGCTGGGCCTGTCCAAGGAGCGCGTGCGCCAGCTGGAAGCGGCTGCCTTCACCAAGATGCGCCGCAAACTGGACGGCGAGACCGCCGAGGCCCGGGCGCTGCTGCACTGAGGCGCGGCAAGATCGTCCTGCGACATCGGATACACGAGACACCACGGGGCGGGCCTTCGGGCGGCGCCCCGTTCTGCTGTCCGGCCCCACCCGGCAGCGGCGCTGCTTGTGCCTGCCGCGCCCGCGTTCTACCCTGACTGCAAGGGCCGCGATGCGGCAGGTTTCGGCGGCCGTGACGGGGTCGCTCTTGATGGCCGCGACGCGGCGGGGGGACGGGGCCATGAGGCTGGCAGGCAAGCGCATTCTTCTGATCATCTCGGGCGGGATCGCCGCCTTCAAGGCACCGGCGCTGATCCGTCTGCTGCGCGCCGAAGGCGCTGCCGTGACCCCCGTGATGACCGCCGCGGCCGGCGAATTCGTCACCCCCCTGACCCTTTCGGCGCTGGCCGGGGAAAAGGTCTACCAGGAGCTGTTCGACCTGACCGACGAGGCCGAGATGGGCCATATCGAGCTGTCGCGTTCCGCCGACCTGATCGTCGTGGCACCTGCCACGGCCAACCTGATGGCCAAGATGGCGCAGGGGCTGGCGGATGACCTGGCCTCGACCCTGCTGCTGGCCACCGACACGCCGGTGCTGATCGCGCCGGCGATGAACGTGCGGATGTGGGATCACCCCGCCACGCAGCGCAATCTTGCCACGCTGAAAGGCGATGGCGTGAAGGTGGTCGGCCCCGACGAGGGCGACATGGCCTGCGGGGAATACGGCCCCGGGCGCATGTCCGAACCCTTTGCCATCGTCGATGCGGTGCGCGCCGCTCTGGCCTCCGGGCCATTGTCGGGGCGGCGCATCGTGGTGACCTCCGGCCCCACCCATGAACCCATCGACCCAGTGCGCTACATCGCCAACCGCTCGTCCGGGGCGCAGGGCACGGCGATTGCCCGCGCGCTTGCAGCGCTTGGTGCCGAGGTGGTCTTTGTCACCGGGCCGGCCGACATTCCCCCGCCCGAGGGCGTCGAAGTGGTCAAGGTGCAGACCGCGCGCGAGATGCAGCAGGCCGTCACCGCCGCACTGCCCGCCGATGCCGCCGTCTTTGCTGCCGCCGTGGCCGACTGGCGCGTCGCCTCGGAAAGCGGCTCGAAGATCAAGAAGCAGCCGGGGCGCGCCCTGCCGGTGCTAGAGTTCGCCGAGAACCCCGACATCCTCGCCGGGGTCTCGCGGATGACCGAGGGCCGCCCCGCCCTCGTCGTGGGCTTCGCCGCCGAGACCGATGACGTGCTGGCCCATGCCACCGCGAAGCGTGCCCGCAAGGGCTGTGACTGGATCCTGGCCAATGACGTCAGCCCGGCGACCGGCATCATGGGCGGGACCGAGAATGCCGTGGTGCTGATCTCGGAGGAGGGCGCCGAGGAATGGCCGCGCATGGGCAAGGACGATGTCGCCCGCCGTCTGGCCGAGAAGATCGCAGAAACTCTGGCGGGCTGAGCCGCCGAACATTCGAGAATTCAGAACAGGTTGAAGATGCAGACACTGGCAATCCGGATCATGTGGGACGAGGGCGCGGATACCTCCCTTGGCCTGCCGCGCTACGAGACCGAGGGCGCGGCGGGGGCCGACCTGCGCGCCAACCTGCCCGACCGGGGAGAGATCACTCTGGAGCCCGGAGACCGGGCGCTGGTGCCCACGGGGCTGCGGCTGGCGATCCCCGCGGGCTACGAGGTGCAGCTGCGCCCGCGCTCGGGCCTGGCGCTGAAGCACGGCATCACCCTGCCGAACAGCCCAGGCACCATCGACAGCGACTATCGCGGCCCCCTCGGGGTGATCCTGCTGAACGCCGGTGCCGAGACCTTCGTGATTTCCCACGGCGAGCGCATCGCGCAGATGCTGGTCGCCCCGGTGATCCAGGCCCGCTTCGATCTGGTCGAGGCGCTGGACGAGACCGCGCGCGGCACGGGCGGCTTCGGCTCGACCGGGCGGGGCTGACCCTTGGGCTGGCTGCTTCTTCTCGGCGTGCTGATATGGCTGGCCGGCGGCTGGCTGGATATCCCGCGGCGCAGGCGCGGCGTGGTGCTGGTGGCGCTCTGGGCGCTGATCACCGGCGCGCTGGCGCTGCTGCCGCCGGGCCATGTGCTGGCGCAGGCCTGGGGGGCCGCTGTCGGCCTGGCTGATCCTGGGCGGCGTGGCCCTG
>NZ_AFPM01000153.1 GCF_000220565.1 Oceanicola sp. S124 | reverse complement strand
TCTGCCCAGAGGACGGGTTCAGAGAGGGCAGCCGATGCGCGATGCCGCGATCATCGTCGCCGCCGGCCGGGGCACCCGGGCCGGGGGCGCAGAGCCGAAGCAATGGCAGCCGCTGGCCGGTCGCCGGGTGGCCGACTGGACCATCGACGCGATCCGCGCGGCGGGACTGGCGCCGATCGTGGTGGTTCTCCACCCCGAGGACATGGAGATCCCCCTGCCCCCGGATATCCTGCGCGTGGCCGGTGGCGCAAGCCGTGACGCTTCGGTACGGGCCGGGCTGGCGGCGCTGGATCCCGATCTCGTGGACAATGTGCTCATCCATGACGTCGCGCGCCCCTGCGTGCCGCAGCCGGTCATCGCCGGGGTCCGCGCGGCCCTGCGAGAGGCCGAGGCCGCCGCCCCCGGGCTGCCGGTGACCGATGCGCTCTGGCGAGGCGACGCGGGTGCCGTGGCCGGTGTCGCCCCGCGCGACGGGCTGTTCCGGGCGCAGACCCCGCAGGGTTTCCGTCTTGCCCCGCTGCTGGCCGCCCATGCCGCCCATCCCGGCGGCGCCGCCGATGACGTCGAGGTCGCCCGCGCCGCGGGCATCGCCGTCACCATCACCGAAGGCGCCGAAGAGAACCTGAAGATCACCCACCCCGGCGATTTTGCCCGGGCCGAAAAGATACTGAGAGGCCAAATGGATATCAGACTGGGCAATGGCTATGACGTGCATGCCTTCACCGAGGGCGACGGGGTCTGGCTCTGTGGCGTGAAGATCCCCCATGACCGCGCCCTGCTGGGCCATTCCGATGCCGACGTTGCGATGCATGCGGTGACGGATGCGATCTACGGCGCGCTGGCCGAGGGCGACATCGGGCGCCACTTCCCGCCGTCGGATCCGCAGTGGAAGGATGCCGCCAGCGACATCTTCCTGAAGCATGCCGTCGAACTTGCCGCATCGCGCGGCTACGCCATATCGAATATCGACTGCACCATCATCTGCGAGGCGCCGAAGATCGGGCCTCATGCCGGGGCCATGCAGGCCCGCCTGGCCGAGATCACCGGGCTGGAACCCGGGCGCATCTCGGTCAAGGCAACCACATCGGAACGGCTCGGCTTCACCGGGCGCAAGGAGGGGATCGCGTCCATCGCGACGGCCCTGCTGGCAAGAACATGACACTGACATCCCTCATCGCGACGGTCGGCGGCACCGGCTACCTGAAACCCGCCTCGGGCACCTGGGGCAGCGCTGCCGGGCTGGCGCTGGCGGTGCTGCTGCACTGGCTGGGCGGTCCGCTGCTGCTGGCGGTGGCCCTGGTCGTGGTCTGGGTCGCGGGCCTCTGGGCCGTGAAGGCCGAGACCGCGGGCAAGACCGATCATGACCCCTCGGAGATCGTCGTCGACGAGGTGGTCGGCATCTTCGTCGCCTTCCTGCCGGTCTCTCTCGGCGCGGCCCATGTCGGGGCCCCGCTCTCGGCGCTCTGGCCGGGCTGGGTGACGGCCTTCCTGGCCTTCCGCCTCTTCGACATCTGGAAACCCTGGCTGGTCGGCCGGGCGGACCGGCGCAATGACGCCCTGGGTGTGATGCTGGACGACCTGATCGCCGGTGTCTTCGCCGCCGTGGTCGTGGTCGCGCTTGCCGCCCTGTCGCACCTGGTGCTGATGGCATGAGCACCCTGGCCGCCTCCGTGATCGCGGCGGCGCGGGCGCGCGGCCTCAGCCTCGGCACGGCCGAAAGCTGCACCGGCGGGATGATCGCCGCGGCGCTGACCGATGTGCCCGGGTCCTCATCGGTGGTGATGGGGGGCGTGGTCTCTTACGCCGTCGCGGTGAAAGAGGCCGTCCTGGGCGTGCCGCCCGAGGTCATCGCGAGCCATGGCGTCGTCTCGGAAGAGGTCGCCTGCGCCATGGCCCTGGGCGCCCGCGCGGCCCTTGGCGCGGATATCACCGTGGCCACCACCGGCGTTGCCGGGCCCGGGCCCTCGGGCGAGGATCCGGAAGGCCGGGTCTGCCTTGCCATCGCCACTCCCGAGGGGATCGAGAGCGTCAAGATGGACTTCGCGCCACTGGGCCGCGCCAGCGTGCGCGCGGCGGCCACCGACCATGCGCTGAAACTGCTGCTCCGTGCGCTTCAGCCGTAAAGCTCTGCGGCGCGGCGCTCGAAGGCGCGCACGATGCGCTGCATGGCCTCGTTGAAGACCATGCCGATGATCCCCTGAAGCACGGCATTCTTGAATTCGAAATCGACGAAGAAATCGACCTCGCAGCCGCCCTGGGCGTCGCGGAATGCCCAGTTCGACTTCATGTAGCGGAAGGGCCCGTCGAGGTACTCTGTGTCGATCTTCATCTGCCCGGGCCAGAGCACCACGCGGCTGCCGAACTTCTCGCGGAAGACCTTGAACGAGATCACCAGATCCGCCGCCATCACCTCGTGATCGCCCTCGGGCGTGCGGGACCGGATCCGGGCCGCTGCGCACCATGGCAGGAACTGGGGATAGGCCCCCACATCGGCCACCAGATCATACATCTGCTGGGCGCTGTAGGGCAGCTTGCGGGTTTCGGCATGGGTCGGCATGAAGGGCTGAGGCTTCCCGTAGGTTCTGGTTTCTGCTGGTGTTTGGATGTCTTATAGTAGGCCGCGACATTCAAGGGGGAAGACCGTGACGCGTCCATATGTCATCGACGAAATGATCTCTGCAAAGACGATCGCCGCCCGTATCGAGGCACTCTGCCACGAGATCCGGGCCACGTTCCCCGCCGACGAGCGGCTGGTCGTGGTGGGGCTGCTGCGCGGCTCTTTCGTGTTCATCGCCGACCTGGCCCGAGAGCTGGCGGACCGCGATGTCGAGGTCGACTTCCTCGAGGCCTCCTCCTACGGCAATGCCATGGAAAGCTCGCGCGAAGTGCGGATCCTGAAGGACCTGCGCGGCGAGATCGAAGGCCGCAACGTGCTGGTGGTCGAGGATATCGTCGACACGGGCCATACGCTGAAGCACGTCATGGGGCTGCTGCGGTCGCGCAAACCGGCGCGGATCCGCACGATCGCCCTGCTCGACAAGCCCTCGCGACGCGAGGCCGAGATGAAGGCGGACTGGATCGGCTTCGAGATCCCGGATGAATTCGTCGTCGGCTACGGCATCGACTACGCCCAGTGCAACCGCAACCTGCCCTTCATCGGCAAGGTGCGCTTCACCGACGACGCATGATCTGGCTGCTGCGCGCCGTCCGCTGGGTGCGCAACCCGCCCTCGGAG
Source organism: Oceanicola sp. S124 (assembly GCF_000220565.1). Lineage (GTDB taxonomy): Bacteria > Pseudomonadota > Alphaproteobacteria > Rhodobacterales > Rhodobacteraceae > Pseudooceanicola. The sequence continues at coordinate 17,571 of NZ_AFPM01000153.1, read as the reverse complement.
GGGCGGGTGCTGCTGGTGGCGGCGGTGGTGGCGATCTGCCTAGCGATCTGGGGGCTGGAGCAGCTGTTCGGCTTTCCCGACTGGCTGACCCCCGAGCGCCTGCCGCGCCGCTGAGGGCGCGCCGGGCGGCAGGCCACGTCCTGTCACGCCATCGTCAGAAATTCCCTGTTGCGAAGTGGCGTCATGCGGGTAACCCTGCTGCAAAGGGCCACGTGCCCGGCCAGCGGAAGGAGGGCCCGATGCGCAAGGTCCTGGCAAGCCTCGTCGTCCTGATCCTCATCGCCGCGGCAGCGGGCTGGGTGCTGACAGCCCCTGACCCGCTGGACCCGGAGGTCACCGCCGGGCTGACCGGCGATCCCGTCCACGGCGAGGCGATCTTCCACGCCGGTGGCTGCGCCTCCTGCCATGCCGCACCGGGTGCCGAGGGCGAGGACAAGCTGATCCTTGCCGGCGGGCAGGCCTTCGCCAGCCCCTTCGGCACCTTCTATGCGCCGAATATCTCGACCTCGGAGACGGCCGGCATCGGCGCCTGGACCGTTGCCGACCTGGCCAATGCCATGATGCGCGGCGTCTCGCCCGCCGGGCAGCACTACTATCCCGCCTTCCCCTATACCTCTTACGCCAAGGCGCAGCCGCAGGACGTGGCCGATCTGCGCGCCTTCCTCGCCACCCTGCCCGCCGCCGAGACCGCCAGCCGGGATCACGATGTGGGCTTCCCCTTCAACATCCGCCGCGCCCTTGGGGGCTGGAAGCTGTTGTTCTTCAGCGATGATTTCGTCATGGAGCAGGTCAACAGCGATGAGCTGGCACGCGGGCGCTACCTGGTCGAGGCGCTTGGCCACTGCGCCGAATGCCATACGCCCCGCAACGCGCTTGGCGGACTGGACAAGGGGCGCTGGCTGGGCGGCGCGGCCAATCCCTCTGGTCAGGGCACCATCCCCAACATCACCCCCGGCGGCCTCGGCTGGAGCGCCGATGAAATCGCCGAATACCTCGCCTCGGGCTTCACGCCGGACTTCGATGTCGCCGGCGGAGAGATGGCGGCGGTGATCGAGAACACCTCGAAACTGGCCCCCGAGGATCGCGCCGCCATCGCCGCCTATGTCAGCGCGGTGCCCGCGGTCGAGTGAAGCACGGGGCGAAACGCAAACGGGGCAGCCCCTGGCCGCCCCGTTTCGCGTTCACGTCCGTGCCGGGCGGGCTCAGCCCAGTCCCAGTTTCTTCAACCGCGCCTCGCGCAGGCGGGCGAAGTCGTCGCCCGCATGGTAGGACGAGCGTGTCAGCGGCGTTGCCGAGACCATCAGGAAGCCCTTGTTGAAGGCCGATTTCTCGTAGCTGGCAAATTCCTCGGGGGTGACGAAGCGCGCCACCGCATGGTGCTTGGGCGTCGGTTGCAGGTACTGGCCGATGGTCATGAAGTCGATGTCCGCGGCGCGCATGTCGTCCATCACCTGCAGCACCTGCGGCCGTTCCTCGCCCAGGCCGACCATGATGCCGGACTTGGTGAAGATCGTCGGATCCAGCTCCTTCACCCGTTGCAGCAGGCGCAGCGAATGGAAGTAGCGGGCACCCGGGCGGACCTCCTGGTAGAGGCCGGGCACGGTTTCCAGGTTGTGGTTGAACACGTCGGGACGCGCCTCGACCACGGTTTCCAGCACCTCGGGGGCGCATTTGAGGAAGTCGGGCGTCAGGATCTCGATCGTGGTCCTGGGCGAGCGGTGCCGCACGGCGCGGATGGTCTGGGCGAAATGCTCGGCGCCGCCATCCTCGAGGTCATCGCGGTCGACCGAGGTGATCACCACGTGGTTCAGACCCAGCTTCTCGACCGCATGGGCGACGCGGCCCGGCTCGAAGGCGTCCAGCGCATCCGGGCGGCCGGTGGCGATGTTGCAGAAGGTGCAGCCCCGGGTGCAGATCTCGCCCATGATCATCATGGTGGCGTGACCCTGCGACCAGCATTCGCCGACATTGGGGCAGCCCGCCTCTTCGCAGACCGTCACCAGCTTGTTGTCGCGCATGATCTTGCGCGTCTCGTTGTATTCCTTCGAGGTCGGCGCCTTGACCCGGATCCAGGCCGGCTTCTTCGGCTGGGCATTGTCGGGGCGATGTGCCTTTTCCGGGTGTCGCTGCTCGGGGATCTTGAGATCACGCATGTCTGGCTCCTCTTACGGGCTGACGGCTATCATAGCGAGGCGCACGGAAAAGGACCAGTTGCGCATGTCGGTTCTGCATTTCCGGAATGCCTGCCATGCAGTCGCAGAAAGACTGCGAAGCTCTCCGTATACGATTTTGAATTCAGGACATTTTTTCGCGCTACTGAAATGCTGCGGCGCGGAAGTCGGGTTGCACCGCGCTTGGAACAATTCTAACAAACCCTCGACTTATCGCTTCCATAAGAAAGGATGATGCCATGCAGCCCGGCTCGAAACTCCCCCAGGTGACCTTCCGCACCCGCGTCCGTGACGACAGCATCGAAGGCCCCAACCCCTTCCGCTGGCAGGACATGAGCACCGAGGACTATTTCGCCGGCAAGCGCGTCATCCTGTTCTCGCTGCCCGGTGCCTTCACCCCGACCTGCTCGACCTACCAGCTGCCCGGCTTCGAGAACAACTTCGCCAAGTTCCAGGACCTCGGCATCGACGAGATCTACTGCATGTCCGTCAACGACAGCTTCGTCATGAACCAGTGGGCCAAGGCTCAGGGTATCGCCAACGTGAAGGTGATCCCCGACGGCTCGGGCGAGTTCACCCGCCGCGTCGGCATGCTGGTGCACAAGGACAACCTGGGCTTCGGCCTGCGCTCGTGGCGCTATGCCGCCGTGATCAACGACGGCATCGTCGAGGCCTGGTTCGAAGAGCCCGGCATCAGCGACAACCACGGCGAAGATCCTTACGGCCAGTCCTCGCCCGAGACGCTTCTGGCCCACCTGGAAGCGGCCCGCGCTGCGGCCTGACCCCGCCGCGCCGCCCTTCAGAGGGCGGCGCGCACCTCGGCGGTGATCTCCTGCCCGGACTGCGCGAGGATCTGTGCCAGCGTCCGGAACCATCCGTCGTCGATCGAGGACTCGCGCCGCACCAGCGCCACCTGCCGCGCGGGTTCGCGGCCCCCGAACCGGCGCAGCTCCAGCCCCTCGGCTTCCCGCGGCACGGCCAGTTCCGGCAGCAACGTCAGTCCGAAGCCCGCCGCGACCAGGCGCGACAGCGTCGACAGAGACGAGGCGCCCATGTTGATCTGACCATGTTCCTGCGCGCCCCCACAGACCTCGAGCGCCTGCTCGGTCAGGCAATGGCCATCCTCGAGCAGCAGCAGGGTCTCGGGACCGATGTGATCGGGGCGCAGGCTGTCCTCGCGCCCGTCCAGCGCGGTGATCCGGGCGGCAGTCCCGGCCAGGACGAAACGGTCTTCGAACAGCGGTTCTATCACCAACCCCTTGTCCTTCTCCAGCGGCAGCGCCAGCACCACCGCATCCAGCCGCCCGGCCTGCAGGTCCTCGAGCAAGCGCGCCGTCTTGCCCTCCTGCACCTGCACCACCAGCCCGATGTCCTCGGCACGGATCGCGCCAAGCGCGCGCGGCAGCAGGTAGGGCGCGATGGTGGGAATGATGCCAAGGCGCAGCTCTCCGGCGAGGCCCCCGTTCCAGCGCGCCAGGTCCTTCAGTGCCCGCACCTCGGCCAGCACCTTGTCGGTCTGCGCCAGCACCAGCCGCCCGAAGGGGGTCAACGCCACATCGCGGGCCCGCCTCTCGACCAGTTGCCCCCCAAGGGCATCCTCCATCTCGCGGATCTGCACCGACAGCGCGGGTTGCGAGACATGCACCGCCTCGGCCGCGCGACCGAAGTTGCGATGCGTGGCGAGGGAGCGGAAGTAGGACAGCTGGCGGATGGTGATGTTCATAATGACCAGCTATCACAATCCCATCCGCCGGCAATCATAAGTTATCACTCAGGGGGGGGTATAACCGCGCTGCAATCTGATGCGAGTCGTTCGCGCTTTGCCCCTGTCGGGTCCGGGGGTATGCCCGCAACAGGCAGTGAGTGGCGAGATGAGGCGGGATCCGGATGGACTGGGCAACACACCGGCGCGAGGCGCATCAGTTGGGGCGCGCGCAGGAGTACCTGCGCCAGATCGTCTACGGCGGCAATGACGGCATCGTCACCACCTTCGCCATCGTCTCGGGCTTTGCCGGCGCCCAGGCCGATGGCATCGCCCAGATCGGCGGCCTTGCGGTGCTGGTCTTCGGGCTGGCGAACCTGTTCGCCGATGCCGTCTCGATGGGGTTGGGAGAATTCCTGTCGGGCCGCGCGCATCGCGACCTCTACCATGCGCGCCGCGAGCTGGAGCTGCGCGAGATCGCCGAGAATCCCGACCAGGAGCGCGACGAGCTAGAGGTGATCCTGCGCCAGCGCGGCCTGTCGCAGCAGGACGCCCATGCCACAGCCGAGATCATGGTGCATCACCCCTCAATCATGGCGGACCTGATGATGACCTACGAATTCGGGATGCATGACCCCGAGGAGGACAGCCCGGCGGTCAACGGGCTGGTGACCTTCCTCAGCTTCCTGGCCTTCGGCGCCGCGCCGCTGGTGCCCTACTTCCTTCATGCGCCAACCGGCGGCACCTTCCTTGCCTCGATCTGCACGACCCTGGCGGCCCTGACCGCACTTGGCCTGCTGCGCTGGAACGCCACCGGAGAGCGGCTGCTGCGCACCCTCGGCGAGACCATCGCCGTCGGGACCGCCTGCGCCCTGGTGGCCTATGGCGTCGGCCTGCTGGTCGGGGGCTGAGCGACGACGAAGGCCATGCCCCGCACTGCGGACAATCGGCAGACTTTGTTTTGAGATTCGAAACAGAAAGACCCACGGGCCCCGACCGTCTCGGGACCCATGTTAATCTCGCCTAACAAATGACGCGCATCAGCGACAGATTCGACGGGTCGCCGCGGCCCCTGTCAGCCGATCATCCGGCTTTCCTGCGGCAGGCCCGCGTAATGATGATGAAGACGTTCAAGCGCGATGCGCAGGACGATCTTGCCCGACCGCGCCGACCAGCCCATCTTGCGCTCGGCGGTCTCGAGCCCTTCGAGATGGCAGCAGCAGCGCAGGGCCACGTCGGCCAGGCCCGGCCCGAGGTCGCGCAGCGCCGCCGCGACCCGCGCGCCAGCGGCCTCGGCGCCGCGCATCGGCGTCCCACCGCCCGCGCCCCGGGACTCGCTCGCCCCGGCGGTCAGGAAGCGGTCCCAGTCCTGGGTGACGCGCGGCCCCATCTGGGACAGTTCGAAATCCTCGCGCAGGCGCTCTCCCGCCCGAACCAGTTCGTTGCGCAGGAAGGGCTGGCCGTCGCGATCGCGGCGACGGGCAAGGGCGGCGACCGGCGTGTCACTGGCCCAGCCCCGGCCACGGGTCAGATCCTCGGCGCTCTCCGCCCCTGCGCCCTCGTCGCCCATGTCGAACCGGGCCATGCCCTCGGCAAATCCGCGGGCGGCGTTTTCAGCTTTTGCGATCAAGGTGTTGAGGGTCGCACGCCCCTGCGAGGTAATGCTGTAGCGCGCCACGCGCCCGGCGCTCTTGCAGCTGATCCAATCCTTCAGCGCCATGGCCTCGGCCAGCTGACGCGAGACCACGTCGAGCCGGTCGGGAGAGCCGTCGATGCGGTCCCTGACCACCACGGCCTTGTCCATGTCCTGCGCCACGGCCAGCACGGTGCCGGGCCGCGCGAGATGGCGCAGCACCGGCAGCGCATCACGCCGCAGGATGGTGTCGGTGATCGGTGTCTGGAAGTCGTCCCTGGCAGCAGTCTTCATCGTCGAGCGGTCCTGTGTCTGGCCCGACCCCGCCGAGACCCCATCCCTCCCAAGCCGGGAAAGGGCGCAATCCACGAGAAGATCGTCCCGCATCGTCTCGAAACGCCGGATCTGGCGCAGCACGGTCGACGGGTGGCAGCCTGCTTCCCGCGCCAGTTGCCGGATCGGAATTCCGCGTTCCGTGTGGCAAAGATAATGGCGCGCGGCGGTCGGAACCCAGGGGGGCAATCCGCTCGCCACAGGGACATCGCAATGCTCTGTCGGGCTCATATCGGTCTCGTTCGGCAGTCTCGTTAACCCGGGTTATCCCCAGCTTATCCACAAGGTCAGGCGTTAAGGTTTCATAAAGGTTAATTGTTAACCCCGCCCTCAACCATTGTTTCGAAACCATAAACTATTCTTGCGGCACCGTTCGCGACTCCGCGCCGGACGCAACACCCCAATAGGTTGTGCAAGCATCTCCCGGTCGCGATCCGCGACGCTGCAGGAGGTGTGACGATGCAGGATCTGAATGCAATGCTGGCGCAGCTGAAGCGCCCGGGACTACTGGTCAAGGCTGCCCGCATGGCCGCCGAGGACTACCAGCGTGACCGCCACCTGCCGGGGCTGATCGGCGGGCCCGCGCCGCGCCGGCACGGAGCTGCCGCGTTGGATCTGATGGGACGCGAAGCCGAGCTGGAGCAGCTGCGCCGCGAGGGCGCGACGACCTATTCTTCGCTGCGCCACGTGCGCCTTCTGTCGGCCCTGATCGCCGAGGCAAGGCTGATGGCCACCACGACTGGCCTGCCAGAGGCCTGACCGCTCAGGCCGGCGCGTCGGACAGCTCGGCCTTGCGGCGCGCAACGAAGGCTGCCAGTTCCTCGGCGATCGCCGGGTCCATGGCGGGCTGGCGGTAGCTTGCCAGCAACGCGCGCACCCGCTCGGCGGCCAGCTGCTGGCTGTCGCGGGCGCCCTGCTCGGCCCAGGTTTCGAAGGGCCTGTTGTCCAGCACGTCACTGCGCCAGAAGGCCGTCGGCGCATGGCGCTGCGTATGCTCGCAGTCCAGGAAATGACCACCCGGCCCGACCTCGCGGATCGCCTCCATGGCCTGCGCGGCGGGATCATGGGGCACCCCGGCAGCAAGCCGGTGCAGCCCGCCAAGCTGGTCGGCGTCCAGCACGAACTTCTCGAACGAGGCGACCAGACCGCCCTCGAGCCAGCCGCAGGCATGCAGCATGAAGTTCACCCCGCCCAGAAGCGAGGCGTTCAGCGTGTTGGCGCTTTCGTAGGCGGCCTGGGCATCGGGCAGCTTCGCCCCGCACAGCCCGCCTCCGGAACGGAAGGGCAGCCCGAGGCGACGCGCCAGCTGGCCGGCGCCATAGAGAACTTGGCTGGCTTCCGGCGTGCCGAAGGTCGGCGCCCCCGAGGCCATGTCGATCGAGGTGACGAAGGCCCCGAAGATCACCGGCGCGCCGGGGCGCACCAGCTGCGCATAGGCCACCCCGGCCATGACCTCGGCCAGCACCTGCGTCAGCGTCCCGACCACCGAGACCGGCGCCATGGCACCGGCGACGATGAAGGGCGACAGGATCGTCGCCTGCATGTTGGTGGCATAGACCTCCAGCGTTTCCATCGTCGCGTCGTCGAAGGTCAGCGGAGAGTTGATGTTGATCAGCGAGGTCATCACCGGCTGCGAGGTCGCGACCTCGGCGCCGAAGAGGATCTTGCACATCTCGATGCAGTCCCCGGCCCGCGACGCGTTCCAGCCCGACCCCATGAAGGGCTTGTCGGACAGGGTCATATGGGCGTGCAGCATGTCGAGATGGCGCTTGTTCACCGCCACGTCCGTCGGCTCGCAGAGCGTCCCGCCCGAATGGTGCAGCCATTGCGACATGTAGCCGAGCCGGACGAAGTTGCAGAAATCCTCGAGGGTGGCATCGCGGCGCCCGCCGTCGAGATCGCGCACGAAGGGCGGACCGTAGACCGGGGCGAGCACCAGCCCGCGACCGCCGATCTCGACCGAGCGTCCGGGGTTGCGCGCCAGCTGGGTGAACCGGGCGGGCGCGGTGGCGCAGAGCTTGCGGGCCAGGCCGCGCGGGATATGCACCCGCTCGCCGCGCACATCGGCCCCCGCGTCGCGCCAGCGCGCCAAGGCACCGGGATTGTTGATGAAATTGACGCCGACCTCTTCCAGCACCGTCTCGGCATTGGTCTCGATGATCTCCAGCGCTTCGACCGGCAGCATTTCGAGGTCGGGAATCGCGCGCCGGATCACGGGCACGCCATCCACGGTCCGGGCCCGGGGCGCCGCGTCCTGCGTGCCCCCACCTTCGCCCCCGCCCGAACCCTGCCCTGCTGCCATGGTCATGTCGTCCCGCCTCCCCTCGCGCATTTGCCCCTCATCCTAGCGGCCGCAGCCGTGGCGCCCTCTGCCGCAAACGGCACAGGGCGACCGAAAGCGACATACATATCCCAAAAGCGGCACCGATGCGGGTCCACCCGGCCTCTTAGCGGCGGGTGACCAGGATATCGGTCGGCGGCTCGCGCAGGGTCTGTTCGGTGAAGCCGCCCAGCAGGGTCGGCGACAGCGGGCTGCGGCCATGGGCGCCCATGGCGACGAGATCGGGCTTTTCCTGGTCCAGCAGGCGGGTCATCAGCTCTGTCCGGCCTGCGGCCACAGGGTCGGGACAGGCGCAGCCCTCCGGCAGGTCGGTCTTGTCCCACCAGTCGCGCAGGGCGCTGCGGGTCTCGGTCAGGAAGGGCTCCAGCGCCTCGGGATGCCCCGAGCGGGCGATCAGGCCGCGATACGGGATATGCACCGCATGGAAGGTCCTGAACTGCGCCGCCGGAGCGATTGCCGCCGCCGCAGTCAGCGCCGCCGCGCAGGCGGGCGACATGTCGATGCCGCAGAGCACCTTGCCGTAGGGCGCCAGCGGGGCGTCATGTACCAGCAGCACCGGCAGGCTGGAGGCCCGCACGATCCGTTCCATCGTGGTGCCGTAGAACAGGTCCCAGACCGGCCGCTCGCGGTGCGTGCCCAGCACCAGCAGGTCAGCGCCGATGCGCTTCACCACCGCCAGGATACCCTGCAACGGATCGGCGATCTCGACCAGCAGGGTCACCTCCAGATCGGCGTCGATGGCCTGGCAGAGCAGTTCCAGCTCTTCCATGGCGGTCTCGCGGGTGCGGGCGGCGATGCGCTCCGGCAGATCCTGGTCGACGATGCTCAGCACGGTCAGCGCGGCGTCCTGTACGCGTGCCAGCATGAAGGCCCGGCGCAGGGCGCGTTCCGAACGGACAGAGAGATCGGAGGCAACGAGAATGGACTTGGGCACGACGATATCCTTTGCAATCGGGGGAAGAACCACGGCACCTTTAACACGCCCGACAGGCTATCAGCATCGCCGGGGCGTTCAACTGCTACGCACTGCCGCAGCGCCGCCCCCGCCGGGCACGCGACATCTTGCCTAGCGGGCCCTCGCGCTCTATGGCGTGGACATGATCCAGACATCCCATGACCGCCTCCTCATCATCGACTTCGGGTCCCAGGTCACGCAGCTGATCGCGCGTCGCCTGCGGGAGCTGAAGGTCTATTGCGAAATCCACCCCTACCAGAAGGTCACTGCCGCCTTCCTGGCCGAGTTCGCGCCCAAGGCCGTGATCTTCTCGGGCGGGCCCGACAGCGTGGTGCGCGAAGGCTCTCCGCGCCCGCCGAAAGAGGTCTATGACCTCGGCGTGCCGATCCTGGGGATCTGCTATGGCCAGCAGGTCATGATGCAGGACCTCGGCGGCATGGTCGAAGCGGGCGAAAGCCACACCGCCGAGTTTGGCCGCGCCTACGTGCAGCCCGGCGAGGCCCGTATCGACCTGCTGAACGGCTGGTTCCTCGAGGGCCGCGAACAGGTCTGGATGAGCCACGGCGACCACGTCAGCAAGATCGCCCCCGGCTTCGAGGTCTACGGCACCTCGCCCGGCGCGCCCTTCGCCATCACCGCCGATCTCGAGCGCCGCTTCTACGCCGTGCAGTTCCACCCCGAGGTGCACCACACCCCGAACGGCGCGACCCTCTACGAGAACTTCGTGCGCGATGCGGGCTTCTCCGGCGACTGGACCATGGCCGCCTACCGCGAAGAGATGATCGCCAAGATCCGCGAGCAGGTCGGCTCGGCCCATGTCATCTGCGGCCTTTCGGGTGGCGTCGACAGCTCGGTCACCGCGATCCTGCTGCACGAGGCCATCGGCGAGCAGCTGACCTGCGTCTTCGTCGACCACGGCCTGCTGCGCCTCAACGAGGCCGAAGAAGTCGTGAAGATGTTCCGCGACAACTACAACATCAAGCTGATCCACGCGGATGAAAGCGACTTGTTCCTCGGCGCGCTGGAAGGGGTCAGCGACCCCGAGGTGAAGCGCAAGACCATCGGCAAGCTGTTCATCGACGTCTTCCAGAAATACGCCAGCCAGATCGAGGATGCGACCTTCCTCGCGCAGGGCACGCTTTACCCGGACGTGATCGAGTCGGTCTCCTTCTCCGGCGGCCCCTCGGTGACGATCAAGAGCCACCACAATGTCGGTGGCCTGCCCGAGAAGATGGGCCTGAAGCTGGTCGAACCGCTGCGCGAGCTGTTCAAGGACGAGGTGCGCGCGCTTGGCACCGAACTGGGCCTGCCGCAAAGCTTCATCGGCCGCCATCCCTTCCCCGGGCCCGGCCTGGCGATCCGCTGCCCCGGCGAGATCACCCGCGACAAGCTGGCGATCCTGCAGAAGGCCGACGCGGTCTATATCGACCAGATCCGCAAGCACGGTCTCTACGACGAGATCTGGCAGGCCTTCGCCGCCATCCTGCCGATGCGCACCGTGGGCGTGATGGGCGATGGCCGCACCTACGACTACGCGCTGGCGCTGCGGGCCGTGACCTCGGTCGACGGGATGACCGCCGACTACTACCCCTTCACCCATGAATTCCTGGGCGAGACCTCGACCCGGATCATCAACGAAGTGAAGGGCGTGAACCGCGTGTTCTACGACTGCACGTCGAAGCCCCCGGGGACGATCGAGCTGGAGTGATCCGCCTCGAACCAATGCAAAGGCGCCGCGAGGGATCGCGGCGCCTTTTTCGTTCCGGGGGCCGGGCGGGATCAAACCCGCCCGTCGCCTGTCTCAGAAGCGGATACCGGCGGTGACCTGCGCGCCGGTGTCACCGTTCTCGTCCAGCTGTGCCTCGATGCGCATCGACCAGGGGCTGCCCGGGCTGCCCAGTTCGGCGCCGAGGGTCAGCAGGCCGTAGACGTCGTCGCCGCCGGTCGAGAAGCGGGTGCTGTCAGTGCCCAGCGTCATGGTGACATCCTCGCCATCGGTGAAGAGCACATCCACCCCGAGGAAGGGCGTCACGCTGTTGCCGCCCGAGAGCGTGCGGTAGAGCTGGACCTCTGCCGAGAGGTAGCCGGCGGTCACACTGCGGTCGCCGAAGCTGGCGCCGCCAAGGCCGCTGGAGCTGTAGCCGTCGATGTGCTGACGCTCGATCCCGGCGCGGGCGACCAAGGACAGACCCGCCTCGCTGGGCGCCGTCGCCATCGAGGCCGCCAGGCCGAAGCTGCGGGTATCGGTGCTGCCGTCACCGCTGGCGCTGGCCGCGCTGGTCATGTCGAGACGCCCGAACCCTAGGTAGGCCATGGCATCGACCTGGGTGCCGCCCGCCAGCACCTTGCCGCTGCGCAGGCCGACCAGGGCGCTGCGGTGATCCATCTCGTGATCCGAGGCCACGTCGGTGTGCACGCTGCCCCAGGACAGGAACAGGCCATAGCTGGCGAAATCACGGCCCAGGGTCAGGCGGCCATTGCCCTGCCCCTCGAAGACACCGGCCGAGCCGACGGCCCAGAAGCTGCCCGCCGGAGCGGACATGAAGGACAGCACGCCCTCGGGCGCCGAGGTGCCAGAGAAGCCCAGCACCGACTTGCCGAAGCCCGCGACCTGCCCGGTCAGCACAGTGTCGAGACCGGCGAAGGACTCGGTCGAGGCGACGGCCAGGGTCAGGTCGTCATAGACGGCGTTCGGCGCATCGCTCAGGTCGATATCCTCGGGATCCGAGATGAAAGTCACCACCCCGTCGCGAACCGTGGAATGAACGATCAGGCTGTCCTCGCCCTCGCCCAGGTCGACATCGCCGTTGATGTCCAGCGAGTAGAGTTCCAGCGTGTCATCGCCCGCGCCCAGTTGCAGCGCCAGCCCGCCGCGACCGGTGATCGTGCCGTGGTTCACCACGTATTGCGACATGGTGTTGGCCGGATCATGGTCGCCCAGCTCGACGTTGATGCCGATCTCGCCCTCGATCAGGCCGTAGTTGGTGATCGTCGAAAGTTCGACCTCGGAGGCGTCGAAGTCGATGCCGTCCTCGGACCCGTAGGAGATGATGCGGCCGTAGTTCGTCACCGTGCCACTGTCGATGTCGATGCCGTCCTGGTCGCCGTCGACCAGCAGGTCGCCCCGGTTGAGGATCTCGGCGTTCTCGCCGGCGTTGATCGCATCGTCGCTGGCGTTGATGGTGCCGGTGTTGAGGATATAGGCATCGTCGCCCGCCTCGATGCCCTCGGTGCCGGGATTGATCGTGCCGGTGTTGGTGATCGTCGCGCCGTCCTCGGCCTGGATGCCCTTGTCGCCGGACCAGAGCGTGCCGTGGTTGATCACCACCGCGTCGTCGCCGACCTGGATCGCCTCGTCATCGCCGTCGATCACGCCCCAGTTGGTCACTTCGATCAGCCCGTCCTCGACGCGCACACCGTCGCTGTTCTGGCCGGTGATGGTCGCGCCCGCGTAGTTCAGCACGATGCCGTTGCCGAAGATGTCGACGCCACGGTCGCCGCCGGTGATCTCGCCGTAGTTCCTGACCGTCGAGGTCGCCAGCTCGTCGAAGTCGGGGTCATCCTCGTCCGAGTAGGAGACCGCGATGCCGTCGCCCTCCTCGTCCTGGCCGGTGATCTCGCCGCCGTCCTGGTTGGTCAGCTCGAGGCCTTCCTCGGCGGTGATCGCATTGTCGCCACCGATGATGCTGCCCGCGTTGATCACCTCGGCGTCCTTGCCAAGCTGCAGGCCCTCGTCATCGCCCTGGATGCTGCCCGAGTTGCCCACATAGGCGTCGTTGTCGAGGTTTATCGCATCCTTGTCGGTGCTGAGGATGCTTCCCTCGTTGGTGATCGAGGCCTCGTCATCGCCCTCGATGGCATGGTCATTGTCCGAACGGATGGACCCGTAGTTGGTCAGCGTCACCTCGTCCTTGAACAGGAAGGCCTGGTCGCCGCCGTCGGTGATCTCGGCGCCCTCGGCGACGGTAATCTCGGCTTCGTCCAGCGCGTCGTCGACAATGCCGGGGCCGGTGCCGAGGCAGAGAACGCTCTCGCCGTCCTCCGGGGCCGAGGGATCGCAGGCGGCGGCAATCGGCTCTGCCTGCACCGCGCCCAGCCAGGGCGCGACGGCCAGCATGGCAAGGATGGAAACGCGCGTGGTGGTCTTGGACATGGTGTTCCCCCGAATGTCAGTGATCAGTCCCGTCCTCCCCCTGCGCGGGAATGGTAACAGGCGCATGACAGTCCGTACGGAGGCGACGGGCTATGGTTTCGCGGCAACAGGAAGCCCCGCGGCCGGGCCGGGAATCGCTTGCAGGCGCGGGACGGCGCGGGCACTCTCGGTCCAGGCTCGGCCCGCGCCTCCTCCCTCCGACGGGGAAACATGCGACATGTGGGGCAACTGATCTTGCGGACCCATGGTGGACCGACGCATGCGGAGGGGTTGCGTAGACGATCTGCCAGGAGGTTCCGGATATGCACCTGTCCGCCCCGATATTCCGACTGAAACGCCAGGCCCGGCTGACCGCCCGCACCGAGGGCATCCCGCTGTCCCGTGCCCTTGACCGGCTGGCCCGCGCCGAGGGCTATGCCCGCTGGTCCGAGCTGGCCGCCCGTGCCGCCGAGACGCCGCCGGGCGCGGCTCTGCTTGGCCAGCTGCACCCCGGCGACCTGCTCCTGCTGGCCGCGCGCCCGCAACAGGGCAAGACCCTGACCGCCGTGCAGATGCTGATCGCCGCCGCCGCCGAGGGGCGCGGCGCCCATCTGTTCACCCTCGAGGACAGCGCCGCACAGGCTGCGGCCCGCATCCGTGGCGAGGGGGGCACGCCCGAGGCGATTGCCATCGACACCTCGGACGAGATCTCGGCCAGCCACATCATCACCGCCCTGAGGCTTGCACCGGCGGGCAGCCTGGCGGTCATCGACTACCTGCAATTGCTGGACCAGCGCCGCGACAAGCCCGACCTGGCCCGGCAGGTCACCGCGCTGCGCGCCTTCGCGCAAGCCAGCGGCGTGATCCTCTGCGCCCTGTCCCAGATCGACCGCCACTATGACCCCGCCACGAGGCCCCTGCCCGATGTCGGCGACCTGCGGTTGCCGAACCGGCTGGATCCGGCGCTGTTCACCCGTCACTGCTTCCTGCAGGGCGGACGGCTGCACATGACCGCCCGCTGACCGGGCGATCCGGCGACCGGCGGCGCCCCGCGCGCCGGTCGCCCTATAAGCGCTTGCCGCATCGCGCCGGACCTGAGAAAAAGGGGTCCACCAACGCGCGTGAGGCCGATGAACAAGCGAGACACGATACGCTACCGTTGCGAGAACGCCGGCCTCCGCATGACCGAGCAGCGCCGGGTGATCTCGGACGTGCTGGACCAGTCGCGCGACCACCCCGACGTGGAAGAGCTGCACGCCCGCGCCAATGCCCGCGATCCGCGCATCTCGCTGGCCACGGTCTACCGCACGGTGAAGGTCTTCGAAGAGGCCGGGATCCTCGAAAAGGTCGATTTCGGCGATGGCCGCGCCCGCTACGAGGATGCCGAGCGCGCCCACCACGACCACCTGATCGACGTGACCACCGGCAAGGTGATCGAATTCTGCGACCCGGAGATCGAGGCACTGCAGGAAAGGATCGCGGCCAAGCTGGGCTACCGCCTGCAGGGTCACCGGCTGGAGCTTTACGGCGTGCCGGTCCGCCCCGCGCCCGACTCGGGTGAGTGAGAGGCGCCCGCCCGCCTGTTTCCCGAGCCACTGAACCGAGACTGCCCACCACGCCCGAAGCCGGGGACCGCGCTTTCGGTGAACCCGCCTGTGCGTCGGGCCCGGCCGCGCGCGGCTTGTGGCGCGCGGGGCGCGGTGCTAACCGGCGGCCGAACACCCATTCCCGGACCCGCCAGATGCAGAACCTCAGGGGCATTGTCCTCGTCATCCTCGCCATGGCCTTCTTCACCCTCGAGGACGGCTTCAACAAGTTCCTGACCACCAGCTTGCCCGCCGGACAGGTCATGGTGTTCCTCGGCCTCGGCGGGGTCCTGCTGTTCGGGGGCATCTGCCTCTGGCAGCGCAGCCCGGTGCTGGGGCCGCTGTCGCGCCACCCTGCGGTGATCACCCGCACCGTGGCCGAGGGGTTCTCGACGCTGTTCTTCATCTCGGCGCTGGCGCTGGTGCCGATTGCCACCGTGGGCGCGGTCTTCCAGGCGACACCGCTGGCGATCACCCTGGGCGCGGCGCTGTTCCTTGGCGAAAGGGTCGGCTGGCGGCGCTGGTCGGCGATCGTGGTCGGCTTCCTGGGCGTGCTGGTGGTCATCCGCCCCGGCCTCTCCGGTTTCCAGCCCGAGGCGCTGCTGGTGCTTGGCGCGGTGCTCTCGGTGGCGGTGCGCGACCTGGCGGCCCGACGGATGCCCGAGGCGCTACCCTCGACCGTGGCCGCCTTCCTGGCCTTCTCGATCCTGGCGCCGACCGGAGTCGTGCTGCTGGCCATCGAGGGCCGCGACTGGCAGCCCATGACCGCGCATCAGTCGCTGCTGATGCTGCTGTCCTTCCTTTCGATGGCGGCGGGCTACTACCTGGTGCTGCTGGCGACGCGTATCGGCGATGCCTCGGCGGTCACCCCCTTCCGCTACACCCGGCTGCTGTTCACCCTGATCATGGGCGCGCTGGTCTTCGCAGAGATGCCGGACCTGCTGACCTACGCCGGCTCGGCTCTGATCCTCGGCTCGGGCCTCTATACCTTCCTGCGCGAACGTCGCCTGGCACGCCGGATCCTGGCCGAAAGCCGCGCCGATCCGCTGCCCTAGGGCCGCAGTTGCCCGCTGGTGGCGCAATCTTTGCGCCGCCGCCTTTCCAAGCCGCCCCGCGCACTCTACAACCCGGGGCAAAGGCCCCTGGACAGAGGACATTTCCAGATGAGCACCATTATCGACATCCACGCCCGCGAAATTCTCGACAGCCGCGGCAACCCCACGGTCGAGGTCGACGTGATCCTCGAAGACGGCACCATGGGCCGCGCCGCCGTGCCCTCGGGCGCCTCCACCGGCGTGCATGAGGCGGTCGAGAAGCGAGACGGCGACAAGGCACGCTACATGGGCAAGGGAGTGCTCGAGGCCGTGGCGGCCGTCAACGGCGAGATCGCCGAGGCCATCGTCGGCTTCGACGCCACCGACCAGGTCGGCATCGACATGGCGATGATCGAGCTGGACGGCACCGACAACAAGGGCCGCCTGGGCGCCAACGCCATCCTCGGCGTCTCGCTTGCCGTGGCCAAGGCGGCGGCGGATTTCACCGGCCAGCCCCTCTATCGCTACGTCGGCGGCACCTCGGCCCGCGTCCTGCCGGTGCCGATGATGAACATCATCAACGGCGGTGAACACGCCGACAACCCGATCGACATCCAGGAATTCATGATCATGCCGGTCGCCGCGGAGAACATCCGCGAAGCCGTCCGCATGGGCTCGGAAGTGTTCCACACCCTGAAGAAGGAACTGTCGGCGGCGGGCATGTCCACCGGCCTCGGCGACGAGGGCGGTTTCGCCCCCGAGCTGGCTTCGACCACCGCGGCGCTCGACTTCATCCTGAAATCCATCGAGAAGGCCGGCTACAAGCCGGGCGAGGACATCTACCTGGCGCTCGACTGCGCCTCGACCGAGTACTACGTCGATGGCAAGTACGAGATGAAGGGCGAAGGCAAGTCCCTGACCTCGGCCGAGAACGCCGAGTACCTCAAGCAGCTTTGCGAGGCCTACCCGATCATCTCGATCGAGGACGGCATGGCGGAGGATGACTGGGAAGGCTGGAAGCTGCTGACCGAGTCCATCGGCGACAAGGTGCAGCTGGTCGGCGACGACCTCTTCGTCACCAACCCGGCACGCCTGTCGATGGGCATCGAGCAGGGCGTGGCGAACTCGATGCTGGTCAAGGTGAACCAGATCGGTTCTCTGACCGAGACGCTGAAGGCCGTCGATATGGCGCATCGCGCCCGCTACACCAACGTGATGTCGCACCGCTCGGGCGAGACCGAGGATGCGACCATCGCCGACCTCGCCGTCGCTACCAACTGCGGTCAGATCAAGACCGGCTCGCTGGCCCGGTCTGACCGGCTGGCGAAGTACAACCAGCTGATCCGCATCGAGGAAATGCTGGGCGAGACCGCCGAATACGCCGGCCGCTCGATCCTGAAGTAAGCCCGTCCCCGACGGAGCATCACGCGCCCCCGGCCCTGCCGCGGGGCGCGTTTTGCTTTGTGCGACGGCCCCCGGCTCGCAGGTGCACTTTCCTTCCCGCGACACGCTCAGGTGCGCGGGCGCAGGCGCCCCGCCATGGCCAGGCTCTTGCCCGCCAGCAGGAAGGCCAGCGGGCCGATCCCCAGCGAGAAGACGAAGGCGACCGGCCAGGCGGTCAGCCAGCGCTGCATCCAGGTCGCCAGCCAGCCCGGGCCAAACCGAGGGCAGGATCGACATGCAG
>NZ_AFPM01000154.1 GCF_000220565.1 Oceanicola sp. S124 | reverse complement strand
CGCGGGCCATGTTTACGAGGTCGATGACGGGGTCTGGGCCACTGCCGGGGGCTACTATGCGGCGCAGGCGCTGCTGGACGACCTTGCGCGGATCTACGGCGTCAGCCTGCCGCCGGTCGAATGAGACAGCCGGGCGCGGTCCGACGGGCCGCGCCCCGGGGCTGCCGGCGCGGGTCGAGGCCTATTGCGCCGCGGTGGCCAGGCCCGTCTCGGTGCCGCGCGACAGGGGGACCACCACCGGGCGTTCGATGCCGGGCAGGGCGACGATGCGGCAGTCGATGTCGAAGACCTCGCGGATGCGCTCTTCGGTCAGCACCTCCTGCGTCGGACCGGTGCAGGCGATCCGGCCCCGGTCGAACAACACCACGTGATCGGCATAGCGCATGGCATGGTTGAGGTCGTGCAGCACGATGACGAAGCCGCGCCCGGCCTCCTGGTTCAGGCTGGTGATCAGGTCGAGGATGTCCAGCGCATGGGCGATGTCCAGGTGGTTGGTCGGTTCGTCCAGGAAGATCCGCGGCGCGTCCTGGGCCAGCACCATGGCGATCCAGGCGCGCTGTACCTGGCCGCCGGAGAGCTGGCCGAGGCTGCGCCCGGCAAGCTCGGTCATGTTGGTCGCTTCGAGCGCGCGGGCAACGGCGGCACGGTCGGTCGCGCGGACCGGAGCGAAGCGGCCCCGATGCGCGTAGCGGCCCAGCAGGGCGAGGTCGCGCACGCTCATGTCATCGGGGGCCGAGGGGGACTGGCTGAGCATGGCGATCTCACGCGCCAGGTCGCGCGGCCGCCAGGCCGAGACCGGCTTGCCGGCGACCTCGACCGTGCCCGCATCCGGTGCATGAAGGGCCCGCAGCACCCTCAGCGCAGTGGACTTGCCGCTGCCGTTCGGGCCGCAGAAGGCGACGACGCGCCCCTCGGGCAGCGAGAGGTCGACCGCATCGAGTGCCACCGCCCCGTCATAGCGCGCGGTGGCCCCGTGCAGGGTGGCGAAGGGGGTATCAGCCTGTGACATGGTGCCTCCGAAGCAGCAGCAGAAGGAAGATCGGGGTGCCGATCAGGGCGGTGACGGCGCCGGCGGGCAGTTCGTGCGGCGGGACGACCATGCGGCCCAGTGTGTCCGCGCCCAGCACCAGCAGGCCGCCCAGCATCGCTGTGCTCAGCAGGTAGCCAGTCGAGAACTGGCCGTGGAAGATCCGCGCCGCATGGGGGGCGATCAGCCCGACGAAGCCGATGGCTCCGACCTGCGAGACCGCCAGCGCGGTCAGCAGCACCGACAGCGCCAGCAGCGCCGCGCGGGCGGGCTCCAGTGCCAGTCCCGAGGCGCGGGCGCTGGCCGCGTCCAGGGTGATCTGCTGCATCGCCGGGCGCAGCACCAGCAGCAGCGGCACCGCCAGGGCGAGGCCCGCGCCGACCACCGCCACGTCGCTCCAGTGGGCGGCGTTGACCGAGCCGGTCAGCCAGCGCATCGCCTGTCCGGCGCGGTAGACCGGCCCGAGGATCAT
>NZ_AFPM01000155.1 GCF_000220565.1 Oceanicola sp. S124 | reverse complement strand
CCGACGCCTGGCCAGCCCAGCTGTCCGGCGGCCAGCAGCAGCGCGCCGCCATCGCACGCGCCCTCTGCATGGAGCCCGAGGCGCTTCTGTTCGACGAGCCGACCTCGGCGCTCGACCCCGAGCTGGAACAGGAAGTCGTCAAGGTGATCAAGGACCTGGCCGCCGAGGGCCGCACAATGCTGCTGGTCACCCATGACATGCGCTTGGCCGCCGATGTCTCGGACCAGGTGGTCTTCCTGCATCAGGGCAACCTGATCGAACAGGGCACCCCCGCCGAGATCTTCGGCGCGCCGAAGACAGAACGGCTGCAACAATTCCTCAGCGCCACCACCAGCGACCTCGCGGTTCCGGGCGACTGACATCCACTTTCCGAGCCCGGGCAAACCCGGGCCGGTTCACCGCGGCGGCCCTGCCCGCCCGCAACACCACCGGGAGAAATCCAATGAACAAGCTCATCCTCAGCACTGCGCTCGTGGCGCTCACCGCAGGCGGTGCCCTGGCCCAGGACGTGGTCCGCATGGGCACCGAGGGTCAGTACCCTCCGTACAACTTCATCGACGACAACGGCGAGGTCGCCGGCTTCGAGCGTGAGCTGGGCGACGAGATGTGCGCCCGCGCCGGCCTGACCTGCGAGTGGGTGACCAACGACTGGGATTCGATCATCCCGAACCTGGTCTCGGGCAACTACGACACGATCATCGCCGGCATGTCGATCACCGACGAGCGCGACGAGGTCATCGACTTCACCCAGGACTACTACCCCCCGACCGCCTCGATCTACATCGCCATGGACGAGGGTGTTGACCTCAAAGGCGGCGTGGTTGCGGCGCAGACCGGCACCATCCAGGCCAGCTATGTCGCCGAGACCGGCGCCACCCTGCTGGAATTCGCCACCGGCGACGAGACCATCGCCGCCGTGCAGAGCGGCGAGGCCGATGCGGTCTTCGCCGACAAGGACTTCCTGTTGCCCTACACGGAAAGCGGTGAGCTGATGGTCGTCGGCGAGGAAGTGCCCCTCGGCGGCGGCGTCGGCATGGGCCTGCGCGAAAGCGACACCGAGCTGAAAGAGAAGTTCGATGCCGCCATCACCTCGATGAAGGAAGACGGCTCGCTGAACGCCCTGCTCGACAAGTACTTCGAGGAAGGCACCGGCACCTACTGAGGCCGGCAGCGCCTCGTCCCGGTGCCCGCTCAGGCCGGCGCCGGCCGAGGACTGCGCGGGGATGATCCCGGGGGCCGAAAGGCCCCCGGTGCCGGGGATTTCCCCGGCGCCCCGCCCCCCAACGTTCCACCGCGAAGCCTCCAGGAGGAGCGCCTTGTTCGACTTCTGCGCCGATCCCGACCTGCTTGAGAGAGGCCGCTGGCTGGCCTGCTACCTGACCACCCCCAAGCACATGATGTTCTATCAGAGCTTCGGCGTGGTCATCCTGCTGATGCTGATCACCGCGCCGGTCGCCCTTGGGGCCGGCTTCCTCGGCGCCCTCGCCACCCGGTCGCACATCGCGCCGCTGCGCTGGCTCGGCAAGTTCTATACCTCGATCGTGCGCGGCGTGCCCGACATCGCCTTCTTCCTCTTCGTTCCGCTGGCGCTGGACCAGGGCCTGGAATACCTGCGCCACAAGGCGAAATGCCCCGACTGGGACGCGCCGATCCGCCAGGGCAGCGACTTCGTCGTCTGCGCCCAGGCCAAGCTGCCGCTGTCCTCGACACCGCAGGTCTGGCACGAGCTCTACGGCGTCGCCCTGGCCATCGTGGCCTTCGCCTTCGTCTTCGGCGCCTTCTCGGCCTTCGTGCTGTCGGGCGCGATGAACGCCGTGCCCCGCGCCCAGCTCGAGACCGCCGAGGCCTACGGCATGTCGCGCCGCCAGGTCACCCGGCGCATCCTGATCCCGCAGATGTGGGCCTATGCCCTGCCTGGCCTGTCCAACCTCTGGATGATCCTGATCAAGGCCACGCCGCTGCTCTTCCTGCTGGGCGTCGAGGACGTTGTCTACTGGGCCCGCGAACTGGGCGGCTCGAAGACCTCGGCCTATGCCTACCCCCATGCGGACTGGCGGCTGTGGTACTTCCTCGCCCTGCTGGTCTTCTATCTCGGGGTGACCCGGCTGTCCGAGATCGCCTTCGCCCGCCTCACCCGCCGCCTGTCGCGTGGCCAGCCCACGGCGCAGGGCATGAAGGAGGCCCGCAAGGGAGCACCCGCATGATGAGCTGCATCGAGACCATCCAGTCCTACGGCCTGCGCTCCATCGGCCTGGGCGAGCGGCTGCTGCCGCGTACCGACTTCACCCTCTGCGACCAGTTCGTGCTGATCGGCTCGGGGATGATCTGGAACCTCTACTTCGGCCTCGGCGCGCTTCTGCTGGGCTTCTGGGCCTCGATCGGGATCGCCCTGGCGCGCAACTCCGAGAACCGGTTCCTGCGCAAGCCGGCCGACTGGTTCGTGTTCATCTTCCGCGGCTCGCCGCTGTTCATCCAGTTCTTCTTCTTCTACGCCCTGTTCAGCCAGCTGCCCCGCGAAGGGGTGCCGATCAACCTCGGGGTGGTCCAGTTCACCGCCGAGACCTCCTGGCTGACCCGGGCCTGGGGCGGCGCGCTGATCACCCTCTTCCTCAACACCACCGCCTATGCCGGGGAAATCTTCCTCGGCGGGCTGCGCTCGGTGCCGAAGGGCGACCTCGAGGCCGCCGACGCCTATGGCTTCTCGGGCTGGAAGAAGTTCCGCCGGATCACCTTCCCCACCATGCTGCGCCTGGCCTGGCCGGCCTATACCAACGAGGCGATCTTCCTGTTCCACGCCACGACGCTGGTCTACTTCAGCTCGTTCCCGGCGCGCCAGCAGCAGGGCGATGCGCTCTACTATGCCGACTACTTCGCCTCGAAGACCTTCAACCCCTTCATCCCCTATCCGATCCTGGCGATGTACTTCATCCTGCTGACCCTTGCTGTCGTCTTCGTCTACGGCGCGATCTACCGGCGGCTGAACCGGCACCTGCCGTCGAACCAGAAGCGCCGGATCCGCTACCGCCCGCAACTGGTGCGCTAGCGGCGCGCCCGGTCCCGGCGGCGATGACAGGCAAGGCGCACCCCCCGTCACCCCTCGGGGCCGCCGCCGGCCTGCCGGGCAAATTCCGGGCGCCACCGGGGCGCACCCGCACCGCTCTGAGGACCAAAGCTGGATTTGATCATTTTCCGGCTTCCGCTCGAAGAGGGGATGGGCCACAATACCCGTGATTTGATCATATTGAAGATGCGGCCTGCGGGCCGCGAGGGGTTTCGATGAATTTCGAGCAGTACCGCACCTTCCGGGTGGCGGCGGCAGATCTCAACGGCCAGATGCGGGGCAAGCGCGTGCCCCTGGCCTCTTACGACAAGCTTGGGCAAGAGGGCTCGCGGATGCCGCTCTCGGTGCTCAACGTGGATATCTGGGGTGCCGATATCGAGGACAGCCCGCTGGTCTTCGAGACCGGCGACGAGGACGGCGTGCTGAAGCCGACCGAACACGGGCCGGTGCCGATGCCCTGGCTCGACAGCCCCTCGGCGCTGGTGCCGATGTGGATGTTCCACGATGACGGCACCCCCTTCGCCGGAGACCCCCGCCACGCCCTGCGCGCCGTGCTGGACCGCTACGCCGCACGCGGCTGGACCGTACAGGCCGCCGTCGAGATGGAATTCTACCTGGTCGACGACACCGGCCATCAGCTCTCGGCGCCGCAGAACCCGATCTCGGGGCGGCCCGTCTTCGGCAATGCCATCCTGTCGATCCGCCAGCTGGATGCCTTCGACAGCTTCCTGACCGATCTCTACGATGCCTGCGACGCGATGGACATTCCCGCCGACAGCGCCTCGTCCGAGGCTGGCCTCGGCCAGTTCGAGATCAACCTGGCGCATCGCGACGCCATGGCGGCCGCCGATGATGCCTGGCTGTTCAAGGCGCTGGTGCGCGGCATGGCGCGGCGTCACGACATGGCCGCCACCTTCATGGCCAAGCCCTTCCCCAACGATGCCGGCAACGGGATGCACGTGCATTTCTCGGTGCTGGACGAGAACGGCGACAACATCTTCGACAATGGCGGCCCCGAGGGCACGCCGCTGCTGAAGAACGCCGTTGCCGGCTGCCTCGCGGGTCTTGCGCCCGGGACCCTTGTCTGGGCGCCCCATGGCAACAGCTACGAGCGGTTCACCCCTGGCGCCCATGCCCCCACCGGGGCCTGCTGGGCCTACGAGAACCGAACCGCCGCGATCCGCATCCCCTCGGGGCCCGCCAAGGCGCGGCGGATCGAGCACCGCGTGGCCTGTGGCGACATCAACCCCTACCTGGTGCTGGCCACCATTCTCGGCTCGGCACTGGTCGGCATCGAGGACGGCCTGCAGCCCCCCGCGCCGATCACCGGCAATGCCTATGAGCTGGACCTGCCCGGCGTCATGCCCGACTGGGCCAGCGCGCTGGACCGCTTCGAGAGCGATCCTCTGATCGCCCGCATCTTCACACCCGAGCTGATCCGCAACTTCACCATGACCAAGCGGCAGGAAATCCGCCGCCTGGCCGAACTGCCTGTCGAGGAACACTGGAAGGTCTACCTGGAAACGGTCTGACCCGCGCCCGCTGCGAGGGCCCGCCGGAACGCCCGCCCGGGCAGCCACCGCAGCCGTGGCATCCGGCGGCTCGATATCTGCGCGGCCCCCTTGCCGCCTTCCCGTGCCTCCTCTACCTTCGCGGTACAACAGACGGTGTTTCATGAAAATCGGCATCCTCCAGACCGGACATGCACCCGAGAAAATGCTTGACGAGATGGGGGATTACCCCGGGTTCTTCAAGCGGCTTCTCGAGGGCAATGACTTTACTTACGAAACCTACGCCGTGGTCGACGGGACCTTCCCGGACGGGCCGCGCGCCTGCGACGGCTGGATCATCACCGGCTCGCGCCATGGCGCCTACGAGGACCACGACTGGATCCCGCCGCTTGAGGATCTGATCCGCGAGATCTACGCCGCCGGAGTGCCTCTTGTCGGCATCTGCTTCGGTCATCAGATCATCGCCCAGGCGCTCGGCGGCCAGGTCGAGAAGTTCGCCGGCGGCTGGTCCGTCGGCCCGGTCCGCTACACCGGCGAAGCCGGCAGCAAGACGCTGAACGCCTGGCACCAGGACCAGGTCACCCTGTTGCCGCCCGGCGCCCGCGTCCTGGCCTCTTCGCCCTTCTGCCAATATGCCGCCCTGGCCTATGGCGATCACGTCTACACCCTGCAGCCGCATCCCGAGTACGGCGCGGATGCCATCAGCATCCTGCTCGAAACCCGCGCGCCGGGCGTTGTGCCCTCCTACCTGATCGAGGAGGCCACGCAGCGGCTGGACACGCCGACGACCGAGGCCGACGAGGCCGCCCGCATCGCCGCGGTGCTGAAAGGAACCCCCGCATGAGTACCGAGACCCCCAGCGACTGGACCGACCATATCCCCGAGGCGGCCCGCGCCTACCTCGAGAACCGCCGCCTCGACGAGGTGGAATGCATCATCTCGGATGTGCCCGGCATCGCCCGCGGCAAGGCCGTCCCGGCCTCGAAGTTCGCCCGGCAGAAGAACTTCCACCTGCCGAACTCGATCTTCTTCCAGACCATCACCGGCGACTGGTCCGATGCCGCCGGCGACGAGGGCTTCATCGAGCCCGACATGATCCTGGAACCCGACCTGTCGACCGCCACCGCAGCTCCCTGGACCGGCGACTGGACGCTGCAGGTGATCCATGATGCCTTCGACCGCAAGGGCCGCCCGATCCCCTTCTCGCCGCGCAACGTGCTGAAGCGGGTCTGCAAGCTGTACGAGGAACAGGGCTGGAAGCCCGTCGTCGCCCCCGAGATGGAATTCTACCTGGTGGCGCGCAATCTCGACCCGGCCAAGCCGATCGAGCCGATGATGGGCCGCTCGGGCCGCCCCGCCGCCGCGCGCCAGGCCTATTCGATGACCGCCGTCGATGAATTCGGCCCCGTCATCGACGACATCTACGACTTTGCCGAGGCCCAGGGCTTCGAGATCGACGGCATCACCCAGGAAGGCGGCGCCGGGCAGCTGGAAATCAACCTGCGCCATGGCAACCCGGTCAAGCTGGCGGACGAGGTCTTCTACTTCAAGCGCCTGATCCGCGAGGCTGCGCTGCGCCATGACTGCTTCGCCACCTTCATGGCCAAGCCGATCAGCGACGAGCCCGGCTCGGCCATGCATATCCACCACTCGGTGCTGGATATCGAGACCGGCAAGAACATCTTCACCGGCCCGGCCGGGGGCGAGACGGATGCCTTCTACACCTTCATCGGCGGGCTGCAGAAGCACCTGCCGGAATGTATCCCCCTGCTGGCGCCCTACGTGAACAGCTACCGCCGTTACGTGAAGGACCATGCCGCGCCGATCAACCTGGAATGGGGCCGCGACAACCGCACCACGGGCATTCGCGTTCCGATCTCCTCTCCCGAGGCGCGCCGGGTCGAGAACCGCGTCGCCGGGATGGACTGCAACCCCTACCTCGGGATCGCCGCCTCTCTCGCCGCGGGCTACCTCGGCCTGATGAACGAAGAGCGCGCCGAGAAGCAGTTCCGCGGCGATGCCTACGAGGGCGAGGGCGACTTCCCCCGCACCCTGGGCGAGGCGCTGGACACGATGGACGAGGCCACTGCCCTGGCCGAGGTTCTCGGGCCCGAGTTCCTGCGCGTTTATTCCATCGTGAAGCGGACCGAGTACGAGGAATTCCTCAACGTCATCTCTCCGTGGGAACGCGAGCACCTGCTGCTGAACGTCTGAGCCGGGGCACCATGCCATCCAGGGGCCTCCGCCGATCTGGCGGGGGCCTATTCTTTCGCCGCGCCTGCAGCGCCCCGGCGGTCTCCAGCAACCAATGGCGAAGGGTCGCCGCGCCCCCGGCACCGCAGCCCGCTTCCGGGTAGACCAGGTAATAGGCCAGGTCGCTGGCAAGGCCCTGGGGAAAGGGCGCGACCAGTCGCCCCTCTGCAAGCTCGCGCGCCACGAAAGAGCGCCGCACCAGCGCCACCCCCAGCCCCGACAGCGCCGCCTCGATCGCGCCCGTGCCGTCGGCGAACAGCACCCCCGCCGTCGCCGCGACCTCGGGCGCCCCGGCGGCGCTCATCCAGAGCGGCCAGTCGTAGCGGTGTTCGTCGTGCAACAGCCTTGCCCGAGCAAGATCTGCCGGGTGTGACAGGCCACCGCGGCTCTGCCGGTACCCCGGCGCGCAGACCGGGGTCAGCTCGTCATCGAGCAACCGTTCGCAGGTCAGCCCCGGCCAGCGGCCCAGGCCATACCGCACCGCGATGTCGATTCCATCACGCCGGAAATCCAGCACCCGGTTCGAGGCGCTGATCCGAAGGTCGATGCCCGGATGGGCTGCTTCGAAAGCCGCAAGGCGCGGCAGCAGCCACTGGCTGGCAAAACCCGAGGTGCAACTGAGCGTGACCACCTCCGGCCCCTGCGGCCGCCGGGCCCGTTCACTGGCCTCGCGCAGGATGCGGAAGGCACTGCGGAGGGCCGGGAACAGGTCGGCGCCGGTCTCGGTCAAGGTGATCTGCCGCGGCCTGCGATGGAACAACGGGCGGCCCAGATCGCGCTCAAGTTCGCGGATCTGCTGGCTGATCGCCCCTGGGGTGACCCGCAGTTCCGAGGCGGCCAGGGACATGCTGCCGTGGCGCGCCGCCGCCTCGAAGGCGCGCAGGGCATTCAGCGAGGGAAGACGGGTCGACATGATTTAGATGTTCTCTCCCATCCGGCCAGAAAGACTGGTTTGCCGCTACATGCTTTTGCCCCGATAAATCGCGCCAGTCCGCAGCGGCGAAGCGCGGCACAGGTTAGAATTAATTGATACGGATCCGACCATGACGCGGCAACCTCCGATCCGCGCCCTCGACTGGGCGCTTCTCGTCCTGCTTTCAGTTCTCTGGGGCGGATCTTTCTTCTTTTCCAAGGTCGCCCTGGCCGAATGGCCACCGCTGAGCATCGTGCTGGTGCGGGTCAGCTTCGCCGCGCTGGCCCTGCTGGTCTACCTGCGCGCCACAGGGCGCACCCTGCCCGCCGGCTGGCCGGTCTGGCGGGCCTTCTTCCTGATGGGGGCGGTGAACAACATCATCCCCTTCAGCCTGCTGTTCTGGGGGCAGACCCAGATCGCCAGCGGACTGGCCTCGATCCTGAATGCCACGACGCCGGTCTTCGCCATCCTCGTCACCCGCGCCCTCGCCCCCGGAACCCTGATCACCGCCAACCGCCTGGTCGGCATTGCCCTCGGCCTGGCCGGGGTCGCCGCGCTTGTCGGCGGTGACGCGATCTCGGATCGTGGCTTCCCGGTGCTGCCGATGCTGGCCTGCCTTGGCGCAACCCTGTCCTACGGCTTCGCCGGATTCTACGGCCAGCGCTTCCGCCAGATGGGCGTCGCCCCGGCGGCCGGAGCCTTCGGCCAGCTCACCGCCTCGACGGTGCTGATGATCCCCATTGCAGCGCTGATAGACCGCCCCTGGACACTGGCCGCACCGGGCCCTGCGACACTTCTGGCCCTGCTTGCCCTGGCCCTTCTGTCGACCGCGCTGGCCTATGTGATCTACTTCCGCAGCCTCGCCGCCATCGGTCAGCTCAATACCTCGCTGGTGACGCTGATGGTGCCCGCCAGCGCGATCCTGCTGGGCAGCCTGGTGCTGGCAGAGCGGCTGTCGGCCAATCACTACGCCGGCCTGGCGCTGATCGGGCTGGGCCTGCTGGCCATCGACGGGCGGATCTTCGCCCTGGCCCGCCGTCGCGCCTGACGGCGCCGACCCTGCGTTACACAGTTTTCACTTTGCCGGCGCCGCCGCTTCCGTTAGATTTCCCGAAAGAGAGTTTCAGGAAAGCCGAAGACCATGACCCTGCCGCCGAATGTCTACGATGCCGAGCCGATCCCCGAAGCCGCCCGCGCCGAGGTCGAACGCCTGCTCTCCTCCGGTGATCTCTTCCGCTACACCGCTCCCGAGAACGCCCCCGTCACCCTGCTGGAAACCGAATTCGCCGAGATGCTGGGCACGAAATATGCCCTGGCGGTCTCCTCCTGCTCGGCAGCCCTGTTCCTGTCGCTGAAGGCGCTGGACCTGCCGCGTGACGCGCGGGTGCTGATCCCGGGCTTCACCTTCGCCGCCGTGCCCTCTTCGGTCGTCCATGCGGATTGCCAGCCGGTGCTCTGCGAGGTGGGCGAGAACTACCGCATCGACATGGAAGATTTCGCCGCCAAGCTGCAGAGCTGCCAGGCGGTGATCATCAGCCACATGCGCGGTCATACCTCGGACATGGACGCCATCATGGAGCTCTGCGACGCAGCCGGCATCCCGGTGATCGAGGACGCGGCGCACAGCCTCGGCACCACCTGGCATGGGCGCAACATCGGCACCATCGGCACCATCGGCTGCTTCTCGTTCCAAAGCTACAAGCTGCTGAACTCCGGCGAGGGCGGCATCCTGGTCACCGATGACGCCGACCTGGTGGCCCGCGCCATCATCATGTCCGGCGCCTATGAGCACATGTGGAAGAAGCACAAGGCCCGCCACGGCGAGAATTCCAACGACCTGATCGAGGCGCTGGAGCGCTGGCAGAATCAGCTGCCGCTCTACAACCTGCGCCTGTCGAACCTCTCGGCCACGCTGATCCGCGCCCAGATCCCCGAGGTGCCGCGCCGGGTGCGCGATGGCCGCCGCAACCACGACCACACCGCCGCCGCCATCTCGGCCAGCCCCTGGATCGAGGTCCCCGCCAAGCTGGCCCCGGAAGAGCGCGCGCCCGACTCGCTGCAGTTCAACCTGGTCGGCCTGTCGGATGCCCAGACGCTGGCCTTCCAGCAGGCCGCCGGCAAGCGCGGCATAAAGGTGCAGGTCTTCGGCATGTCCACCGACAATGCCCGCGCCTTCTGGAACTGGCAGTTCATCCAGGACCTGCCCGAGCTGCCCCGGACCCGCGCCATGCTGATGCGCGCCTGCGACTGCCGCCTGCCCGCCCGCCTGACGCTTGAGGATTGCGACCTGATCGCCGCCGCCCTGGTCGGCGCGGCCGAGGATGTGATGAACGGCGCCATCACCCACGCCGCCGAGTAGGGCCCGGGATCTCCCCTTGCACATGACTGCCCTGAGGCCACCGCCTCGGGGCGGCCTCGTTTTGAGCGGCGGGCGCAGTCACTGCTGTCGCGGAAAGAAGCACTTCGGGTTCAGCCAGTCCACATAGGTCTCCGGCCCTGCCGGGTAGACCTCGAAATCCCGCTCCGGGCCTGCGATCGCACGGGCCGCGTTGCTCATCGCGATGATGGCTTCTGCGCCGTCGAAGCTGCCGCTGATCAGCACGCCCGGATCAGGTGCATGCAGGGCATAGAGCCCGGATCGCCTGAGAGCGACGGCCTTTGCATCATCGGCCAGGGCTTCGAGCGACACTTCCATGCTCTCGGTTCTGAACTCGTCATAGGCGGTCAGATGGGTCAGCCCGAAGCGCCCAAGGAACCGTGCCAGGGCAGGTTCGAGGATCGCAGGCGGCGCGTCGCTTGCAGGCAGGTAGAGGTTTCGCGCCTCGGTCCATGCGGAGATCTCTTCCTGCAAGGCGATGCCTGCCCGCTCCGCATAGCCGAGGGCACTCAGCAGCCAGACTGCGCGAAAGAAGGTCTCGCGGTCTCGTTCCGGTGCGACGGCAACATGGACCGCGTGCCAGCTGACGGCCTCGCCCAGCCGTTTCACCCGATCATCGAAATCCGAGCCCCTCTCGCCCGGGGCCTTCACCGGCTCGTAGCGGTCATCCCCCTCCGCCCCCTCGCGGCGCAGACGGAAGAACGGATAGGGCGCGATGAAGACATGCGGATAGATCCCCTGCCAGTGCCGCCGCAGCGGAACCGAAATGTCCGGACACTCGATCTGCCTGTTCACCCGTCGCCCCCATCCAGTTCGAATGCCCGAAGGCCGGCCCGGGACCATCGTTTTCCACTATCGGTCGTCCCGTGCCTTTACCCGTCTCTGACGGCTGACGGCTGACGGCTGACGGCTGACGGCTGACGGCTGACGGCTGACGATAGCCGCCCGGGGGAAGTGTTCAAGGACCATCCAGGGACGGCGGGCGGGGCGTCGTGGCCCGAAGGCCACGCGCGCCGGTGCCGTCAAGCGAAAGGATCGTCCGGATATCCGACCCCGGCCAGGTAGAGCCCCTCCGGCGGGCAGACCGGCCCGCAAGCCGCCCGGTCCCGCGCCTCCAGCGCCTCGCGCACCTGTTCGGGCGCCCAAGCGCCGGTGCCGACCCGCTCCAGCGTGCCGACGATCGAGCGCACCTGGTTGTGCAGGAAACTGCGCGCCCGCAGGTGGAACTGCAGCTCGTGCCCCGAGGGCCCCTCGACAGCCTCGATGCGGATCTCGTCCAGCGTCTTCACCGGGCTCGCCGCCTGGCAGATCGAGCTGCGGAAGGTGGTGAAATCGTGGTTGCCCAGCAGGTAGGCCGCGCCCTCGCGCATTGCCGCCGCGTCCAGGTCCTGCTTCACCTGCCAGACCAGCCCGGCCTCGAAGGTCGCCGGCGCCCGCCGCATCAGCAGGCGGAATAGGTAGCGCCGCTCCTGCGCCGAGAACCTTGCGTGCCAGTCCTCCGCCACAAGGGCGCAGGCCCGGATGGCCACCGGCAGCGGTTTCAGGTGAAAGTTCAGCGCCTCTGACAGGCGGAAGGGATCCCAGTCACGCAAAAGGTCGCAATGGGCGACCTGCCCCGTGGCATGCACCCCCGCATCGGTGCGCCCGGCCGCGGCAATCGTATGCGCGCCCGGCTCAAGCTTCGCCAGGGCAGCTTCAATGGCCCCCTGGACCGAGGGCTGATCGGCCTGCCTCTGCCAACCGGCAAAGGGGCCGCCATGGTATTCGACTTGCAAGGCATATCTGGGCATGAGGCGCGGCTTAGCCCAAAGACCCGCCCCTCGGCAATCCCGCCTTACTCCCCGGGGAGTAAGGCGCACGGGCGCGGCTTCGCCCAAGCGGCCGCCCCGCGCCCTGCCCGGCCCCGGTTTGCAAACTGCAAAGCGTTACCCTCTGCAAATTTCCGCGCAGCCCCGCCGTCCCGTCCCGTCCCGGGCGATTTTGCAAAGCTGCAAACCGTTAACCTTTGCAAACCCGGCACCTGTCCGAAGCGGGCCAAGGCCGCCTCCCAGAGCAGCCCTGCCCGCCACCGCCTCGCGCCTTGGAATATCCGCGGCCCGCCTCTATCTTGATACGGGCAGGCAGAAGGACGACCACGTGACGGCAGGCATTTCCCGCTTCGGCATCGGCACCCTCGCGGATGGCGTCTCGCGCCAGGTCGAGGCCGCCTCGGACAGCCTCTCTGCCGCCTTCTTCGAACCGGTCATCCGGCTGGGTGTCACCGGCATGGCACGTGCCGGCAAGACGGTCTTCATCACCTCGCTGGTCGCCAACCTGCTGAACCGCGCCCGCATGGCCGGGCTGGTGGCCGAGGCCGAGGGACGTATCCTGGCAACCTTCCTGCAGCCGCAGCCCGATGTCACCCTGCCGCGCTTCGATTTCGAGGATCACCTTGCCGCCCTCACCGGCCCGGCACCGCACTGGCCAGAAAGCACCCGCTCGATCTCGGAGCTGCGGCTGTCGTTCCGCATTCGCCCCACGGGGCTGCTCGGCGGGGTCTCTGGGCCGCGCACCCTGCACCTGGATATCGTCGACTACCCCGGTGAATGGCTGCTCGACCTCGGGCTGATGGAAAGGAGCTACGCCGACTGGTCCGCCGACCTGCTGGCACGGATGGACAGCCGCCCCGCCGCCCGGCCCTTCCTGCAGGCCGCCCGGGCCGCCGCCCATACCGCCAGTTTCGAAGAGGCGAAGGCACAGGAACTGGCCCGTCTCTATACCGCCTACCTGACCGAGGCCCGCACCCTCGGCCTGTCCGATGTCACCCCCGGCCGCTTCCTGCTGCCGGGCGATCTGGCGGGCTCGCCCGTCCTCACCTTCGCGCCCCTGCCCCCGGAAGACCGCGCGCCCCGTCGCGGCCTCTGGCGCGAGATGGAACGCCGCTACGAGGCCTACAAGGCCCGCGTCGTCAAACCCTTCTTCACCGAGCATTTCGCCAGGATCGACCGCCAGGTGGTGCTGGTCGACGCGCTCTCGGCAATCCATGCGGGGCCCGAGGCGGTCGACGACCTGGGTCGCGGCATGGAGGCGATCCTCGCCGCCTTCCGTCCCGGGCGCAACGCCTGGCTGACCCAGTTCCTCTTCGGCAAGCGGGTCGAGAAGATCCTCTTTGCCGCCACCAAGGCCGACCACCTGCACCATTCCCAGCACGACCGCCTGACCGCGGTGCTGGACGAGTTGCTTGCCTCCGCCACCCGCCGCGCGGATTTCGCCGGCGCCCGCACCGCCTCGATGTCGATTGCGGCGCTGCGCTGCACGGTCGAGGAAAGCCTGCGCCACGAGGGCCGGCTTCTGGACTGCGTGCGCGGACAGCTTGAAGACGGGCGCGAGGCGGCGCTTTATCCGGGCGAACTGCCCGAGGATCCGACCCGCATCACCCGTGGCTTCGCGGCAGGCGAGCGCTGGCTGGACGGCGATTACCAGATCATGAAGTTCCGTCCCGCGCAGCTCTCCCTCCGTCCCGGCGAGGGGCCGCCGCACATCCGCCTCGACCGCGCGGCGCAATTCCTGCTGGGAGACCGGCTGTGACGCCCCGGCCCGCCCGGATCTGGCATCTGCCCGCGCTGGCCCGGGTGCTCTGGGCCCACACCCGGGCCGAGGGCCACCCGCGCGCCCGCTCGCGCCTGTCGGACCTGGCGCTGCTGAACCGCTTGCGCCGCCGCGACACGCTGCGGCTGATCCGCCACGGCGGGCAGGTCGCGGGCTTCCTGGCCCGCCGCGACGGGC
>NZ_AFPM01000156.1 GCF_000220565.1 Oceanicola sp. S124 | reverse complement strand
CGTGGCGGCCGAGGCTGAGACGGCAGCGGCGCCGTGCCGCCCCCGGCCAGGCAGAGCAGGTCGCCTGGGCGCAGATCCTCTGCCGGGACGGGCGCCCTGCGGCGTGGCGATCCGGGTGCCGGCGGCGAAACAGGCGGCAGTTGTCGAGGCATAGGGATAGAGGCCCGAGACATTGTCGCCGCTGCCCACCACGGTCAGCGGCACGCCGAAGGGCGGCATCGGCCCGTGGACGGTAAAGCCGTGGATGGTGAAGGCATCGCCATCTGCCGAGATGAACTGCAGCGTGTAGAAATTGCCGTCCGCGTCGCGCACGAACAGCTCGTACTCGGCCTCGAAGGCGCGGCCGCCGGGAATGAAGACGCCGTCGATCCACTGGTCGTAGGCCACATGCTGGGCGAAGTCGTCATCGTCGAAATAGGCGTCGTCGTCATCGACCACCAGGGTCGAGGTCGACGCCCAGTTGGCGATGGTCACCGTGTCGGTGCCGAGGTCGAACTGGTAGCCGCCATTGTCGTCAAACCCGGCGGGATTGCTCGCCGAGATCTCGTTGATCCAGAAGAATTCGAGGTTGTAGAGGGTCATGCGGCCGGCCCGAAGGGTTTTTCCGCAGGTTGACCGATCCCGGTTGAGGCCGGGTTAAGAGCTGCGCCGCCGCGCCTTGAGCCGCCGCCAGGACAGCGAGACATGGGCCCGGTGGATCAGCGCCGCCGCCTCGAGGTCACCGGCTTCCAGTGCCTGCAGCACCTCCTCGACCTCACGGGCAAAGAGCTGGATTTCCTCGGCCAGATCCAGATCGCTGCTCAGCAGCGAATGCACCCAGAGCCGCGCCGTCTGGGTGTAGAGATGGGTGGCGAAATCCATCAGCGGACGATTGGCGGACAGCAGGGCCTGGGCCTGGATGAAATCGTAGATCACCTGGGCCAGCGGGCGGGGGCTGTCGGGATCGGGACGCAGGGCGCGGGCGCGCTCGGCAAGGTGGCGGAAGCGCGACAGCACCTCGGGCCCCGGCGGCACGGGGTCCAGCCGCGCCGCCAGGCTGGCAAGTTCCAGGCGTAGCGCATAGGTCTGGTCCAGCTCCTGCTCGGCCAGTTCGGTGACGAAGGTGCCGACCCCGTGGCGCGAGACCAGCAGCCCCGCCGCCTCGAGCCGCGCCAGCACCTTGCGCAGCGGCGTGCGCGAGATGCCGAACTCGGCTGCCAGCTCGGTCTCCGACAGGCGCTCTCCGGGGGCGTAGTCCAGCAGGCAGATGCGCGCGCGCAGCTCGGCTTCCAGCGCATCGGCGCGGTCCAGGGCAGAGGGAGCCTCAGCTGCCATGGCGGGCGATCAGGTGCTGCAGCAGGGAGAGGCACTGGGCCAGCTGGTCTGTCTCGACGTATTCGTCAGGCTGATGCGCCTGGGCGATCGAGCCGGGGCCGCAAATCACCGCGTCGAGGCCAAGCTGCTGGAACAGACCGGCCTCTGTGTTGAAGGGCACGCAGTTGACGCCATTGCTGCCGGTCAGGGCGCGGATCATGTCGCGGATCTGGTTTTCCGGCATCGGCAGCAGGCCGCAGACCTCGCCCATGACTTCGGTCGCGATATCGGCATGGGGGGCACGGGCGCGCATCTCGGGCAGCAGGTCTTGGGCCACGAAACGGGCGATCTCGGCCTTGACGAAGGCCTGGTCGGCATCGTTGATCGGGCGCATTTCCCAGTCAAGGCAGGCACTTGCGGGAATGACGTTATGGGTCGTGCCGCCATGCAGGGCACCGATGTTGATTGTCGTGTGGGGCGGCTCGAAGGGCGAATCCCCGGGCGCGCGGACCTTCAGCGCGCTGCGCAGGTCCAGCAGGCGGGCAATGTAGCGGGTGGCGTATTCCACCGTGTTCACCCCCGCTTCGGGGGAGGAGCCATGACCGCCGGTGCCGGTGAAACGGACGGTATATTCGCAGCAGCCCTTGTGCCCTTCGACGATCTGCATCGAGGTCGGTTCCCCGATCAGCGCCATGGCGGGACGGAGGGGACGGCGCGCCAGCTCGTCGATCAGGGCGCGGCCGCCCAGGCAGCCGACCTCTTCGTCATGGGTGAAGGCGAAATGGAAGGGCCGCGCGCCGACCTCTGCGGCCATGGCGGGGGCCATCGCCAGCACGGCGGCAATGAAGCCCTTCATGTCGCAGGTGCCGCGCCCGTAGAGCCGGCCCGCCTCTTCGGTCAGCTCGAAGGGCGGGCGGGTCCAGTCCTGACCGGCGACCGGCACGACATCGGAGTGCCCCGAGAAGACCAGGCCGCCGTCCGCCTCGGGGCCGATGGTGGCCCAGAGGTTGGCCTTGCGGCCACTGTCGTCGCGCAGCACCTCGACCCGCGCCCCGGCCTCTTCCAGCAGGCTGGCCATGTAGGCGATGGCGTCAAGGTTGCTCTCCGAGGAAATCGTCGGAAAGGCGACGAGGTCGGCGAGGATGGCGCGGGTGCGCGCGAGCGGCTCCATCAGTCCTTCACGAAGAGCTTGCGGTCCATGGTGCAGAGGGTCTCGGCGGCGCCGTCCTCGCGGATCAGGATCGTCTCGGTGGTTTCCAGGCCCCAGTCGTCCATCCAGAGGCCGGGCATGAAGTGGAAGGTCATGCCGGGTTCCAGCACGGTTTCATCCAGCGCGCGGATCGAGACGGTGTGTTCGCCCCAGTCCGGCGGATAGGAGAGACCCACGGCATAGCCCGCGCGGTTCGGGCGTTCGATGCCGACCTTCAGCAGCTCGGCGTCCAGCGCCCGGGCGATGTCGCAGGCCCGGTTGCCGGCACGGGCGACCTCGATGCCGGCATTCAGCCCCTCCGTCAGCGCCTGGCTGGCATCGGCCATGAACTTGGGCGGCTTGCCGAAGAAGATCGAACGGCAGAGGGGCGCGTGATACCGCCGGTAACAGCCCGATTGCTCGATGAAGGTGCATTCCCCGCGCTGCAGCGCCTCACCGTTCCAGGTCAGGTGCGGCGCCGAGGCATCCTCTCCCGAGGGCAGCAGCGGCACGATGGCCGGGTAGTCGCCCCAGCTGTCCTCTTCGCCCTGCACGGCGGTCTTGTAGAGCTCGCCCACGAGGTCGTGCTTGCGCATGCCCGGCTCGGCGATGTCGATGGCGCGCTGGATCACCAGCTCGGAGATCCGCGCGGCGCGGCGCATGAAGGCCAGCTCTTCGTCGGACTTGATCAGGCGTTGCCAGTTGACCAGCGTCGAGGCGTCCAGGATCGTTGCCTCGGGCAGGCCGTCCAGCAGCACCGCATGGGCCTTGGCGGTGTAGAAATAGGTCTCCATCTCGACACCGATGCGGGCGTCGCCGTAGCCCATGATGCGCAGGTGGCTGGCAAGGTCCTCCATCGGG
Organism: Oceanicola sp. S124; assembly: GCF_000220565.1. Taxonomy (GTDB): domain Bacteria; phylum Pseudomonadota; class Alphaproteobacteria; order Rhodobacterales; family Rhodobacteraceae; genus Pseudooceanicola. The sequence continues at coordinate 34,872 of NZ_AFPM01000156.1, read as the reverse complement.
TGATTGTCGGGGTTCTGGATGTAGCGGTCGGCGTAGAAGAGGATCTGCCCATGATCCATCCAGACCGTGCGCCGTGCGCCGTTGGCATCCTGCAGCCGGCCCCACCAGTAGGGCTCTCCGTCCATCGGAAGGATCACGCCCTGGTGGACGTAGAAGCTCCAGCCGTCATAGCCGGTAAGGTAGTTCTGGTTTGACGGATTGGTGATGAAGAGCACGTCGATCCCGGCCTCGGCCATGGCCTTGCGGGTGATGCGAAGGCGCCGCTGGTACTCGGCGTTAGAGAAGGGGGCCTTGCTGGCGGACATGGGAACCTCCGGTATTGTGCACATCTGTGGCGAGGGTGGGTGAGGTCATGGGGATTTAGCCGCGCTGGCCCGCCTTTGAGGCAGGTTTGCAGAGATGGTCCCGATGCGACTCGGATCTGTTGTGCACATCTTCAGCAGCAGGGCCGGGCTTCGGTCAAACTGAAAATGTCGGCTGCCTGGCGATTTTCTCCTCCGGCAGGCGATCTGGCGGGCGGAGGACTGTTCGGGGCCGGGTCACACCGCGCTGTCTGGCTGGGACGAGGGCGCGCGGGCTTTCGGGTGAAAGCGCGCGTCTTGTCAGGGGGTTACGATGCCAGCCCCCCGCCATCGTCGCGTGGAAAGTCGGGGAAAGCCGGGTCCATCGCGCGACACCCGAAGCCACGGGGATCGCCGCTTTCCTCGGCACGGGACCTGCCCGGAAAACGCCCATCCGGACGGGCGGGATGTGAAAAACCGCCCACGAAGGGGCGGTTTCAGGGATCGGGACAGCTTGCGGGTGCCGGGCGTCGGGCCTCAGGCGCCCCAGTGACGCAGGTCGCCGCAGTCCATGTGAACGAAGTTGGAGCCGGTGTAGCGGCCCACGCCGCCGGCACGGCAGCTTTCGGCCGCCGAGGCCATCTGGTTGACCGACCGCGTGGCCAGCCGCAGGTCTGCCGCCTGACCCTTCATGTGCAGCGAGTTGCGCGCTACGGCACGCGACTTCGAGCGCAGCATCGAGTTGGTCTCGGGCGTGCGGTAGCCCGACAGCAGCAGGTAGGGTTCGTCGACTTCCATCAGCGCGTGAGAGGCGGCCATGATGTCGATGGTGCGGAGGTCGACGGTCTTGACCTGGTCGTTGCGCCAGTCGCGGAAGAAGCGCGAAATCTCGTCGAGGCTGTCGCGAAGATACTCGCCCTCGATCCAGTAGATCATGTCGAGATGTTCGCCGGTACGGGCCGAGTACATCCGGATTCGCCGGATATCGCCTGCGTTGCGCAGGAAGCCCGCTGCGTTGGAAAAAGTCGGTGCCGCGGTAAGTGCCGTTGCGGCAAAAGCCCCCAGAAGGGCGCGTCGCGAAATACTCGCTGAGCCTTTGGTCATTGGTGCGCTGTCCCGTCGCTTGGGCTGCCTGCTTGACACAGGCCTGACCCCTTGCCCGCCTTGCCGGCGGTTTACCTCGCATCCGCCTGCCGGCGGCCTGCATCCACATCCCCCAGATGCGCGATTTTTATGACACGGTTCCATTTTTTCTTAAACCGTCGAGTGCGTTGCATTCGATCAAATCGGCGGTTTTCGGCTGACTTCTGCCTGCGCAGTGTACGGAATTCCGCCATTTTCCGTGGCGCCCGTCTCATCTATGCATCTGGGCGGGGGCGAATCTGCCCCTGACCCAAATGTGAGTGGACAGGGCCAACCCCCTGACACAGCTTACTTTCAATAGTTGTTCGCCCCGGTTTCCAGGAGGTTCCCCATGTCCCATAGGCTTCAGACCGCTTTCTCGCTGCGCCGCGTTCTGCCGGCAGCGACCCTGGCTGCGGCGCTGGCGCTTTCCGGGGCAACCCCCTCGATGGCCGAGGCAGGGTTCGCGCTGACCGGCTTCAAGACCGCCGTGGCCGAGGGCGCGGCTCGCCATCGGGATCTGGCCTCGTTCTACAGGGCGCGCGACTATACGCCGGTCTGGACCGGGCAGGGGCCCGAGTTCACGGCCCGCCGGGCGGCGCTGCTCGAGGCGATCCGCATGGTGCCGCTGCATGGCCTGCCGGCGGGGAAATACGCGGCGGACGACCTGGTCGCGCAGATGGCGGCCGCCGTCAGCGACAGGGATCGCGGACGGCTGGACGTGATGCTCAGCCAGGTCTGGCTGGACGTGGCGACGGACCTGCAGACAGGCATCCTGACGCCGGCCAAGGTGGATGACGAGATCGTCCGCGAAGTGCCGCTGCGTGATGCCTCGCAGTACATGCTGGGCATCACCGGTGCCACGCCGCTGGCCTTCGTGCGGGCCCTGCCGCCGCAGACCGAGGAATATCGCAACCTGATGCGGGCCAAGATGCGGATGCAGTCCGATCTGGCCGCCGGGGGCTATGGTCCGGTTGTGCGGGCCGAGAAGCTCGAGGAAGGCGACAGCGGCCCCGCGGTGATCGCCTTGCGTGACCGGCTGATCCGCATGGACTACCTGGCACCGCGTGCCTCGGCCCGTTACGATGCGGCCCTGCTTGCGGCAGTGCAGGACTTCCAGCGCGACATGGGCATGGAGCCCGACGGCGTGGTCGGCCCGGCGACCCTGGCGGCGATCAACACCAGCCAGGAGGAACGCCTGCAGTCGATCATCGTCGCCATGGAGCGCGAACGCTGGATCAACCGCCCGCTGGGCGAGCGCCGCGTCTGGGTCAACCTGCCCGACATGCGTGCCAAGCTGATCGACAACGGCGAGGTCGTCTTCGAGACCCGCGCCGTCATCGGCCGCGCCATGGAAGGCCGCCGCAGCCCCGAGTTCAGCGATGTCATGGAGCACATGGTCATCAACCCGACCTGGAACGTGCCGCGCTCGATCGCCGTCGGGGAGTACCTGCCCGAGCTGAAGCAGAACCCGAACGCCGCCGGGCACCTGAACCTGATCGACGCGCGGGGCCGGATCGTGCCGCGCGATGCGGTGGACTTCACCCAGTTCACCGCCGCCAACTTCCCCTTCGACATGAAGCAGCCTCCGTCGCGCTCGAACGCGCTTGGCCTGGTCAAGTTCATGTTCCCGAACGCCAACAACATCTACCTGCACGACACCCCGTCCAAGTCGCTCTTCGCGCGCTCGGTCCGGGCCTTCAGCCATGGCTGCATCCGTCTCGCCGATCCCTTCGACTTCGCCTACACGCTGCTCGGGTACCAGAGCCAGGATCCCAAGGGGCTGTTCCAGTCCAAGCTGGCCACGGGACGCGAAACGCAGGTCGACCTGGAGCAGCCGCTTCAGGTGCATCTGGTCTATCGCACCGCCTTCTCTGATGCGCGCGGCCACATGCAGTACCGCGACGACATTTACGGTCGCGACGCCAAGATCTGGCGTGCGCTGGTGGCCGAAGGGGTGGCACTGGATCTGGGGAACAGCTAAACCTGCCCGCAAAGCGCGGGAAGGACCAAGATGGCTTATTCCATGACAGAGATCGCCCGGGCCCTGGGCGCCGAGGTGCTTGGGGACGGAGCCCTGACCATCGACAGCGTGGCCGAGCCTGCCGAGGCGGGGCCGCGCGATCTGGCCATCGCGATGAAACCCGAATTCGCCGAGGGGCTGCCGAACGGTCAGGCCCGCGCCGCGCTGCTGTGGGAAGGCGCCGACTGGCAGGGCTTCGGCCTTGCGGCGGCTGTGCTGGTGCCGCGTCCGCGCATGGGGCTGGCCGCCGTGACCGCCATGCTGGATCCCGGCTGGGGCTACGGAGAGGGGATCTCTGCGCTGGCCCATGTCGACCCGCAGGCCGAGCTGGGCGAGGGGGTCTCGGTCGGTCCGTTCTCGGTCATCTCGAAAGGCGCGCGCATCGGCGCGGGATCGGTCATCGGTCCGCAGTGCTATGTCGGCTGGGACAGCACCGTTGGTGACGGCGCGCTGCTGCACGCGGGGGTCCGTATCGGGCCGCGCGTGCGGATCGGTGCGCGGTTCACCGCCCATCCCGGCGCGGTCATCGGCGGCGACGGTTTCAGCTTCGTCACCCCCGAGGCCGGAGCGGTCGAGAAGGCCCGGGCCAGCCTGGGCGGCGAAAGCGATGCCAAGGCCCAGGCCTGGGTGCGTATCCACTCGCTCGGCGCGGTCGAGGTGGGCGATGATGTCGAGATCGGCTGCAACACCACCGTCGATGCCGGCACGGTCCGCGCCACGCGGATCGGCAACGGCTGCAAGATCGACAACCAGTGCCAGATCGGCCACAATGTCACCGTCGGGCAGGATTGCCTGATGGCCGCCGGTGTTGCCGTGGCCGGATCGACCCGGATCGGCAACAACGTGGTGCTGGGGGGGCGCGTGGGGGTGTCCGACAATGTGTTCATCGGCGACGGTGTCGTTGCCGCAGGGGCCAGCGTGATCCTCAGCAACGTTCCTGCGGGGCGCGTGGTCATGGGCTATCCGGCGGTAAAAATGGACAGCCACATCGAGAGTTACAAGGCGCTCAGGCGTCTGCCCCGGCTGCTGAAACAGGTTGCCGAGTTGCAGAAAGCGGTTTTCAAGCCGGGCGAGAACGACTAAATCCACAGCGAGCCAGCGAGAGGGGATCGCATCCATGTCGGACATCAAGGACAAGGTCATCGAGATCATCGCGGAACAGGCGGTTCTTGAACCTTCGGACGTCAAGATGGACAGCACGCTGGAAGACCTGGGGATCGACTCCCTCGGTCTGGTCGAGAGCATCTTCGCCATCGAGGAAGCCTTCGACATCCAGGTTCCCTTCAATGCCAATGATCCGCAGGAAAGCGACTTCGATATTTCCGACGTCGCCTCGATTGTCGCCGGGGTCGAGAAATTGGTGAAAGAACAGATTACGTGAAACGTGTCGTCATTACAGGCGCGGGAACGATCAACGCCCTGGGCCATGATGTGCCCGAAACCCTCGAGGCCATGCGCGAAGGCCGCTGCGGCATCGCCGAGCTGGACGTGCGCGATGCCGAGAGACTGTCGGTCAACATTGGCGCGCAGGTGAAGGGCTTCTCGTCCGAGGGGCTCTTCAATCGCCAGCAGATGGCGCTTTACGACCGTTTCACCCAGTTCGCCCTGGTCGCCGCCCGCGAGGCCATCGCCCAGTCGGGCCTGACCTTCGCAGGGGAGCTGGCCCACAAGACCGGTGCGATCCTCGGCAACTCGGGCGGTGGCATGACCACCATCGACGAGAACTATCGTAGCGTCTACGAGGAGGGGAAGAACCGCGTTCACCCCTTCGTCGTGCCCAAGCTGATGAACAACGCCGCGGCCAGCCATGTCAGCATGGAGTTCAACCTGAAGGGCCCGACCTTCACGGTCAGCTCGGCCTGCGCCAGCTCGAACCACGCCATGGCGCAGGCCTTCCAGATGGTGCGCACGGGGATGAGCCAGGTGATGATCACCGGCGGCTCTGAATCCATGCTGTGTTTCGGCGGCGTGAAGGCCTGGGAAGGCATGCGCGTCATGTCGAAGAACGGCTGCCGGCCCTTCAGCGCCAACCGCAACGGCATGGTGCAGGGGGAGGGCGCCGGCGTCTTCGTCTTCGAAGAGATGGAGCACGCCAAGAAGCGCGGCGCCGAGATCCTGGCCGAGGTGGTGGGCTTTGCCATGACCTCGGATGCCAGCGACATCGTGATGCCCTCGAAGCAGGGCGCGGCGCGGGCGATCTCGGGGGCGCTGAAGGATGCCGGGCTGAACCCCGGTGACGTCCAGTACATCAACGCCCATGGCACCGGCACCGCCGCCAATGACAAGACCGAAAGCGCTGCCGTGGCGGATGTCTTCGGGCGTCATGCGGACGAGGTGATGATCAGCTCGACCAAGGCGATGCATGGTCACCTGATCGGCGGCACCGGCGCGGTCGAGCTTCTGGCCTGCATCATGGCGGTGCGCGATGGCATCATCGCGCCGACCATCAACTACGAAGAGCCGGACCCGGAATGCGCCCTGGATGTCGTGCCCAACGAGGCGCGCGAGGTCGCGATCGAGGTGGCCCTGTCCAATGCCTTCGCCTTCGGCGGGCTGAACGCGGTGCTGGCGCTTCGCCGGGTCTGAGGCCGCACTGTCAGGCCGCAGCGATCCGAGGCTCTTTGATGCGCAAGAAAAACGCCGCGCTCCTTTCGGGCCGCGGCGTTTTCGGCTCTCATCGGCAGTGTCAGTCCGCCGGGATCAGTTGCCCTGCTGGGCGCCCGGAACGGCGGTCACGGCATCGAAGGCCTTGGTGAAGCCGGTCAGCGACAGGGTCATCGGCACGGCGACATCGGCAGCGGCGGCCGGACGGATCGTCAGGTTGGCCGTCTTGCCCCCCTTGAAGGCGGCGAGCTCTTCGGCGGTGAAGCCGACCCGGGCAACGCAGCCGTTCGGATTGCAGAAGCTGAAGTTGTAGACCTTGTCCTCATTGCCATCGACATTCAGCAGCAGGCCGGCGGGCAGGAAGGTTTCCAGCGGCACCATGATTGTGGCGCCGGCCGCGGCCTGAGAGCCCTCGGGCGTCTTGAAGAAGGCGGCGGTGGCGATCGGGTTGCCATCTTCGCGCGTCATCAGCTGGGTCATCTGGCAGGGTTCTTCCTGGCCTTCCTCGCCTTTCACGCAGTCGATGTTCCAATCTCCGATTTCTTCCCGCTTGTAGGTCTGGCCGACCTGCGGAGCCGCCTCCGAGCCCTGTCCCATGTCGAGATCCGCATCCTGCGCCAGCACGGGCGCGGTCATCAGGGCGACGGCCAGGACAGAGGCGGGGAGGGTAAAGAGAGAGCGCATCGTGTTTCCCATTCAGTGATTGCGTTGGCGCCCGCTTACCACGGGCGCGCGGCCATGTCTTCCCCCCCTCCGATGGGGTTTTCGGGCCTTTTCGCGCATGGGTAGCAAGCAGAGGGCAGGGTTCTTCGATTGGTTGTCGCGAGCGCGGAGCGAGGGCCCGGCTGGCTGGGAAGCCACGAAAAAAGGAGCCAAATTTGGCCCCTTTTTCCGTAGTTTATGCTCCCCGTCGGACTGGCCGACTTGTATTTGAAGTCACGCTAGGTTGTTTGGCTGGGCTAGTCAACACGGAAATATGACAGTCCTGTGCACAGGAAAACGAGCGTCTGTTTTCCGGGCAGGGACGGTTTCCGGCAGGACTTTGCCGAGGCTGCGGCAGGGCGGAACCGGCGGGAGGGGGCCGGCCAGAGACAAAAGAGCCGCGCCCGAAGGCGCGGCCAGTCAGACAGGGAGGAAGTCTGTTCCCCGACCAGAGGACGTCGGACGAGGAACACCCCGACAGGCTGGCATGATTTGGTAAAGGAATGCTTGGGGCATGCGTGCGGCGCAGGCGCCCGCAGGGCGAAAGCGGCTTCGAGGGCAGGGGAACTGCGGACAAGTTCTCTCAAATCTAAAAAGGCCCATCTTTTGCTGCGCTAGACGCAACTAATGCTGTCTTAATTGAAATAGTCGCATCAATCCGGCGCTCCTATGCTCATCGCACTTTTGGGAGGAGATACAATGACCGGATTTATCCGCTACACGGCCCTGCTTGCGATCGCAGGGCTGACGCACCTTGCCACCCCGGCGCTTGCCGCCGACCGCCCCGAGGTGCTGCCGCCCGCCGAGGAGCCGGCGCGGGTGCTCTTTGTTGGCAACAGCTATTTCTACTACGGCGACAGCCTGCACAACCATGCCGTCCGCATGGTGCGCGCGCTCTACCCCGAGCGGGATTTCGACTACAAGCTGGCGGCGATTTCGGGGGGCTACCTCGACCAGCAACCGATCGACGCCTTCCTGGATCTGGGCGGCGACGTGGGCTATGATTTCGTCATCCTGCAGGGCAACTCCGGCGCCATGCTGAGCGAGAAGAGCCACAGCCGCTTCACCGCCGGCGCCGACCATCTGGTCGAACGGATCGGGGCCCGGGGCGCGATGACGGCCCTCTACATGACGCCCGCCTATGCCGAGGGGCACAAGCGCTTTGATCCGGCGATGACCGATCAGATCTCGGAGGGCTATACCGCTGAGGGCAACCGTACCGGCGCGCTGGTGATCCCGACCGGCCGCGCCTTCGCCCTGGCCAAGGAGCGGCGGCCCGACATCGTGCTGCACAAATCCGACAACAGCCATCCGACGATCCTTGGCAGCTACCTGGGGGCGGCGACGGTCGTGGCGACGCTTTATGACGCGTCGGTCGTCGGCATTCCCTACACCTACGAGGGTGCCGTCTCCGAGGAGGATGCCGCCTTCCTGCAGCAGGTGGCCGAGGATGCCGTGGCGGCCTATTTCGCCGAATAGGGCAGGGCGGATGCCCAGGCAGGGGCGAAACCGCCCCTGCCGCGTCAGAGTCATTTTTCACGCAGCTGTGAAACTTTCGCTTCAGCGCCCCCGTTGCTTGAACAGTCGCTTATTGAGGCTTGCGGCAAAGAGCATGTTGAACCGACCGAGCAGTTGAGCCACGGTCGGTCGGGAGAAGGCCTTCATGGCCCTCTCGGGAAAGGAGGCGGTAGACAGCGTGACAGACGACAAGAATGCACGCGCTGCAGAGCTTGCGCTTGGCCTGCTGCAAGGCAGGGACGAGAGCGATGCGCTGCACGAGGTCACGGTGGATCCCGAGATGCGCGAGGCCTACCGGATCTGGAACGAACGGCTCGTCACGCTCTGCGGCACCGCCGAAGCGACACCTGATCCGCGTGTTTTTGCCAGGATCGAAGGGGTGCTCTTCGCACCTTCCGCCCATACAGACCCCTTGTCCCTGTGGGACATGATCCGCGCGCCCGAAAATCGCGGGTTGATCGTTGCCGTGGTCGGAGCCAAGGCGATGCTTCTGGCGTGGATACTCTACCTGTTCCTCTGAAGGATCAGCGCGCCGTTTCCAGGGCGCCGCCATCGAGGACGCGCCCGATGTAGGGCACGATCATCAGTGTTGCCAGCAAGGTCGCGACCAGTCCCACGAGCAGGACGCTCAGGTGGTTCATGAACCCTTCGGACAGCGCATAGGCGGCAATGGCCACCAGCGGAATGTGAAGAAACACGGCACAGATGAACTGCACACGGCGTTTGATTCGGATCGTTTGCATCAGGACCCTCCCGGCTTGGTCGTGATATCTCCAGCCGGGATTATGTGCGTCCGGCCCCTACCTTGACAAGAGCCGATCTGAGAAACCCTCTCAAAGGTTGCAGGAATTCCGCTTTCGTTCGAGGCCGCGACAGGCCGTCCCGGCCCGCAGCGGATCTCAGGTGGCCAGCCGGGTGCCCTGGGTGCCGCGTTCGCGGTAGGGCGTCGTCTGGTACTGGGCGCGGTAGCATTTGGAGAAATGCGAGGGCGAGGCAAAGCCGCAGGAGAGCGCCACGTTGATCACCGACATATCTGTCTGCATCAGCAGGTTGCGCGCCTTCGACAGGCGCAGTTCCATGTAGTAGCGCTTGGGGCTTCGGCTGAGATAGCGACGGAACAGGCGTTCCAGCTGACGGGTCGACATGCCCACGTCCTTGGCCAGGATCGCCGGGCTGATCGGCTCCTCGATATTGACTTCCATCATCTGGATGACCTGGGACAGCTTGGGGTGGCGGACCCCGATGCGGGTCGGCACCGAAAGGCGCTGCGTGTCCTGGTCGGTGCGGATCGAGGAATAGATCAGCTGGTCGGCCACGGCATTTGCCAGATCCTCGCCCTGGTGATCGGCGATCAGTTTCAGCATCAGGTCGATGGACGAGGTGCCACCGGCGGTGGTCATCCGGTTGCCGTCGACCACGAAGACCGACTTGGTCAGGGTGACCTCTTCGAAGTCCTCGATGAAGCTGTCGTGATTTTCCCAGTGAATCGTGGCGCGTTTGCCGTCCAGCAGCCCGGCGCGGGCCAGGACATGCGCGGCGGTGCACAGGCCGCCGAAGGACGCCCCCTTGCGCGCCTCGCGCCGCAGCCAGGCCAGCATGCGCCGGGTCGCGGTCTCCTGCACGGCGATGCCGCCGCAAAGCATCACGGTGTCATCGCGGCCGACCTCTCCCAGCGGACCGTCGACCGCGAAGGTCACGCCGCCCGAACAGGTCACCGGCTCGCCGTCCTCGCTGTGCAGGGACCAGGCGTAAATGTCCTCTCCGGCCATGCGATTGGCGATGCGAAGGCATTCCAGCGCCGAAGCGAAGGACAGCATGGTGAACTTGTCGAGCAGGATGAACTGGAAGCGCCTTTGGCGTGGCGTGGCAGCGGCGGAAACCGAAGAGAGCGAGCTGCGGGGCTCCGGCATGCGTGGCACCTGTGGCTGAGGGTCGTCGAGGGCGCGGCGGGGTGGGGCGCTCCGCCGGTTCGAAATATCAGTGCAGAGCCCGAAGGCGACGTCAAGCGTCGCAAAAGATTATGTGGCCCTTTAGCGCTCACTCCGTTATAGGCTTGACGCCTCAAGAAGCTTGAACCCGGAGGAAGAGATGGGGACCTGGCAGAAGTCCGATTGGCGCAACAAGCCGCGGGTGCAGATGCCTGACTATCAGGATCAGGAAGCACTGCACGCCGTCGAGGCCCAGCTTTCGAAGTATCCGCCCCTGGTGTTTGCCGGCGAGGCCCGCCGTCTGCGCGAGGCGCTCGGCGCCGCCGGCCGTGGCGAGGCCTTCCTGCTGCAGGGCGGGGATTGTGCCGAAAGCTTCGACCAGTTTTCCGCCGACAGCATCCGCGACACCTTCAAGGTGATGCTGCAGATGGCCATGGTGCTGACCTTCGGCGCCAAGGTGCCCGTGGTGAAGGTGGGCCGGATGGCCGGCCAGTTCGCCAAGCCGCGCTCGGCCCCGACTGAGACGATCGGCGGCGTCGAGCTGCCCAGCTACCGCGGTGACATCATCAACGAGCTGGCCTTCACCCCCGAGGCCCGCACCCCGAACCCGAACAAGATGCTGCAGGCCTACACCCAGGCCGCCGCGACGCTGAACCTGCTGCGTGCCTTCTCGACCGGCGGCTATGCCGACGTGAACCAGGTCCACCAGTGGACCCTGGGCTTCACCGCCTCGGACAAGGCCGAACAGTTCCGCGATATGGCCAACCGGATCAGCGACACGCTGGACTTCATCAAGGCCGCCGGTGTCCAGTCGGATCGCCAGCATGCCCTGCGCCAGGTCGACTTCTATACCTCGCACGAGGCGCTGCTGCTGGAATACGAAGAGGCGCTCTGCCGGATGGATTCGACCTCGGGCAAGTGGCTGGCCGGCTCGGGTCACATGATCTGGATCGGCGACCGCACCCGTCAGCCCGACGGCGCCCATGTCGAGTTCTGCGCGGGCGTGATGAACCCTATCGGCCTGAAGTGCGGCCCCTCGACCACCGCCGAGGACCTCAAGGTGCTGATGAAGAAGCTGAACCCGAACAACGAGATGGGCCGCCTGACCCTGATCGCCCGTTTCGGCGCCGGCAATGTCGGCGAACACCTGCCGCGCCTCATCGAGACCGTGAAGCAGGAAGGCGCCAACGTGGTCTGGGTCTGCGATCCGATGCACGGCAACACGATCAAGTCGAACACCGGCTACAAGACCCGGCAGGTCCACACCGTGCTGCAGGAAGTGCAGGAGTTCTTCGCCACCCATCGGGCCCATGGCACCATCCCCGGCGGCGTGCATTTCGAGATGACCGGCAACGACGTGACCGAATGCACGGGCGGCGTCCACGCGGTCAGCGAAGAGGATCTCTCGGACCGTTACCACACGGCCTGTGACCCCCGCCTCAACGCCTCGCAGGCGCTGGAGCTGGCCTTCATGGTCGCAGAAGAGCTGGTCAACCTGCGCGAAACCCGCCTGGCCGCCAACGGCTGAGCCAGGGCGGGGCCCGCAGGGGCAGAACAGGAAAGCCGCCGTTCGGATCCCGGACGGCGGCTTTTGCTTTTGGTGTCCTTGCCTGAGGCGACGTCGCCACCGGTGACCGGATCGGCGCGAGCTGGCTCAGTCGTCCTCGACGAGGCGCAGGTAGGGGCGCGGGCCGGGCTTCAGCTTAAGACCGCCGTCCCGTCCATGCCGAGTGCTGCCGGGGGCCGGACGGAAGGGCGCCGGCGCTTCCTGAAACCCCGGGCGCGGCTCTGTCCTGTGTCTGGGCGCAACGACCGGAGCCGGTGCAGGCGCCGCTTCCTCGAGCGGTTCGTTCTTCATGAAGTCGCCCAGCAGGGGCGTGACGCGGCTGCCGATGATCTCGAAGCGGCGCGGCGCGCGGCCGATCTCTCCGGTGGTGGCCAGGCAGCCGAGCACCCGGGTGATGTCGCCCAGGTCGCTCTTCATGGGCAGCAGCAGCAGGCGGGCCTCGATCTCGGGCTTGCCGATACCGCGTTCGGCATGAAGATCCAGCGTGGCCTTGGCTGGGCTGTCGAAGACCTCTTCCAGGACCTCGCCAAGCTGGTTGCGCCCCTGCGGCGTCATGAAGGCGGACAGCGGCATGCCGCGCACCTCCATCCCCATCAGGTCTGACAGGTGCGATCCGGCGATGCGCATCCGTGCGATGCCCGGCGCGACCCGTTCGAGGATGAAGGCATATTCCAGCGCCCGCTCGATGCCGCGCGGATCGATATCGGACCGGCGCGGCACCAGGCGCCCGCCACGGATCGCTTCCCAGTAGGCTTCGACCTCCTGCACGGCGGTGAAACGCGCCTGGCTCACGAAGCCGGCCATAGTGATGACGGTGCTCCCGTCGCCTCCGTTTTGCGACATCTCGAAACTCCAGCTTGTGTCATGGCAACCCCCTGTCGTTTCATGTCAAAGCCAGTCCCGAACCGGAAAAGTCCCGGCCACAGCCGCCGAGAAGGGCGGATCCGCGTAAGGTTAAAGCTATCTTCACAGAGGTTACGTATCCATTAATATGCCAGCATCGAGAGAAATTTTCCGGGAAATCGAGACCATTGGTTAACCGAGCGTGGAGTCGGGGCCGTCTGGATTTCGGGGGGACAGTGAGAACGGAAGGGGCCGGATGACCTATTCTATGACGGGCTTCGCCACCGGGCGGGGCGAAGGGCTGGGCCATGGCTGGAGCTGGGAGCTGCGCTCGGTCAATGCCAAGGGGCTGGACCTGCGGTTGCGGGTGCCGGACTGGGTGCCGGGGCTTGAGGCGTCGCTGCGCGGCGTGCTGACCAAGGGGCTGGCGCGGGGCTCGGTGACGCTGAACCTGCGACTGTCGCGCGAGGACAGCTCGGGCAGGCTGGCGGTCAATTCCGGACAACTCGATGCGGTGCTCGACGCGCTGCGCGAGATCGAGGCGCGGGCCGGGGAACAGGGTGTCGCGCTGCGACCGGCCTCGGGCGTCGAGGTGCTGCAGATGCGCGGCGTGCTGGAACAGGCCGCCCCGGAAGAGAACGGCGAGGCGCTGCGACAGGCGCTGCTGGCCGATTTCGACGCGGTGCTGGAAGACTTCCTGCGCATGCGCGCCGGAGAGGGGCGCGCCGTGGCGCAGGTGCTTGCGGGACAGCTTGACGCCATCGAGGCGCTGGTGGTCCGCGCCACCTCCGCCGCCGCCGAGCGCCTGCCGCGTCAGCAGGAGGCCCTGCAGACCGCCATGGCGCGGGTGCTCGAGGGGGCAGGGGGCCAGGACCCCGACCGCATCGCGCAGGAGCTGGCGCTGCTGGCGATCAAAGCCGATGTGACCGAAGAGCTGGACCGGCTGGGCGCCCATGTTACCGCCGCCCGCGCCCTGTTGGCCGAGGAAGGCCCCGTGGGGCGCAAGCTGGATTTCCTCAGCCAGGAGTTCAACCGCGAAGCCAACACCCTGTGTTCCAAGGCCCAGGACAAGGCGCTGACCGCCATCGGGCTGGAGATGAAGACCCTCATCGACCAGATGCGCGAGCAGGTGCAGAACATAGAGTAGACCGGTGCCGCCCGGCCGCAGGCTTGCCGGGCCGGGCAAAACCTGCATAAGGCGGGGGCGACCTGACACGCCTGAAGCGAAAGACCAACGACATGTCCCAGCGGCGCGGCCTTCTCATCATCATCTCCTCGCCCTCCGGTGCGGGCAAGTCCACGCTCTCGCGGCGTCTGCTGCAGTGGGATCACGACATCCGTTTCTCGGTCTCGGCGACGACCCGCGCGCCCCGGCCGGGCGAGGTGGACGGAGAGCACTACTACTTCCTGACCAGGGAAAAGTTCGCCGAGCTGGTGGCCGGCGACAACATGCTGGAACACGCCACCGTCTTCGGCAACTCCTACGGCAGCCCGCGCGGCCCCGTCGAAGAGGCGATCAACAGCGGCAAGGACCTTCTGTTCGACATCGACTGGCAGGGCGGGCAGCAGATTCGGGCCTCGGCCCTTGGCAAGCACGTGCTGTCGATCTTCATCCTGCCGCCCTCTATGAAAGAGCTGGAGCGACGACTGATCAGCCGCGCCCAGGACAGCGCCGAGGTGATCGAGAAGCGGATGCAGCAGAGCCGCGACGAGATCAGCCACTGGCCGGAATATGACTACGTGCTGGTCAATGACGACCTGGACGAGACCGAGACCCGCCTGCGCACCATCATCGAGGCCGAGCGGCTGCGCCTCAGCCAGCAGCCCGGCGTGGTCGAGGTGGTGCGCCGGCTCAACGCCGAATACGAGGGCGAGGCATGAGCATCTACGCTTTGGACGACCGGATTCCGGAATGTGGCCGAAAGCGCCTGGGTGGCGCCGGATGCCAATGTCATCGGCCGCTGTGTGCTCGAGGCCGACAGCTCTGTCTGGTTCGGTGCCACGTTGCGCGGTGACAACGAGGAAATCCGCCTCGGCGCCGGGGCGAACATCCAGGAAAACACCGTCTGCCACACCGACATCGGCTTTCCGATGCTGATCGGCGCCAATGTCACCGTCGGCCACAAGGCGATGCTGCATGGCTGCGTGATCGGAGAGAACTCCCTGATCGGCATGGGGGCCATCGTGCTGAACGGTGCGAAGATCGGGCGCAACTGCCTCATCGGCGCGGGCGCGCTGGTCACCGAGGGGCGTGAGGTCCCGGACAATTCGATGGTGCTGGGCGCGCCGGGCAAGGTGGTGAAAGAGCTGGGGCCGGACTGGGAACAGCGGCTGCGTGCCTCGGCGCTGCATTACCAGCAGAACGCCCGCCGCTTCCGCGCCGGGCTGCGCGCGCTCTGAAGGGCACAGGATGACCGAGGCCTCGATCACGGCGCTGCTGACCGCCATCCCGATGCCCGCCCTGCTGGTCGGGCGCGGTGAAAGGATCATCGCCGCCAATGCCCTGACGGGAACGCTGTTCGGCCCCTCGGTCACGGGGCGGCATTTCATCACGGTCATCCGCCAGCCCGCGGTACTGGACGCGGTCGAGCACTGCCTGGGCGACCACCAGGTCCACAGGACGCAGTACCTGGCCACCCGGCGCGGGCAGGACCAGAATTTCGAGGTCACCTGCTCTTATGTCGATACGCCCCTGGGGCAGGGGGTGGTGGTGGTCTTCCACGACATCACCCAGCTGACCCAGGCCGAGCAGATGCGGCGCGATTTCGTCGCCAACGTCAGCCATGAGCTGCGCACGCCGCTGACCGCGCTGATCGGCTTCATCGAAACCCTGCGCGGCCCGGCCCGGGACGACGCGGGCGCGCGCGAACGCTTCCTCGGGATCATGGCCAACGAGGCCGAGCGGATGGAGCGGCTGGTCAAGGACCTGCTGTCGCTCAGCCAGGTCGAGGGCGAGGCGCGGATGCGCCCGACCGAACGGGTCGAGCTTCTGGGCCTGATGGAATCGGTGCGCAATGCCCTGGCGCCGCTGGCGCGCGACGCGGCGGTCGAGATCCGCATCACCGCCGAGGCCGGCGAGGTGGTGGTGCAGGGCGATCCCGACCAGCTGCGCCAGGTGCTGACCAACCTGGTCGAGAATGCGATCAAGTACGGGCGCAGCGGCAAGTATGTCGACCTCCAGCTCTCGGCCGCCTCCGAGTTGGCAGAGCTGCAGGGGCAGGGGGTGTCGGTCACCGTGCGCGACCACGGGCCCGGCATCGACGAGATCCACATCCCCCGACTCACCGAGCGATTCTACCGGGTCGACAGCCACCGCTCGCGCGAGATGGGCGGAACCGGCCTGGGCCTGGCCATCGTGAAGCATATCGTGAACCGCCACCGGGGCCGGATGCGGATTTCCTCGACCCTCGGCGAGGGGACCGCGATACGGATCGTGCTGCCGCTGTACGCGCCGCTGCGGTAACGATTCCTCAACAACAGCAGAGATTTGTCTAGAGTCGCGGCCCGGTTTCCGGGCCGCCTTCCGTAAGGGTCGGCAGAATAAGGACATTCACTGTCATGCAAATGTTACGAAACTGTCGCAAAAGCATCGCGAGCCTCTTCTAGCAAGCGGGGCAAGGCCGCCGGGGGATGGCGGTCTCTCAGATAACAGGAGCATTCCATGTCCTTCATGAAGCTGACCGCTTCGGCCCTGGCCGTCGCCGCCGTTTCCGCCACCGCGGCGACCGCACGTGACAACCTGCAGGTTGCAGGCTCGTCCACCGTTCTGCCCTACGCCTCGATCGTTGCCGAAGCCTTCGGCGAGAACTTCGAGTTCCCGACCCCCGTCGTGGAATCCGGTGGCTCCTCCGCTGGCCTGAAGCGCTTCTGCGAAGGCGTCGGCGAGAACACCATCGACATCGCGAACGCCTCGCGCGCCATCAAGACCTCGGAAGTCGAAACCTGCGCCGCCAACGGCGTGACCGACATCATCCAGGTCCGCATCGGCTATGACGGCATCGTCTTCGCCAGCCAGATCGACGGCCCGGCCTTCACCGCCTTCGAGCCCGCCGATCTCTACAACGCCCTGGCCCCGAAAGTGGTCGTCGACGGCGCGCTGGTCGACAACACCTTCACCAAGTGGTCCGACTTCAACGCCGACCTGCCCGACGCCGAGATCCTGGCCTTCATCCCCGGCACCAAGCACGGCACCCGCGAAGTCTTCGAAGAGAAGGTCCTGGCGGCTGGCTGTGAAGCCACCGGCGCCCTGGAAGCCATGGTTGCCTCGGGCATGTCCGAAGACGACGCCGAAGACGCCTGCATCGCAGTCCGCACCGACGGCAAGTCGGTCGACATCGACGGCGACTACACCGAGACCCTGGCCTCGATCGAATCCAACCCGAACGCCATCGGCGTCTTCGGCCTGGCCTTCTACGAGAACAACACCGACAAGCTGAAAGTGGCGACCATGTCGGGCGTTGAACCCAAGACCGAGACCATCGCCTCGGGCGACTACCCGGTGTCGCGTCCGCTGTACTTCTACATCAAGAAGGCCCACATCGGCGTCATCCCCGGCCTGAAGGAGTTCGCCCAGTTCTTCGTCTCCGACGAGATCGCAGGCCCCTCCGGCCCGCTCAGCGCCTACGGCCTGGTTGCCGACCCCGAGCTGGCCGGCACCCAGTCGATGATCGAGAACGAAGAGACCATGTAAGGTCCTTCCGGGCGGCTCCCCTCGGGGCCGCCCATCTTCGGGCCCCCGGCCATTTCCGGCCGAGGGCCTTTTCGCCGCAATGATCCTTCCAGCGAGTATTCCATGCCGGCAACCTGGATTTTCCTTATCGTCCTGGCGCTTGCCGCCATCGGATACGTGCTGGGCCGCAGCCGCGCCCTGGCCTCCGCGGGCGGTGACAGCCGTCACCTGCATTCCCTCCCATCCTATTACGGCGCCAATGCCGCGCTGCTGGCCCTCGTGCCCTCGCTTCTGGTCCTGGTGATCTGGCTCTTCGCCCAGCCCCTGGTGATCCAGAACCGGGTCGAGCACCTGGTGCCCGAAACCAGCTATGAAACCGAAGGCGAGCTGAGCCTGCTGATGTCCGACGTCCGTCGCATCGCCGATGGCCTCGACCTGGCCGTCGAACGCGGCGCCCTGACCGAGGACGAGGCCAGCGACATCCGCGTCGAATTCACCGACATCCGCGAGCGTCTCGGCGCGGTCGGTGTCGCGCTCGGCTCCGACGTGCAGGCGCCGATGCTGGCCGCCGCCAAGGCCTGGCGCGAGATGAACGCAAGCGGCAACCTGATCCGCACCGTGGTCGTGCTGCTGGTGGCGCTGGCCGGCTTCGGCCTGGGCCTGACGCGGGCCCGGAAGGACTTCCGCGCCCGCAACTCGGTCGAGAAGGTGATCAAGGGGCTGCTGATCGTCGCCGCCTCGCTGGCCATCCTGACCACCCTCGGCATCGTGCTATCGCTGCTGTTCAACACCATCGAATTCTTCCGGCTCTACCCGGCGCTGGACTTCTTCTTCGGCACCACCTGGGCGCCCTCCTTCGGGGGCGGGTCCGAGCTGGGCATCCTGCCGCTGCTCTGGGGCACGCTCTACATCTCGATCATCGCGCTGGCGGTGGCGGTGCCGATCGGCCTCTTCGCGGCGGTCTACCTCAGCGAATATGCCTCGCCCGCCGTGCGCAGCTTCGCCAAGCCGCTGATCGAGGTGCTGGCCGGCATCCCGACCATCGTCTACGGCCTCTTCGCGCTGCTGACCGTCGGCCCGCTGCTGTTCCAGGCCTTCGGCCCCGGCACCCTGGGCTGGATGGGTGGCGGCCGCGCCGTGATGACCGCAGGCCTCGTCATGGGCATCATGCTGATCCCCTTCGTCAGCTCGCTGTCCGATGACATCATCAACGCCGTGCCCCAGGCGATGCGCGACGGTTCGCTGGGTCTTGGCGCCACCAAGTCCGAGACCGTGAAACAGGTCGTCCTGCCTGCCGCCCTGCCGGGCATCGTGGGCGCCATCCTGCTGGCCGCCTCGCGCGCCATCGGCGAAACGATGATCGTGGTGCTGGGGGCAGGGGCCGCGGCCCGCCTGTCGATGAACCCCTTCGAGGCTATGACCACCGTCACCGCCAAGATCGTCAGCCAGCTGACCGGCGACGCCGACTTCGCCTCGCCCGAAGCTCTGGTCGCCTTCGCCCTCGGCATGACCCTCTTCGTCATCACCCTCGGCCTCAATGTCTTCGCGCTGTGGATCGTGCGCAAATACCGGGAGCAATACGAATGACCGACGCAACCGCATCCGGCGTCCCCGCGGGCAAGCACACCTCGGGCTCGCTGCTGGAACAGAGCCCCCGCACCAAGCGCCGCAACGCCTCCGAAGCCCGCTTCCGCTTCTACGGCATGGCCGCGGTCGGCATCGGCCTGGTCTTCCTGGTCCTGCTGCTGATCGCCATCGTGCGCAACGGCGTGCCGGCCTATACCCAGACCTTCCTCAGCCTGCCGATCGAACTGAAGGCCGAGGCCCTCGACAAGAACGGCAACCGCGACCTCGAGGACATCCGCAAGGTCTCGACCTTCGGTTACAACCCGCTGCTGGACGAGGCGCTGCTGCGCGTGGTCGCCGACAACGGGATCGAGAGCGACTATTCGGGCGCCGACCTGCGCAAGATGATCTCCTCCTCGGCGGCCGCACAGGTGCGCGACTACGTGCTGACCCATCCCGCCCAGATCGGCGAGACGGTCGAGTTCCGCGTGCTGGCCTCGTCGCGCGTGGATGGCTACCTGAAGGGCCGCGTGCTGCGCGAGGACCTCGAACGCGACAAGAACCTCGACGCCGCGCACCTCGACATCATCGACGTGCTGAAGGACGCAGGCGCCGTCACCCGGACCTTCAACTGGGCCTTCATCTTCGGCGCCGACGCCTCGGAGAGCCGTCCCGAGCAGGCCGGGATCGGTGTCTCGATGCTGGGCTCGCTGTTCATGATGATCGTGGTGCTGGTGCTCTCGCTGCCCATAGGGGTCGCCGCCTCGATCTACCTCGAGGAATTTGCGCCGAAGAACCGCTGGACCGACCTGATCGAGGTGAACATCTCGAACCTGGCGGCCGTGCCCTCGATCGTCTTCGGCATCCTAGGTCTTGCGGTGTTCATCCAGTTCATGCACCTGCCGCAATCGGCGCCGCTGGTCGGTGGCCTGGTGCTGACGCTGATGACCCTGCCGACGATCATCATCTCGACCCGCGCCTCGCTGAAATCGGTGCCGCCGTCGATCCGGGATGCGGCCCTGGGTGTCGGTGCCTCGAAGATGCAATCGGTGTTCCACCACGTGCTGCCCCTGGCCATGCCCGGCATCCTGACCGGCACCATCATCGGCCTGGCCCAGGCCCTGGGCGAAACCGCACCGCTGCTGCTGATCGGCATGGTGGGCTACATCGCCTCGAACTATCCCGACGGGGTCGCCTCGGGCTTCCTCGATCCGAACTCGGCCATGCCGGCACAGATCTATGAATGGGCCAAGCGCGCCGACCCGGCCTATTACGAACGTGCCTGGGGGGGGATCATCATCCTGCTGCTCTTCCTCATGACCATGAACATCATCGCCGTCATCCTGCGCCGCCGCTTCGAGCGCCGCTGGTAACTGATAGGATAGGGACAGACCCATGTACGACTCGCCTTCCCTGGAGACCAAAGTGACCGACAAAGCCATCAAGATCGCCGCGCAGAACGTTCAGGTCTTCTACGGTGACACCCATGCGATCAAGGACGTCAACGTCCAGATCCAGGACAAGACCGTCACCGCCTTCATCGGCCCCTCGGGCTGCGGCAAATCCACCTTCCTGCGCTGCCTCAACCGGATGAACGACACCATCGACATCTGCCGCGTCGAGGGCGACATCCTGCTGGACGGAGAAGACATCTACGACAAGCGCGTCGATCCGGTGCAGCTGCGCGCCAAGGTCGGCATGGTGTTCCAGAAGCCCAACCCTTTCCCGAAGTCGATCTACGACAACATCGCCTACGGACCCCGCATCCACGGCCTGGCCAAGAGCAAGGCCGACCTCGACGAGATCGTCGAGAAGTCCCTGCGCCGCGGCGCCATCTGGGACGAGGTGAAGGACCGTCTGCATGCCCCCGGCACCGGCCTCTCGGGCGGCCAGCAGCAGCGCCTCTGCATCGCCCGCGCCGTCGCGACGGAACCGGAAGTGCTGCTGATGGACGAGCCGTGCTCGGCGCTTGACCCGATCGCTACAGGCCAGGTCGAGGAACTGATCGACGAGCTGCGCGACAGCTACTCGGTGGTCATCGTGACCCACTCGATGCAGCAGGCCGCCCGCGTCAGCCAGAAGACTGCCTTCTTCCACCTCGGCAACCTGGTGGAATACGGCGAGACCAGCCAGATCTTCACCAATCCGGTGGACAGCCGGACCGAAAGCTACATCACCGGCCGGATCGGCTGATCCGACGCCGCAAATCCCTGTGACGGGGCAGGGGGTACAGCCCCCTGTCTTCCCTCAGTGACCACGGGTGAGGAGCCCAAGACCGATGTCTGACCAACATATCGCAAGTGCCTACGACCGCGACCTCGAAGGCGTCCAGGCCCGCATCATGAAGATGGGCGGCCTTGTCGAACAGGCCATTCTGGACGCCTCGCAGGCGCTGGAAGACCGCGACGAGGAGATGGCCGAGAAGGTGCGCGCCGGCGACCGCGTCATCGACGAGCTGGAAGAGCTGATCCAGGAAGAGGCCGCGCGCATCATCGCCCTGCGCCAGCCCGCCGCCGGCGACCTGCGCATCGTGCTGTCGATCCTGAAGATCGCCGGCAACCTCGAGCGGATCGGCGACTACGCCAAGAACATGGCCAAGCGCACCTCGGTGCTGGTCCAGATGCAGCCCATTGCGGGCGCCCATACCGCGCTGCGCCGCATGGCGCGCGAGGTCGAGACCATGCT
The DNA here is from genome assembly GCF_000220565.1 of Oceanicola sp. S124. Lineage (GTDB taxonomy): Bacteria > Pseudomonadota > Alphaproteobacteria > Rhodobacterales > Rhodobacteraceae > Pseudooceanicola. Next base: position 13,364 of record NZ_AFPM01000156.1, on the reverse strand, counting down.
GCGCGACGCGCTCGACGCCTATATCCAGCGCGACGCAGTGCTGGCCCAGGACGTGATCAATCGCGACCGCGACGTCGACCAGATGTACAACGCGCTGTTCCGCGAATTCCTGACCTTCATGATGGAAGATCCGCGCAACATCACGGCCTGCATGCACCTGCATTTCATTGCGAAGAATACCGAGCGGATGGGCGACCATGTCACCTCCATCGCTGAACAGGTGGTCTATCTCGTCACCGGGGCTGCCCCGGAAGAGAGCCGCCAGAAAGGCGACCGGACCTCGACCGACCTCAGCGTTGCGCCGACCGCTCCCCTGAGTGGAGAAGAGTAACATGGCTGCAGATCAGCAACCCACCGTTCTTGTCGTCGAAGACGAACCGGCACAGCGGGAGGTTCTGGCCTATAACCTTGAAGCCGAAGGGTTCCGAGTATCCCGGGCAGAGAACGGCGAGGAGGCCATCCTTCTCGTCGACGAGGTTGCGCCCGATATCATCGTGCTGGACTGGATGCTGCCGAACCTCTCGGGCATCGAGGTCTGCCGGCAGCTGAAGATGCGCTCGGAGACGCGCGGCGTGCCGATCATCATGCTGTCCGCGCGCTCCGAGGAGGTCGACCGCGTGCGCGGCCTCGAGACCGGCGCCGACGACTACGTGGTCAAACCCTATTCGGTGATCGAGCTGATGGCCCGGGTCCGCGCGCAGCTGCGCCGCACCCGGCCGGCCTCGATGGGCGAACGGCTGGAATACGAGGACATCGTCCTGGATGCCGAAACCCACCGGGTGACGCGCCAGTCCAAGGAGCTGAAGCTGGGTCCGACCGAGTTTCGCCTGCTGTCGACCTTCATGGAAAAGCCCGGTCGCGTCTGGTCGCGCGAGCAGCTTCTGGACCGTGTCTGGGGCCGTGACATCTACGTCGACACCCGCACCGTCGACGTCCATATCGGCCGGTTGCGCAAGGCCCTTTGCGCCCATGGCGGTGACGATCCGCTGCGCACGGTGCGCGGCGCCGGCTATGCGCTCGGCTGAAAGCCGGGCAGGGCACCGTCTTATGGATCTCCGCGTCGCCCGTTGGCGCGGAGGTCGTTCGCCCGGAATGGAACAATGCACCATCCCGATCGCTGACCACACCCGGCGGGTGCACGTCATTTGCTCCGGTCCTGACCTATGGATCCGGGGGATTTTCTGGCGTGGTCAGGGCTGTGCTGAGAAGGGTGTTCTTGATCGACACTCGGTTAAAAAGCGGCGCGTGCTTGCGCAACGAGCAAGCGCTGACAAAAGCTCTATAATTAGTAAAGAGTAATCCGCACTTTCAAAACGGAATATTTAGGGAAGGGGAATAGATATCGCTTTCCCCAGAAGGTCGGCCACTAGATAGAGTGTGAACAAACCGGGAAGCTTTTTTGCTTGCCCTGTACGCATAATATTTAGGCACTCAACCTTGACGTGTCATGCGCCAGGAGCCGCAGACTGACTGAGAGAAGAGTAGAAGTTAAAGGACCGTAGGCGACTGGGGCAGCGCGCGCAATGCGAACGGAGAGGACCGTGCTAACTGCCAGAAGACAGCGCCTACGGAGAGGGCCGGGGGAAGGGGGCTTCGCCCCCTCCCCCGGACCCCCACCCCCCGGGGGGGGTGGGGGATAGCCTATCGGCGTAATTCGCCCCGAAGCCCTCGATGCAACACCGTTGGCTGGGACGTTCCGCGAATTGATAGGGAGTGAGTAGGTTGAGAGTGCTGTGGCGGCTGAGGCCGGGGGCGCTCAGCGGCGACTTAGTGCCTCCGGCACCGAGTCTGCAACGACACCACGCAAGCGCGGGTGTCGAGAGGGTAAAGGCTGGGGAAGGAGGGAAGGACGAAGGGCCTGCCCCAGAGGAAGCAGGCCCAGCGAATGCGGCAAGGTGGTGATCAGCGTTCGCGATCACACCACGGGACAAAGGGACGCGAGCCGCCGCCTTTAGATCTGGTATCCGAAGGACGGGCCTTGCAGGTGCGGCCATCCTCGGGCCGGTCAAGGACCGGGTCAGCCTCCCGTCGCCGGGAAGACTCGGCGGGCTTGGGCTGTGCCCCGGAGGTGGCAGTACGTGTGGAGGCCTGCACCGGGGCGACTACGACGCTTTGCGGGGTCTTCGAAGCCCGGGAGAGCGCGGTAGCGGATTTCGTACGCTTCATCTTCATAGCGTTCGAGGCCAAGCCGGGCGAGTGTCTCGTCCGGGTATCCGTTGAGACACTTCCAACAGGGTAGCTCACGGCCACAGGAGCGGACAAACTCGGCGTCCTGATGGCGCTGCGCTTCCTCTCTTGATCTTCGCGCGAGCTGCGCGGCGATGTCGGGGTTTTCTTCTTCCGGTTTGCCAAGGAGAACCTCCAGGTCGGCTTCGCTTCCCTCAAGGGAGGCGATAAGGGAGGACCATTGCGGCGCCGGTGCGCCTGTGGTCCATACAATGCGCTTGTTCAGCGCAACGAGGGCCCAGAGGGCCTTTTTTCGGAAGGTGCCATTGGGCACCCAATAGCCGGACATTCCCGGCACCCGAAACTCTAGTTTGGGCATGACAGCGCGAGCGGCGAGAAGCCGTTCCATCTTCTGGAAGAGCCATTGTTCTCCAATGGCCGGGCGCTTGGACATGCGGAATAGACCAGTGGCGAAGTTTTCAGACTTGGCTTCGCGCATCGTCCCTTCGGACTTTTCGCCGGTGAACTGGTCTTTGAGACAGTAACTCAACACATAGGCCATGCCGCCCTCGTCGGGTTCCTGAAACGTGCAATAGCCGTGCTCCCAGAGGGACCAGTTCAGGCGGCGCTTGCGCTTGCCGATCGTGAGCATGTCGGCCAGCTTCTGGAGCAACGTGCGGCGGATACGCACTTCACCGAGATCCCAGAGCGGGACATTCGAATAGAGGATAAGATGCCAGTGGCAGCGCCCGTTTCGGTCGCCCTGTTCACCAGCACAGAGGAAGCGGATTACGGGTTCCACGTTGAGCCGCTTCTTTTTGGCATAGCGCTTAGCAGCGGAGCGCAGACGGGCCATGAAGGCCCGGACGTCAGCATAGCAGAACATCTGCGCCGCATCGCGGTTGTGCTGGGTTTCGTCGGAGTAGGTAAGGGCCACACAGAGCGTGTGCGGCCATTGAGTCTTTTCAGCCATCGCGCGGGCAATCCAGTTGTGCCGACGCGTGGCAATGCAGTCGTCGCAGGTGCGACACGCAAAGGTCATTCCGTCCTGCTCGATTGGTCGGGTGCACATGAGTTGAGTTCCTTTAAGTGCATACTGGAACAAGGGGGATGCAACGCCCCGGCCCCCACTTCGTTAGGGGGCCGGGGCTGAGGACTACGCCGCAAGCCAGTCAGAGGACTGGACTTTGAAGCCGGGACATAGCTTCGGCGCGTAGTCATTGTGACCGGATACCTTTTCAAGGCCGGGAACGCGCGCCAGTTCAGCCTTGAGGCTGAGGCGCTGCGCCTCGGTGAAATAGTCATCAAAGGTGCCCATGCGGTCGATCTTGCGGCTTTCGATCAGAAGGACGCCGAGAGTCCCGCGGTTGCGCTCGATGCAGTGCGCCCCGATCATGTCAACAGGGCGACCGGGGAACTACGTGCCGTCCGGCATGCAGAGGGCGTGATAGCCGAAGCCGTTCGAGAAGCCCCGTTCCGTGTGCCAACGGTTGACGGTCGTGAAGACCTGAAACGGGGTCATGTGGTCGAACTGACCAGTGTTGATGGCGCAGCAGTGTAGAACCGCCTCCCGAACCGGGTAGCGCGCCTTTCCTTGATAGATCATGTTGTTATTTCACTTCTCTAAAGTGACCGCCGGGGGCTACGCGGTATTCGCGAAGGAACCCGGCCCAATTGCGGTAGTGCTCGACTTCGACGCGGTACATGCGCGCGACGATGCGAACGGCGATGGCAAAGGCCTCTTCGAAGTCGGGGGGCAGCGTGTCGCCCCCATCGACAGGAACAATGACAAACCCGTTAGTCGGATAGTCGAGTTCAAGCTTTGCAGGCCATCCGTGCTTGCGGAGGGCCTTGAGAACGAGCGTGGCGAAGTATTCCAACGCGCCCCGATCTTTCGGGACGCGCCAGGTACGCTTGACGTAGCGCCTACTCGACGCCATCGCCTTCCGGCTCTGCGGTCGGCTCGGGGGCAGGGGTGTCGTCCTCGATCACGGGATGCGGCTGCTTGGCCTTGGGGATGCGCTCGACCTTGGCAAGCTGGCGCTCGCGCGCTTCGACGCGCTCGGTGCGAGCCTGAAGACGGGCGATCAACATCCGGGTTTCCCGCTCGAAGCGCGATGCGGTGGTAGGCTGGAAGTCAGGGTTTGCGCCGGTCTCGCGGTGCAGCGGATGCCGCTGAACGCCGATCCGGTGGCGCGGGTTGAGCGCGACGAGGCCGTCCGACACCTCGAAGTGACAGCCCTCCGGAAGGAGGGGCTGAAACTCCATGGCGGAGACAGAGCCGGGTGGCACGTCGATGGACGCGAGGATTTCGCCGTCCGCCGAGACGATATCGAGGGAACCGCCAGAGGCGGACACGAGGCGGGTATTCAGACCGATTTCGTTCATTCTTCATTGTCTCCGAAAACGTTTTCATCTTCGAGAATTGCCAGTTCTTCGACCGGGGTCGGGCCGAAGATAGTCGGGGTCTGCATGACGACGGTCGAGCTTGCGATATAGGTGCAGACTTCGGCGAGCTGGTCGGCGAAGGGGTAATGCTCGAGGTCGTCCGGATAGAGGATGCTTTCCGGCGTAACCGACATGGGCACCTCGAGCTGCCAGACGGCCGTCTTGTTGGCGACCGTCTCGGGATCGAGTTGCCGCCCGAGGCCGTAGTGGACATAAGTGCGTTTCAGGCCGTTGTGACCGACATAGAGGGCGACCGTGCTTTCATCACCGGCGTCACAGTCGCTGAAGAGTTCCCGGACGGTGACCGGAACGGGATCCAGAGCCAACTCGTCGGCGACGAAGTTGTCCAAGCCCCAGTTGTCGGAAAGGTAGGGGTGAGGCTGCGACGAAAGGGTTTCGTCGGGCTTGATCGACGCGAACGTGATGATGATACCACCAAGTTCCGTGCGCGGGATGGGGACGTTGAAACTGATCTGCAGCATCATGTCGGAGCGCATGACGTCTTCATTCACGCCGGTCTTGTCCGTCGCGCCGACGATGGAGCGCCCGAACACCTTACGCTGTTCGGAGATCACGAACGGGATTTTGCCCGTATCGACAGAAAGGCCATGCGCCCAGCGAAGGGCCATTTCCTCGCCGTACTCGGCGTTTTCATCCACGATCTTGCGCATTGCGCGGGTAAGACGGTCTTGCGTCTCGGCGTTGTAGAAGTCCGTGAGGCTGATATCAGCCGCGCCGCCGAGGTCGGCCCATATCTTGGGAGAGCCGGGCTTGGCAGGGTCTTGGGCGATGAAGAACGATACTTCGCCCGTTCCGTGACTACCGTCATCGCTATTCCAGCCGACACGCTGGACAGCGCTTCCGGCGGTGTCCCCGGTTTCAAGGGACCAGGTGGAATGGGCAGTGCCATTCGGCGACACATCGGTAGCGAGACCGACGCCCTTGACGGGAATTTCGCCGGAGAGCGACACCTTGCCGTTAACGCGGTCTTCGGGATCAAGAACGCCGTTGAGGCGATCCAGAACGGTTTGCCCGATCAGGCACGGGGTCAGCGCGGTGTTGCTGTGCAGCAGCGTGGAGGCTTTGACATACTTCCGCTGGCGCAGGAAGTTGACGGCGGCGTTGTGGCCCAGACGGACCATTTCGTTGACCTTCTTCACGCCGCCGATAGAGCGCGGGTTGACGCCGCACCGCTTGGAGATTTCGCCCTCGTTTTCGAGGCCGAAGAGCGGATTGCCGGAGAGCAGCTTTTCGCGAATGACTTCGGTCATACCGGCATAGGCGGCTTCGGGGTCCTTGATGGCGTCGATGGCCTGAACCGGGACGAAGACAGAGATCAATTCGCCGGTGATCGGCGTGATCATGCGGCCCGCGATGGGGTCCAGTTCATAGGTGACCTGTTGAGACAGGAAACCACCTTCGTTGCCACGGACAGGCACGGCCATGACGGGGGCGAGCTTGCCACCACGGAACCGGCCAACGAGCGTGCGCGCTTCGCGGCGCACATTGCGAGCGTTCTGATAGCTCATTTCTTCCTCACGGATTTGATTTTTCGGGAAAGGGTCTTGATGGACTTGGACAGCGCAGCCTTACGGCGAGCGCAGCCCTTGCAGAGCCGACGCTTCATCAGCGCGCCCCCACAAATGGTGTGGGCGGATACATCGGATAGTTGATGTAGGGGAGGTGCTGGCGCTTCTGGCGAGGGGGCGGGGTGTCACCGCCCGACGCGCGCCGATCCCCGCGAGAACCGGGGGGCCGCGCATAGCCGCGTGGATACCCCTGATCGCCGAACGTCATGTCATTCGTAGACCGCTTGGGACCAAGCTGAACCGAATGGCGTTCGGCAAACTGGTTGTACTTGTGATACGCGTAGGAACCAGCAACCGGAGCCGCAAGGCTCGGGTAATCGTACCACTGCAACGGCTCATCACCATCAGCCGTTGGCACGTAAATGGGGAAATCTAGGTGGGGATTATCCACCACCATAAACCCCGAGGTCGTATTGACAGGGGCGTTATCGACTTCACGCCGAGGATCGACCGGAAGCCTTTCGGAAAGCGGCCTTACGTCAGCAGGTTCACCAGAGCCAGCAGCAGCGCCAGAGCCACCGCCACCGTTACCGGAATTATCAGGCTGGCCTTGAGAACCTCCACCAGAAACCGAACCATCCGAACCTCCATTGCGATTGCCGGGGAAGTAGCGTTCCCACGAAGCACCGGCGGGCTTACCGGGCCTCCACAGAACGTCCGAGAGGGACGGCGTGGAGACGTTACCCGAATAGATACCGCCAACTCGGGGACGGATAGTAAGGTCTTGCACCTTCTTTTCAAGCTCGGCGTTTTCCTCGCGGAGCCGTTGTTCTTCTCCTTTCTTTTGGGCGCTCGCAGCGAAGCCGTCAGCCAAGTGCAGCGCGGCATCGGCAATTGCCGATCCCATGTAGTTCTGACCACCGGACGCAACAGCGCCGGGAGCAGAGGTCAGAGCCGTGAGAGGGTTGAAGCCAGCCGCCTCAGCCTCGGACCTGATCTTTCCATAATCAGGCACGACATACTGCGGCTTGCTGCTCTTGCGGCCAAACAGACCACCGAGCAGCGAACCACCGAACTTGAGAGCAGTGGACGCGAGCAAGCTCATGCTTGCACACGCTGGCGCGGGCGCTTCTCGGCTTTGGAGTAATGAACCCCAAGACCGGAAGAGCGCTTGTTCATGTCAGAGACAACCTTGGCCTCGGATACCCAGTAGATATCGGCCACAAGTTGAATGGCGAGCGTCAATTCCGGACGGGAGTAACGCTCGCTGACGACGTACTGGACCAGCCGCCAAAGCGCTTGATCGTACGTTTCGAGGGGAGAGCGGTCCTGCATGTCAGAGACCGCAGAACGCGCTGTAGCCCTCGGCATAGGCGACGGCAGCAAGGGTGCCGAGCGCGCCCAGCAGAGCGGGCAACACGGATTTGCCCGCCATGGTGAGGGTGGTCTTCAGAAGGGTGTTTTTCATTGCGTAAGCTCATGGTTAAACGAGGCGCCAAAGTGCGCCACAACCAAGAGCTAGCAAAGGTTCTATAATTAGTATTATGTAAATATTTACTTAACACTCCGACCTCCAGAGCCAGTCGAACCTGACCTAATCCGTGCGACGGCACTACCGTCGCTGCCGACGCACGAAATCAGCTAACAGGCCTCGCCAGTCTCATTGCGGCGCCAGAGTAGCTCTACACCGATCAGAACAATTCTACGCCGTTGCGCTCTTCCCGCTCTGGTTTCGGAGGTGGCGCGACAACCTCCGGCGCGGCTGCCACGGTGCGCTGCATGACGCGTCCTTCGTCGACGATGAACTTGATCTGCCGCGCCGAGGTGCCGCCTAGGCTCTTGCCTATCAATGGGATGCCTTCTCGTTCGAGAAACTCTACGACGAAGATGCCATTCGAATGGCCGATATCGGAGAGACCGTTGATCATGTTCGCACCGCCGAAGACCTTGGCATTCAGGCGCGAGCGAATGGCGCCCAAGCGGACCAGACCGTTGATCAGCAACTCCATCGCGTTGACACCGGCATAGTCATTGACGCCAAGCGCCGTATGAGAGCGCGCGACCAGGATATGGTTCATTCCGCCGACCCCCCTGACCGGATCCCAGATGCAGGTTGCAACGCAACTGCCGAGAATGGTCGTAATCATCCCGCCCCGTACGTCCGACACCGCCCATTCACCCTGGGTGATATTGATATGCGGGCCCTTGCCTCTTGCCTGTCTCATGTCCCGCTCCTCAGTTTCGTCGACTGTCGCAACAGGCGCAGATGGCCTGGGCAATCTGGGGCAATGGCAATTGCTGGTCCAGAATTCCGAGTTCGGCGGCGGCGCGCGGCATTCCGTAGACCACGCTGGTCGCCTCGTCCTGACCGATGCAATGTGCTCCCTTGCGCTTGAGGGCCTGCATCCCGTTTGCGCCATCCTTGCCGATACCCGTCAGCAGGACCGCAACGATATCCTCGGCGCATTCTTCCGCCGACAAGAAGAGTTCGTCGACCGAGGGGATGTGGCCATTCCGCTTGGGCGCGGCGATCCCAATCGTCTGATATCCCCTGCCGGCGCGCCGAATCCCCGTGTGTTGGGCACCGCCGGGTGCGAGATAGATATGGCCTTGTTCCAGTGTCTTTCCGTCAATCGCCAGTTCGACCCGCTGCGGCAGGATATCGTCCAGGCGGCGGGCAAAACTAACAAGGAAACTCTCGGGCATGTGCTGGGAGATGACTATCGGTGGCGTATCGACCGGCATGCGTCGCAGGACGGTTTCGACCGCCGCGACGCCTCCAGTCGAGGCCCCGATCAGTGCGATCCTTCCGTTCCAGCGCTGCAATCGTGCGATTTCGACCGGTGCTTCGCGATCGGGAAGTTCGGCGGCGGCCTGGCCGCGTTTGAAACGTTTCGCCGTCTTGACCCGTGAAACCAGCTTTTCCAGTCCCTCGGGTGTGATGCCGCTGACTGGCTTCGGCAGAACGTCAACCGCCCCAAGCGAGAGGGCACGCACCGCATTCTCACTGCCCTGCTGGGTCACGGATGAGAACATTACGACCGGCATGGGACGCAGTCGCATGAGCCGTTCGAGGAAGTCCAGACCGCTCATTCGAGGCATCTCGACATCGAGTGTCAGAACATCGGGGTCGAGCTTCTTGATCAACTCGCGCGCCATGTAGGCATCGTTCGCCACGCCGACCACCTCAATCGAGGGATCCGAGCTCAGAGCGTGGCGGATCAGGCCCTGAACCGAGGGCTGATCATCCACGATCAGGACACGCGTCTTTTCATCCGGGCTCGACAGCGCCATCTGTTCTCCATTCGGGTTTAGTTGCTGGCACATGCCAGGTCAGAAGTCTTCCCAGTCACTGGCCTCCGGCGCCGGACGGGGCGCGACGGCCAGATTGCCCTGAGTCGCAGGCTGAGCTGCGACGCCCGCACGCCCCTTGCTGGTACGTGGCATGCTTCTGGGCTCTGCTGCCGACACGGTCTGCACATCGCCGACCCTGAAATGACCAATGGTTTCGGCCAGACTGTTCGCTCGATGCGCGAGCGCGTGGCTGGCCGAGGTTGTTTCCTCGAACATCGCCGCATTCTGTTGCGTCACATGGTCGATCTGGTTCACGGCCGAGTTCACCTGGTTCAATCCGATGCTCTGTTCCTTTCCAGCCTGTGCAATCTCGGCGATGTAGTCCGAGATCTCCGATATCGAGCTGACGATCTTCTTCAGCGTTTCCCCGGTCACGCCCACAAGTTCGACCCCGCGCGACACATGCTGACCTGAAACTGTTATCAGTTGGTTGATCTCTGCAGCTGCATTTGCACAGCGTTGCGCAAGCGCGCGCACCTCGGTCGCAACGACTGCGAAACCGCGACCCGCCTCCCCTGCCCGTGCAGCCTCGACGCCTGCGTTGAGAGCCAGGAGATTGGTCTGGAACGAGATATCGTCGATCACGGAGATGACCTTGACGATTTCCTTTGATGAGGCGGAGATTTCCGCCATGGCCGTTTCGGCCTCATCGACAATCGAGCCGCTTTCCTCAGCGCGCGCGCGCGCCTCGGTCACCACCTGGTTGGCTCGGGCAGCGCCATCGGCAGTCTGCCCTATATTCGTCGTCAGTTCATCGAGGCTCGACGCGGTGTCCTGCAACGTCAAGGCCTGACGTTCGGTACGTACGGACATTTCGTCAGCCGCTTTCACGATCTCCGCCGTCTCGCTGTGCATCGCCTGGGTTTGGCGCGCGATATTCGCCATGGCTTGCGTCAGGTTTTCGAGGGCATCGTTGAAATCAGTGCGCAATTGTTCGTACTCGGGGGCAAAGGGGGTGTTCAGACGCGAGGTCAGATCGCCGCTCGAGATATCCCGCATGCCGATACGCAGTGCCTCGACAACGCTCTGCTGGGCTGCCTGCATGGCCTGCTGCCGCGCCTCTGCCTCGCGAAGCTGGCTCTGGGCCGCAGTGACATCCGACCCGATCAGGGTCATTCCCGACGCATCCCCTCGACGGTCCAGGATCGGATAGAGACCGCCTTCGACAAGCGCGTCCTCCTTGCCTGGACGCGACAGGATGAACCGTCCCTTAATCGTTTCGCCAGCCATGACACGTTCCTCAAGCCGGCCCTGGTCGTCGTCCCCCTCGAGCCGGATCTGCTCGGTGAAGGCTCGTCCCACCAGGCTGTCTGCAGAGGCCCCTGCGAGCTTCAGGAAATTGTCGTTGAGGCGCAGGAACTTCCCTTCGACATCGCATTCGGCGAAGATCTGACCGCTGTCGATGGCGTTCAAGACCGCGGTCCGTCGGCGCACCTCGGTTACATCCACCCATTCGACGACCAATCCGCAGAAGTTGCGGTCACTGTCCCAGACTGCACTCAGTTCGATCTGCACATGGGCGTCGCCAACACGAATATCGGTGCGGAACGGCAGCCGGTCAGGATGGTTGATCAGTGCGCGGATCTGTTCGGGCTTGGCATGAAAGATGTCCATGTTCACGCCAATCAGTTTGTCCGGATCGAAATCTGCCATGATCTTGCGGAACTCGTCGACCTGACCGCGCATCATCTCGCGCACCGCGTCGTTCATGTATGTGATGTTGAAGTCATCATCGGTGATCATCAACGCCGCAGAGGTTGCATCCAGCGCCGCGCTCTGGAAGGCCATGTCGCGTTGCATGGCCTGAGACTGAAGCAACTTGCCCCGCAGTTCTTCAAGCGACCGCGAAATCGAACCAAGCTCGTCTCCACGGGTGACATGAGGTACCGGCGTCTCGTAGTCCTCGCGGCTGACCTCGGAGATGCTGCCCGAAAGATCGCGCAGCGGGCGCGTGACGCTGCGCGCAATCAGCGTACCGATGACCGCCGCGAGTGCGAGAATGATGCTGCCGTAGGTCAGGGTTGACCCCAGAAAACCGGACACGGCCTTGAGCATCTCTGCCTCGGCGATCTGGACCAGGAAGATCCACCTTTGACCAAAGATGTCGGCGGGAGCAAAGCCGGTCGCCATGGGGAGCGCCGCACCCTGGGTCAATTGCGCATGGGTCACGCCGCTTTCCCCATTCAGGGCGCTTTCCAGCGGCGAGCCTGCCTCGATGGTCGTCTCGGACCATCCCTCTGCGTGGGTGCGGGCCTTGCCGTCGAGGCCGATCGCAAAGTCCCTGCCACTGTCTCCAAGTCCTCCGACCCTCCCCAGATTGGCCGAAATCGTCTCGGTGGTCAGACGGAACGCGATGGCGCCCAGCATCACGTCCCCGGCCTGGCGGATCGGCGCGACCACGAAAGCGGAACCTTCGCCAGCCGGCGCATAATCGGTGAAATCCACGAAGGCGATGTCCTGAGCGCTTTCGCCCGACAGCACCCTGAGAGCCGTCGCGAAGAGAGGAATATCGCCCTGGTCGCCCGCACGGCTGGCGAAGTCACGTGCCTTGGACAGGGAATAGACAACCTCACCCGCCGGATTGAACAGCAGCACATCTTGGTAGGTGCCCCGTCGGGCCACACCGGCGAAATGGCTGTGAAACCGCGCGTGGAGGCGCGAGTAGACGGAACCGTCACCCGGATCCTCAAGCCCTGCCCCCTGCCCCGTCACGTAGAGGCTGCGCAAGCGCTCTGCGGCATCGGGGCCCAGGGTCTGCCAGGCCGCCGCGAAGCTGCGCGTCGCGTTCGAGACCAGAGGGTTGTGGGACTGGATGACCAGATCCGTGGCGACCTCTTCCGACCAGCGTGTCAGAGCCTCTGCGCGGGCCTCGGCGATCTGCCTCACCTCGTGTTCGCCACTTTCGATAAGTGTCTGTTTTGCCGAAGAATATGTCAGGTATCCCATGAGGCCGAGCGAAAGCGCGACAATCAGGAAGAACGCTGCGGGCAGACGCAGAGCGATGCGAATTTTCGAAAGACCCATGTGTTTCCCCTGCACGACCCTTGTAGATCCGTTTCCACGAATGACGTCGCGCAAGTGCCGGCGACAGTCCGGGTCGGTATGACCGCCGAGCGATGAATTTTGCTTTAAGTCTGCCCCTCAATCGGCGGTCCGGGCTGAAGAATTACAGAGAATTGCAGGCAATCGGCGCCACGGCCGGGCTCCTGCCGGCTCAGAGCAGCCCCATGTCACGACCGATCAGCGCCGCCTGGGTCCGGTTGCGGGCCCCCAGCTTGCGGCTCAGACGCTGCATGTGCAGCTTCACGGTGACTTCCTGCAGGCCCAGATCGCGGGCGATTTCCTTGTTGGACAGGCCGGCGGCAAGGGCGGTCAGCACGTCGACCTCGCGCGGGCTGAGCCGTGGTCGGGGCTCGCGCCCCAGAAACTCTCCGATCCGGTCCAAAACCACCTGCGGCGCCAGAGACTTGCCGAGGACGGCCGCCGCGCCGGCCGCGCACAGATCGGCGGCCTGCGACGCGTCATGCGCCCCCGCGGTGATCAGCACCGGCACCTTGCCGAAAGCCGCTTGCAGCCGCGCGATATCCCGACGCGGTTGCAGGCCTTTGAGGCGCAGGTCCAGTATGATCAGGTCAGGCACCGCCCGGCTCAGCGCATCCTCCAGGCTGTCGCAGCAGGTGACCGTCAGGCCGCGCGCGCGCAACCAGGCAGAAAGCGTGTCACGCAGGAGCGCGTGATCGTCGATGAAGAGAATACCGGTCATGCGCCCCCTTTTCCGCGCCGATGCGGTCGCGCTAGAGGGAACATTAAGACATTGCCGATAGCCATTCCCTTAACGGCACCCCGCACGGGGGTGGCCCTTCAGAC
>NZ_AFPM01000157.1 GCF_000220565.1 Oceanicola sp. S124 | reverse complement strand
CGCCGGGCCGCCGCGCTGCCGCCCGGTGGCGGCACTAGGCGAGGTCGATGAAGAACTTGCCCGCGCCGGTCACCTCGAGGAAGGCGCCGAAGAGCACGAAGATGAAGACGAAGGTGGCAGCACCCCCAGCGGGATGCCGTAGATGCCCTCGGCCCCCAGGGTCATCTGGCTGGCGAGGCGGTCCAGCGAGTAGCCGCGGTGGTTGAGGATGCCGGGCATCCAGTCGGCGAGGAAGGGCAGCTCTCCGCGGTTGCCGGCGAAGGCATAGATGACGAAGACCACGCCGATCACGGTCATGCCCAGGCCGACGGACCGGCGGGCGCCCTCGAGCACCACGAGAACGGTGAGCACGCCCATCCAGACGTCGATCTGGCGCGGGAAGATCTGGTTGGCGATGGTGTCGATGTTCATCGGCACCCAGGCCCCGACCGCGATGCTGCACAGGATCAGCGCGCCGTCGATGAGCCAGCCGAGCGCGCCGCGCGTGCGGTCCCGCCCGAAGGCCGGGTAGATCAGGAAGCACAGCACCAGGATGAACCCCAGGTGGATCGGGCGCTGGAAGAACAGGCCCAGGGGCTGCACCCCCGCCGACCAGAGCTGGAACAGCGACAGGGCGATGCCGATCACCGTGATCGCGCCCAGCACGAAGCGCGGCTGCGGCATCGGGCCGGTTGCCGGGCCAAGTTAGGGCCAGTTGTGGTTTCGTTGTCCGTCGTCATTTGTCCTCTGTCCCCCTCAGGGCGATCCGAACCCGCTCGTGCGTGGCGACCGCCGACAGGGATACCTCCCTGTCACCCATCCTGATCCGGTGATCGACCGGCCGGCCCCCGGTCGCAGCACATAGGCGTCGCCCGGCACGGGTTCGTCGATATCCAGTATGAAGTAGCCACCCTGTCCATCGGTGACCTGGCGTCCGCGTCCGGGAATGTGGTCGAGCCCGGCTGCGAAATCCGGCAGGTGCGACCAGACCAGCACCATGTGCCCGTTGCGGTTCTGGTAGCAGTCGGAGACCTCGAAGCCCTTGACCGAGTGATGCCAGAGCACGCACCAGCGTCCGCCCTCGGGAACCTCGAAACGCGCGATCTCCTCGCCGCTTTCGCGGGTCGCCAGAAGGATCTCTGCCCGGACGATGCCGGGCAGGGACAGGAGGAGGGCCAGAAGCCCTCCGCTGATGCCGCGCATCACGGGCGCAGGCGATCCGGGACCTCGGCCCCGATTTCCTCGAAGTAGCGGATCGCGCCGGGGTGCAGCGGCACCGGGGTCGCGCCGAGGGTGAACTCGACCGTGGTCTGGTTCGCCGCCGGATGCACCGCCTGCAGCTCGGCAATGTTCTCGAACATGGCGCTGGTGATCGCATAGGCCAGGTCGTCGGACATCTCGGAGGAGACGGCCAGCACGTTGGGAATGCCCAGCACGTCCATGTCCTCGTCGACGCCGGTGTAGGTGCCACCGGCCAGGGTGCTGACGGCGAAGGTCGCGTCGGCGGCCTTGGCGGCTTCGAGCTGCTCGGGCGTCAGGGTGATGAACGAGATGTTCTGGGTGGTGGCCAGGTTCAGCACCGAGGAGGTCGGCGCGCCGACCGACCAGAAGCCCACGTCGATATCACCGTTGGCCAGCGCGTCGGCGGTCTCGTTGAAGTTCAGGCGCTGCTCTTCGATGTCGTCGTAGCTGATGCCGTTGGCGTCCAGGATGGCGGCGGTGTTGACCTCGGTGCCCGAGCCGGGCGCGCCGACCGACACGCGCTTGCCGCGCAGGTCTTCCAGGGTCGAGATGCCGCTGCCTTCCAGGGTGACGATGTGCACCATGTTGGAATAGAGCGAGGCCAGGCCGCGCACCATCGACAGCTGCTGGCCCTCAAAGCGGCCGGTGCCGCTGTAGGCCTGGGCGACGGTATCGGCCAGGGCGATGGCGAGGTCCGCATCGCCGGTGGCGATCAGGCCCATGTTCTCGACCGAGGCGCCGGTGACTTCGGCAGTGGCCGAGTAGCCGTCGATATGGGTGTTGATGATTTCGGCCAAGCCGCCGCCGAGCGGGTAGTAGACGCCGCCCGTGCCGCCGGTCGCGATCGACAGCTGGCTTTGCGCCAGTGCCGGCGTGCCGAGGCCGAGCGCCACCAGCGCCGCCGTTCCGATCAGGCCCTTGGGCCCGCGAAGAAGTCCGTCAAGCATTCTGTCCTCCCATGATATTGTCGTCTTCAAAGTGTCTCGCGATCCTCCCGCGACGGTCGCAGGTTCTCAGAACTGCCGCCGGAAGTGCATGATTTTCTGGCGTGCTGCGCCAATTGCGTGGCAATCGACCGCCATGCCCGAGGCAGGATTTTGCCACGGCGGGGTGTCTCGTGTCCACTTCCGCGCGGCCCGCTGTGGACCAGATCCGGGACGGCGCGCGCAGGGTGATAGGAAAACCCGTTCGGGCGAATAGACATACGCCGGGGAATTTTCTGCTAGGGTCGGATCGCACGTACCGGGACAGACGGACTGCGAAAAGTGCAGGGGGAAAGGACAGTTATCCACGACAGACAGAAAAGGAGACACCCATGCACGATCAGGGGGGAACAGGGCTTGGTCAAGGGACAAGGGACCAGGCAGAGGATCTTTCCGGACAGAGCACTTTTACATTCGTGGGATCAGGTACTCTTTTCTCGGACATTGTATTGAGAACCATAGACAGGGAATTCACGTCGGTCCGCGCTGCCCGCTACCCCGATGTGACTACCTGGGGCCAGGTGGCCCTGGGACACCGGCCTGCGAGGGTTCCGCCGACGCGGCTTCTGGTCGTGGACGAGCGGCAGACCATCGACTTGCTGCACTTCCTCGAGACCCGGGGCGATGACCTCGCCGCCACGCGACTTGCCATCGCGGTGCGACGCCACGACGGCGCGGCGGCGCTGCTGGAGCACTGGCGCGATCCGCTGACCTCCTACGGGATCAGCGTACTGCCGATGAACCTGAACCTGACCGCCTGGATCCGCCTGTTGCGGCTGATCGAATGCGGCGAGCAGTACTTGCCGGTCTCGGCCATCGGCACCGCCTTTCCCGCGCCCCAGGGCCCCGGGCAGGGGCGCGGGGCCGCGCTCCGCTCCGGTTCAGGGCAGGGATGCCCGGGCGCCGGGGCCAGCGAAACCCTGACCCCGCGCGAACGGCAGGTCCTGCGCCTTCTTGCCGATGGCAGGCCGAACAAGGTGATCGCGCGGGAACTCTCGGTCTCGGCGCATACGGTCAAGCTGCATATCCATCGCATCATGGGAAAGCTCGGCGTGTCGAACCGGACCGAGGCAGCCATCCACTTCCTGCGCGACAGCCGGGCAACCGAGGATATCACCGGCACCGGCCCGGAGGGCTGAGGCGACAGACCCCGAGGGGGCTGACGGGCGGTCCCTGCGCGGCGCGGCCGGGCAGGGACCGCTGCCAGAGACGGCGCGGGGGCGACCCGCTCTGACACGGCCTCTCATCAGGATTGCATCAAACTGGGACTGGCATAGTGGCCGGAATTCGGCTCTACTTTCCCCAGGGACTCCCTTGGAGTGAACACCGGCTTGAGTGGGTAGAAGCACGGGTTCCATGACTCTGTTTACGGTCTGGAGCTGTCTGATGACCCGTTCGATGCCCATCACCATACGTCAACTCGAAGTGCTGAACGGTATCGCCAGCGCCGGCTCGATCCGGCGGGCGGCCAAGCTTCTGGGGCTCAGCCAGCCGACGATCTCGGCGCAGCTGGCCAAGCTCGAAGGCGCTCTCGGGACCGAGCTGGTCAACCGCAGCCATGGCCGCCCGGGCGCGCTGACCGCCGCGGGAGAGCTCTGGGCGCGCACCGCCCATTGCGTGCTCGACGAGCTGGACGAGGGGCACAACCGCCACAGCGAGTTGTTCGGCCAGCAGCGCTACAAGATGAGTTTCGCCACCATCCCCTCACATGCCGGCCGTGTCCTCGGCCTTGCCGCGGCACTGGCCGAAGCCGATCCGGCCTTCTCGGAGTTCACGGTCAGCCTGGCCCCCTCAAGTGCGGCGCTGCTGGAGTATATCGCCATCCGCAAGGCCCGCGTCGGTCTGCTGGCGATGACCGAGGTGCTGCGGCAGACCTCCTCCCTGGTCAGCGAGAAGATCTACGAGGACCGGATCTTCTGGGCGGTGCCGCGCAGTGTCGATCCCGACATGGTGCGCGAGATCCTCTACCGCGCCTCCGGCGGGGCGGAGCTGCCCCAGCCCCTGCGCCGACGAGTTGTCGTCCATGCCCCCCATGAATGGAGCACCACCAGCGACACCTGGTATCAGAGCGTCCTGCCCGCCGCCGCCCCCTTCTACATGAGCGACCTGCACGTGGGCGCGGTCGAGATCGTGGCGGCGGGGCTGGCGACCTGTCACGTGTCGATGACCCTGAAGTGCAACCTGCCCGAACGCATCCGCGACCATGTCGCCTTCTACGATACGGGCCTGAACGCCCAGACCATGGTGCTGGCCATTCCGCGTCACCTGATGGCGGTGCCCACCTTCTCGGGCTACTTCCGCGGTCTCGCCACGGCGCTGCGGGACCACTACGCCCGGACGCTGCCGGCCTCGGCCTTCTGCCCGGGGCGCAGCGGGGCGCTCATGCCCGGGCTCTGATCCTTCCGCCAACCGGTCCCCCGCCTGTCGCTCCCTTTCTGTGCCGAAGCAGCAAGAACGGCCGCACGAGGCGGCCGTTCTCGGGTCTCCTGCCCCGGCCGGGACCGCCGGGGCAGGAGCGATGCAGCGACGCGGGGGGCGGGATCACTGCATCTGCGCGCGGCAATAGCTGGCTACCTGCGCGTCGTTGTAGGGGGCGCCTCGCTGCTTGCGTGCAAGGATGGCGCCGTCCTCTCGCCGGGAGCAGTTCACGTAGCTCGATATCGACCGCGCGGTCTGCGCAGGGGCGGCGCGGGCAGGGACAGTCCGCGACGGTGCGCTCGCCGCGAAGGCAGCCCGCTGCGCAGCCTGGCTGGCCTGGCGCCGCTCGGAGGCGGAACAGGCGCTGTTGGCGGGGATCGTGCCGACCTGGCGCAGTGCCAGGCAGGCCTCGGAGTCGCGCCGCGCGATCATGATCAGGGCGGCGCTACCCTGGCCCATCTGTGCCAGCAGGCAGGCCTCGTCGACGCGCGAGTTGCCACCGCCGGCGCCGCCGCCGATCAGCGAGATCCCGACGCTGCTGGACAGCGAACAGGGATGCCCGGATCCCATCGAGGGCGGCTGTACCGCCGGCGCCGAGCGCACCGTGTAAGAGCCGCTGTAGCCGTGATGGGTGGTGATCTCGCTGGGGGTTCTCTGATCCAGGTAGATCTGGGCATTGGAATATCCGCCCGAGGCCGCCGCCATGGCCTGGCTGTTCACCTGGGCCGAGCTGGACGAACCGGAGTTGGAAGTGCTGGTGGCGGTCTGGCCGAATGCGGATGTCGCGAGAATGACCGTGGAAAGAATTGCAGCGGTCTTCATCAGGACATTGAGGGACTTCCCTTTTGTGACAGTTTTCATTGTTTCTCCTCCCCGAACGCAGAGGTGATTGTTGAAGCCGGAGCAGTACGTTCGGATAGCTGCTCCGGCCCACCTGGCCGGTGGGTTCGGCCAGGTTTTGGCACCACGCGTCAGAACATGATGCCAATGCCGCCGAAGGCACCGCTGGTGCTGCCGTTGCCGGCGCTGTAGCCCCCGGAAGCGCCGGCGGCGCCAAAGCCGAAGGAGCCGCTGGTCGAGGTGTTGTTGATCACCCCGACAGCACCGGTCGAGCTGGTCGAGCCGGACAGGCCGAGGGTCGTGTAACCCGTTGCAGCACCTGCGCTTGCCAGGTTCATCGAGGTGGTGTTGCTGGCGCCGGCAACGCCGCCGAAGGTGCCCGCGCCGGAGCTGCCCGAGGCGACGGCGCCGCTTTCGGATCCCGACCAGGAGCCGGTTCCGAGAACGACCTGGGCCGAGGCGGCCCCGGCGGAAAGCGTGGCGATTGCGGCCAGAGTAAGGAATGTCTTCATTGTAATAGCTCCTGTTGCGTTGATATATCGACAGCGGGATCGCGATCGACTTTCATTTCGAGGCGAGGCCTCCGGACCAATTTACTTTCGGCGGGCGCTCATTGGCAGCTGCGGTGATGTCCGTCGGAATTAAGGATTGCTTTTCAGCGGGCATTGCCGTGACGATTGTCATGCCTTTGGGCTGCAAAAGCGGCGGCATTGTCATTTCGGGCTATCTGGGCATAGACCGAATGGTCGGGGGAGGGGGCAGGGGCGACCTGATCGGGGGATCGGCTGGCCGCTTCAAGGCGCGCATCGCTTCGGGCGTTGCACCGGCTGCATGGCGCCGGGGCGCTCACGCGCCGATGCCGGTATCTTGACATTGACCAGCCGGAGGCAGAGCTTCGCGACTCTTTGCGGGAGTTTTCACGCCATGGCCAAGAAGAACCGGACCTTTGCCGTCATCGGTCTGGGCGCTTTCGGAAGCGCCGTCGCCACCGAGCTGGCACGTTTCGGCAACCAGGTGATCGGGGTCGATCTGGACGAGCGCAAGGTCGCCCAGGTCTCGGACGCGCTGAGTTCCGCCGTCATCCTCGACACCACCGACGAGGCCGCCCTGCGCGATGCGGGCATCGACAAGTACGATGTCGCGCTGATCGCCATCGGCCGCGACATCCAGGCCAGCATCCTGACCACGATGAACCTCAGGATGCTGGGCATCGGGGCGATCTGGGTGAAGGCGAACAACAAGACCCATCACCGGATCCTGTCCAAGCTGGGGCGCCGACAGGGTGATCCTGCCCGAGCAGGAGATGGGCCGCCATATCGCCCAGATGCTCAACAATCCCGTGGTCCAGGATTACGTCAGCCTGGGCAACGGCTACAGCGTCGTGAACATCGTCGTCCCCGAGGGGCTGGCGGGGCGCGAGGTGGCCTCGCTCGGCTTCGGCTCGACCTACGACCTGCGCCCGCTCGGGGTGATGCGCGGCACCGAGTTCCGCTCCTGCGAGGCGGACGGCATGGGGCTCGAGGCCGGTGACAAGCTGATCCTTCTGGGCAAGCGGCCCGAGCTGCGCCGCTTCGGCGATACCCTCTGACACGGAAGGGCCGGAAGATGCCGACGCGTCAACGCCTGTCCCGGGAGCTTGCCGGGATGCCGCCGCCGCTGGTGCTGGCGGCGCTTTATGCGGTGCTGATCCTTGCCGGGGCGCTGCTGCTGCTGCTGCCGATCTCGCACCGGGTGCCGATCAGCTGGTCGGATGCGCTTTTCACCTCGACCTCGGCGGTGACGGTGACCGGGCTGGTGGTGCTGGACACCGGCGCCGACCTGACCTTCTTCGGACAGGCGGTGCTGGCCTTCCTGATCCAGATGGGCGGGCTGGGCCTGATGACCTTCGCGGTGCTGATCCTCGGCGCCCTCGGTCTGCCCGTGGGGATCACCGGACAGATCTACCTGCGCGACGACCTGAACCAGAATTCGGTCAACCAGCTGTCACGGCTGGTGGTCACCATCCTCAAGGTCGTCTTCTTCTGCGAGCTGACCGGGGCGCTCTTGCTGGGGCTGACCTTCATCCCCCGCTTCGGCTTCTGGCGCGGCTCGTGGGAGGCGCTCTTCCATTCCATCTCGGCCTTCAACAACGCGGGCTTTTCGACCTTCCCGGACGGGCTGGTCTCGCTGGCGACGGATCCGGTGGTCAACCTGGTGATCCCGGCGCTCTTCATCGTCGGTGGCATCGGCTACGTCGTCCTGCACGACATCTTCACCAAGCCGTCCTGGCGCGCCTGGTCGCTGCACACCAAGATCATGCTGACCGGCACCGCGGTGCTGATCCCCTGGTCGGTCGGCATGTTCGCCCTGCTGGAGTGGCACAACCCCGGCACCCTGGCGCAGTTCGACAGCGTGCTCGCCCGGCTGACGGTCAGCTGGTTCCAGGGGGTGACGACACGGACCGCGGGCTTCAACACCACAGACATCGGGGCGATGCACGACAGCACCTCGCTGATGTTCATCTCGCTGATGCTGATCGGCGGGGGGCCGGCCTCGACCGCGGGGGGGATCAAGGTGACGACCTTCGTGGTGATGATCTTCGCCACCGTGGCCTTCTTCCGGCGCCAGCAGCAGCTGCATGCCTTCGGCCGCAGCATCGGGCTTGAGCAGGTGCTGAAGGTCATGGCCCTGACGGCGATCAGCGTGATCCTGGTCTTCGCCGGGGTCTTCCTGCTGGCTGCGACCCACGACGGCCATTTCCTCGACATCAGCTTCGAGGTGGCCAGCGCCTTCGGCACCGTCGGCCTGTCGCGTGGCTATACCTCAGAGCTGTCGGAATTCGGCCGGCTGGTGATCATCGTGATCATGTTCCTGGGCCGGGTCGGCCCGCTGACCCTGGGCTTCTTCCTGGCGACCCGCACCGTGCCGCGGGTGCGCTACCCCGAGGGCAACATCTACCTCGGTTAGGTCGGCAGGGGCGGCAGGCCTCCGGCCCGCCGCCCCCGTGGGTCAGTTCAGCGCCGCGGTCAGGCGCAGGGTCAGCACGCTGGCTTCGCCGCCGACCTCGTAGGCCTGCGGGGCCATCATCCCCGAGACCATGCCGGTGGCGGTCCGGTCGCGGAAGCCGATGTAGCGATAGTTCACGCCCACCGACCAGCGGTCCGACAGCCGGTAGTCGGCACCCAGGCCCGCCATCAGGCCCGCCGAGACACCGTCAAGGGACACCCGGCAGGCGGTTGGGCAGAAGGGGGTCTCGTTCGGCACGTCCAGCTTGGCCAAGGCCAGGCCGGTCTCGCCGTAGAACATCCAGTCGCCGACATCCTGGCCGACGCGGCCAGCGATGGTGAACACCGGACCGATCTTCGTCGAGAAGGTGTCGCCTGCGAACAGCGGCGAGTCGATGGTCTCGTCATGGTCGAGGCTGCTCAGGCCGACGCTCCAGCCCAGAAGCAGGTTGCCACGGCGCATCATCTGGCCCAGTTCCACGCCATAGGCCAGGCCGCTGTCCTCGCCCGAGGATTGATAGCCCGGCAGCGCGAAGATTATGTCGCCGCCGGCAACCCAGTCGACCTGGCTGCGGCTCTTGCCCAGTCCGAGGCTGACATAGGAGCCTTCCCAGCCTTCGGCATGGGTCGCCCCGGCCAGCCCCAGGCCGGCGACAAGAGCAAGAGAGGTTTTGCGGAAGAGAGTGCGCAGGAATGACATGAAACGGTCCTCGGAACAGTACTGTCTTCCAGCGCTAGAAGCTGTCTGTGAAAAGTGGAAGCACTTGCTGTGGCGGCGCTTTCACTCGGTGACGCCAAGTGGCAACAAAGGCACGTTTACCCATGAGTTATCACTGTTTCCTGTTGGTCACGTGGCGACGAGGGAAGGCCCGCCCGGCTGGATCGGGCGGGCCCTGTCGCAGGGCAGAAGGGGGCGGACCGGACGTGCCGCCCGGGGCCAGGGTCAGGCGCCGGCCTGTCCGGCCTTGAGCCCGGCATCATATGCAGCGATGCGCTGCGCCGAGGGGCGGGCCTCGCAGCGCGCGATCCAGTCCTGCACCGCCGGGTGGTCGGGGGCCGAGGCCGGGAACCAGGTGAAGGGCGAGACCAGCAGCAGGTCTGCCGCGCTGAACTGCTCTCCCATCAGGAAGGGGGCCTGATCCAGAGCCGCGACGAGACGGGCGGTCATCTCGGGCATGCCGCGGAAGGTCGCACCATATGCGGGATGGGTGATGCCGGCCACGCTGCCGACGATCACCGGTTCGACCACATTGCCGTACCAGGCCAGCCAGCTCAGGTAACGGCCCCGCTGCGGGTCACCGGGCAGGGGCCCCAGGCCCGCCCCGGGAAAGAGATCGGTCAGGTAGAGGATGATGGCATTGGATTCCCAGATCTCGACGCCATCGTGGACAAGCAGCGGCACCTTGCCCTCGGGATGGGGGTTCGCCGGATCCCTGCCGCCGCTGCCGTCCTGCCGGGTGATATCGACGATGCGGATATCCACCTCGGACCAGATGCCCAGCTCTTCGACAAGCCGGATGATCCGCGAGCTGCGGGTGAAGGGGGAATGGTAGAGTGTCAGCATGAGAGCCGTCCGTATCTGGTGTTGTCTGGAGGCCCGGTATAGATCGGGGGTACTGTCAGTTTCCGTCAGGATGTCATGAGCCGATCCGCCCGTCTTTTCCGCCTGATGACCGCGCTTCGGGTGCTGCCGCAGCCGGTGACCGCGGCGCGCCTCGCCGCCGAGATGGAGGTCTCGGAGCGCACGCTGTACCGCGATATCGAAACCCTGCGGGCCAGTGGCGCGGTGATCGAGGGGGCGCCGGGGCTCGGCTACACGCTGACCGAGGATACGGCCCTGCCGCCGCAGACCTTCGACCGGATCGAGATGGAGGCGCTGGTTGTCGGCCTCAGCGACGTGCGCCAGCGGGGTGATGTGCAGCTGGCGCGGGCGGCTGAAAGCGCGCTGGCGAAGATCGCCGCGCGCCTGCCCGAACGCCAGCAGCGCCAGATCCTGCACGCCACCCACATGGTCTACCGCTACCAGCAGCCTGCCTTCGAAGGGCCCGACATGTCCGGGATCCGTGCCGCCTGCTGGGACGAACGGGCCCTCGACCTGCGCTATCGCGATGCGGGCGGGGCAGTCAGCACCCGGCGGGTCTATCCGCTGGCCATCGTCTACCTCGACCGGGGGCCGGGGCTGCTGGCCTGGTGCTGCCTGCGCCAGGATTTCCGCCGCTTCCTGATGGCGCGCATGGACGAGGCGCTGCCGACCGACGAGAGCTTCCGACCGCACCGCGTGCGCCTGCTGCGAGAGTTCATCACGCAGATGCATGCCGAGGGCGGCGGGACGTCCCCGGGCCCAGCCTGAGCGCGCGCCGTTTCGGCCCGGGCGGGGCGGCGCGCCGCCAAGCTGCAAGGCGTTGAATGCGCGCGCGTTTCGGGTCAGTGTCGAAGGCACAACCTGCGCAGGGAGGCCCCGGGGATGATCGAGGTTGATTTCGCCAGCGACGCGGAGCGCAGGCCGCGCTGCGCCTGCCGTGTCTGCGCGGCGACGGGCGCCAGTCACAGCCTGGACGTGCAGGGCGATGCCGGCACGCTCTCGCTGTTTCTCTGTGCCGACTGCGGGTCCTACTATTTCGACGGCGAGGCGCCGGTCAGCGGCTACGAGGGCGGCCTGGCCGACGGGTTCTGGCTGGACTACGTGCAGGGCGGAGCGGGGCTGATCAGCATGTTCTCGCCGCTGCTGGCGCTGGATCCGGTGCCCGAGGGATCGCTGATCGATGTCGGCTGCGGCTTCGGCTTCGTGGTGGACTACTGGACGCGCCACCACGGACCGGCCATCGGGCTCGAGAAGTCCGCCTACGGGGCGATCGGGGCGCAGTCCCTCGGGGCGGATATCCGGCCGCAGTACCTGGATGACTATCGCCAGAGCGATCCCGACAGCCGCCATGCCATCGTCTATTCCAGCGAGGTGATCGAACATGTCCCCGATCCGGGGGCATTTCTGGACGAGCTGGTGACGATGCTGGACGCGCGGTCGCTGCTGATCCTGACCACGCCCGCGGCCACGGCGATCCGCCCCGATGTCGACCGGGCCGAGCTGATCGCGGCGCTCTCGCCGCATTTCCACTATGCGATCCTGTCCGAAAAGATCCTGCGCCGCATGCTCGAAGAGCGTGGCCTGCAGGTGCATATCGAGATCCACGGCGTGCAGATGGTGGCCTGGGCCAGTCGCGCGCCCTTGCCGAAGATCCGCTACGGGCGCTTCGACTGGCCGGTCTATCTGGACCACCTCGACCAGCTTGCCGAAACGGACGAGCCGCATCTGGCCATCGGGGCGCTCTACCGGCTGTTCAAGGACGCGATGAACTCTGGCCACCCCGAGATCGCGGGCCGGGCCTGGGACAGGTTGCTGCCCCGCGTGCGGGCGGTCTACGGCATCGACCTTCTGGCGCCCGAGCTTTCCGGGCTGATGCAGATCACCACCCCCCTGGCCCAGCTGGATCGCTATCCCTCGTGGCTGGGGCTGGGCCTGCTGTTCGGCGCGCTGCATGTCGGGCACCAGAGCAATGACCGGCGGCTGAAACTGCGGATGCTGGATGCCGCCCTTGCGGTGCTGCGGCGGCGGGCCGAGGTCGACCTCCAGTTCGGTCAGGAGGCGCGCCACTGCCTGCCCTTCGCCGAACGGCAGTACCTGATCGCGCTGTCCGAGGCGCTGACCCTCGGCATCCAGCCGCAGCAGAGCGAGGGGATGCCGGAAGACCTGCGGGCCAGCCTCTCGATCCTCGTGCGGGAACTGGTCGACCGCCTGCCGACCGACGCAGGAAGAGATGGGGAATGACGGAAGGACCAGGGCTGCCGGCTCGGGCATGGGGGGCCAACCAGTCGCCCCTGCACCATGCGGCTCTGAACGGAGAGCGGGTCGAGCATCCCGACGGCAGCGTCTCGTTGCGGGCCGCTGCGAGCACGGACAGTGCAGGGCTCTGCTGCCTTTGGGCGTTCTCCGGGGCGCCTCAAGCGCTGCGGTGCGGCGTCGTGTCGAGGGGCGCTGGCGCTACCTGGGACTGGATTACAAGGCGGATGCGAATGTCGACCTGACGGGCGATGCCCATCACCTGACCCGCAGCCTCGGGCCGGGGACGGTCGACCTGGTCTATTCCTCCGAAGTGATGGAGCATCTCCTGTCTCCGTTGCGTTTCGTCTTCGAGGCGAACCGGGTGCTGGTGCGCGGCGGCTTGTTCATTGCCCGGATGCCGACGATCTGGCCGCTGCATGCCGAGCCCTGGGATTTCTGGCGGATCACCAGCCATGGCTGGCCCTCGTTGCTGAATGCCGAGACGGGGTTCGAGATCCTCGACCGGTGCGAGGTGGGCCAGACCACCGTGGTGCCGCTGCTGGCACGGGCCGACAATGGCAGGATGTCGATGCCGGGGTCCCCGGCGCCGATGCTGACCGTGGTGGTGGCGCGCAAGCTGGCCGAGGTTGGCAGGGACAGCAGCGGCCGGCCCGAGGGGCTGGCGGCGGGGGACTACGACCACGCCTGAGGGGCGCCCCGGATCAGGCGCGGGCACGTTGCAGGCGCGAGGCCTCGACATGGCGGCGGAACCGCAGGGGGTCGCCGCCATGCAGCTCGACCGCCTGCAGCCAGAGGTCGGCATCCGGGCCGCTGGCATTGCGGCGGCAGAAGTCGGCCTTGAGGAAGGGGAAACCCGCTGCCAGCAGTTCCCGCCACAGGTGATGTGTCGGATTGAAGGTCGGACGGATCTGGCTGTCGACGCCGGACAGCACCGACATCGGGAACAGCCCTTCGGCGCGCAGCCCGGCCAGCCGTTCGGCCACATGACGCAGGAAGAGCTCGTAGAGGACGATGCAGGCGGTCTTGTGCGACATGTCGCGAACCGAGGTCAGGAAGTGACGCAGCACCGGGTTGGCCGGCCCGCGGTTCTTCAGCGCCCAGAAGAAGCTTTGGAAATGCGGTTCGGAGTCGTCTGAATCGGTCAGGTAGACGAGGTCGGCCGGGCTTGCGTCTATCCGCCCGAGCACCCGGTCGAACCCGGCGAGCGGGCCAAGGACGCTGTCATTGGCAAAGAGCAGAGTGCCGGCCTGCCAGAGTTCCGGGTAGAGGGTCAGAGCGGCGGTCCAGGCGCCGAAGTCGAGGCCCTGGTTGGCCCGCATCAGCACCAGGTCGGCAAGCTCTTCGACGCCGGACGGGGGCGGATGGTCCCCCTCGACCGCCATGATCAGTACCGTACGGTACCCGCCGCGCCGCAGCGCGGCCAGGATATCCCTGGTGCAGGGAAGCAAGGTGCCATCCGGTGCATAGGAGACAAACAGGCAGACCTTCTGGCCGGTGAAACGGGGCACCAGTGGCCCCAGGGTGACGACCTTCGCAGCCGTATCCACCCGGTCCAGAAGGCTGTCGGAATGCCGGGCGACCTGCGCAAGGCGGCGACGGGTGAACACCAGCTGCGGGTTGAGGCAGGCAGAGCACTCGGCGGCCAGGTAGCGCAAGGCGGTATGGCGGTCGTAGAGTGCCCGGCGTGCGGCGCGCGACAGGCTGGCACGGCGATCCGCGCCGATGCTGCCGCCCCGGGCGTGGGCAACGAAGCAATCGGTGGCGATGCGTAGCCCGTGGCCCGCATCGAGGGCCCGCAGCGAGAGATCCTGGAACTCACCGTAGCCCTGCGGGAAAAGCCCGGCATCAAGCCCGCCGAGGTCATCGTAGATGGCGCGCTCGACCAGCACGCAGAAGCCCTGGATCAGCGGCGTGTCGGCGGCCCCCATGACCGAGAGAAAGCGCAGGTGCGCCGCAAGCCGCTGCTGTTGGTCGGGATCGGGCATCTGTTGCACGGCGTAGTTGCCACTGGCGTCGAAGATCTCGGCGGTGCCCTGCCAGGCGGCATTGTTGGACAGCGGCCCGACCATGGCGACCCCGGAGCCCTCGGGCATGGCCGCCGAAAGCGCCTCCAGCCAGCCGGGGCCGGGCCGGGTGTCGCTGTTCAGGGCGACGAAGCGCGAGGCGCTGCTGGCGGTCAGGCCAATCAGCAGGGCTCCGGTAAAGCCCTGCTGGCGCGGCGTGCGCAGCACCTGGATGCCGCGGCGTGCCGAGGCCTGCTCTGCCAGCCAGCGGGCGGTCTGCGGGCTGCTGCAATCGTCGACCAGGATGATCCGGCCCAGCAGGGGGCAGCGCGCCGCCTCGAGTGCTGCCAGGCAGTCGGTCAGATGCTCCAGCCCGTCATGCACGGGGATGATCACGTCGACCGGCGCGGCGCGTCCGCGGGCCGGCGGGTCGGGCAGGCGGCATCCGGGCAGGGGCAGGGCGAGGCCATCCAGAAACTCGGCCAGACGTCCGGACGGGGCGGTCTCGAAGAAGTCGGCGAAGATCTCGCGGAAGGCGAGCAGCGGCGCGGCGCTTTCGGGATAGGCTTCGCAGAGTTCGGCGGCCAGCATCAGGGCAAGTTCGTGATCGCCGCGCTGCCGGTTCACCTCGCACTCAAGCAGGCCGACCTCGGCCAGCTTGTGGCCCGAGGTGTGCAGCCAGGCTAGATCCTCGACCGCCGCGTCGATCTGACCAAGGTCCACAAGCGCCCGGGCGCGGACAAGCCGCATTTCGGCCGAGCCCGGATGATCGGCAAGGCTGTCATCTGCAAGGGCGGTATCGGCCATGTCGCGCGCCAAGGCCGGGCAGTCGGCGGCCTGAAGGGCGATGGCCAGTGACAGGCGCACGCCCGGGTGGTCAGGTGCCAGGGACAGCGCCCTGCGATAGCTTTCGACGGCCCCGCCCAGACGGTTCTGCAGATAGAGCAGCCGGCCAAGACCCATATGTCCCTCGACCGCCTCGGGCGCTGCCTTGATCGCCCGTCGCCACCAGCCCTCGGCACTGTCCGGCGCCTTGAGGGCCAGTGCCGCCTCTGCCAGCATGCGCAGCAGGGCGGCATCGGGACGGGTGGGCAGCAGGGCATTGCGCAGCAGGTCATGCGCCTCGGCGAAGGATCCTTCGCCCAGAAGCCGGCGCGCGCGGGCAAGGGTGTCTTCGGTGGTCGTGCTGAGGGTCATGGGGCGTCGGCCTGATGGTCTTCCTCCGCGCGGGCAGCCCGTGCATCCGGAGGGGACGGCGCTGCCTCAGCAGACGGATTCGATGTTCGCCCAGCCCGCCGAGAACTGCGGACTCTGGTTGATGAAATCGTAGCTCAGCGTTATCGCGGCCTCGTCGAAGGTGTAGCCGACGCCCAGGTCGAGCCCCCAGCTTCCGTCGAAGAAGTAAGACACACCTGCGGCGGCGACGGTCTCGTTCGGGCGGTTCGAGGACAGGATCTTGGTGGTCAGGCCCAGCTGAGGCTGGCTGCCGCCCCCGAAGTTGAGTGCAAGGCCCAGCATCACCGCGGGGTCTGCCGTGGCCGACCCAGAGAGCAGGATGGTGGCAAGTGCCGTTGTTCCGGCCAGCTTTTTCATGACTCCGTCCCTCCCTGCGGTCTTCAGATTGCATTCAGCTTTGGCGGGTGTCGCTTGTGCTGTCAATCATTTTGCCGCGCGGGCGAGAGTTGCTGGACGGATGTGGAGGGTATGGCACAAGACCCGGAAATCCGGGGGATCGGATGGGCGGCTCCTTCAGTCATTGCGGGGTATTGCGGCCCGGTCGACCGGGGTGGCGAAGGCTTCTTGCTGGGCGTCCGAGAGGGCGCGGGGCAGGACCGACATCTGGGTTTCTCCATCGTAGAGGCGGAAATCTGCGCTGACCTGTGCGACGGCGTCCAGCTGCAGGGTCAGGTCCTGCGTTGCGGCCAGCGTGGTCAGCGCCCTGCGCCGGGCAAGCCTGTCGCCGCCCCCCGTGCTGCGTCCCAGCGTCAGCACCAGCGTGCCACCCTGCGGCTGCTGCGCGGCGAAACGCAGGACGGTCTCCTGCGTCGGGTCCGGCGCAAGGTCCGGGGCGCGCAGCCCCGGGGTCAGATGGGCCTCGACCTCTCGTCGGTCGCGGCAGACAGGGATTTCAGCCCGTCCTCAGTCAAGGGCGCCTCGCCGTCGCCCGGCCCGGTGTCGTGCCCGGTGTCGTGCCAGGTGTCGTCGCCGGGGGGACGGAGGGGCGGAGCCGGAGGATCTGGCTGACATGGCGCCAGGCAGTGACCGGGCGGAGCGGAGCGGC
>NZ_AFPM01000158.1 GCF_000220565.1 Oceanicola sp. S124 | reverse complement strand
CCATGGCTCTGGCCACGGATTGCAACCCGGGCACCTCGCCGCTGTGCTCGCTGTTGCTGACCATGAACATGGGCGCCGTGCTCTGGGGCATGACGGTGCGCGAGTGCCTCGACGGCGTGACCGTCCACGCTGCCCGCGCCCTTGGCCTGCAGGGCGAAACCGGTCGCCTGGCGCCGGGGCTCTCGGCCGACTTCTCGGTCTGGGAGGTCGAGCGGCCCTCGCAGCTTGTCGGCCGGCTTGGCCTCACCCCCCTCCACATGCGTGTTTTCGAAGGAGCCGTGACCCATGGCTGAACATCTGACACCCGGCGCCGTGCCGCTTGCCGCGCTGGCACGGGTCTACTGGCAGGGCGCGGCGGTCACGCTGGACGCCAGCGCCTGGCCGGCGATCGACGCCGCCAGCGCCCGGATCGCAGAGGTCGCCGCCGGCACCGAGGCGGTCTATGGCGTCAACACCGGTTTCGGCAAGCTGGCCTCGGTCCGCATCGCGTCGCAGGACACGGCGAAGCTGCAGCGCAATCTGATCCTGTCGCATTGCTGCGGCGTCGGCGATCCCCTCGCCCCCGAGGTGGTGCGCCTGATCATGGTGCTGAAGGTGATGTCGCTGGCGCGCGGCGCCTCCGGGATCCGCCGCGAAGTGGTGGAGCGGATGCTTGAGATGCTGGACCGCGACCTGCTGCCGCTGATCCCCGAACAGGGCTCGGTCGGCGCCAGCGGAGACCTCGCGCCGCTGGCCCATATGACCGCGACCCTGCTGGGCGAGGGCGAGGCGCTGTTCGGGGGCCGCCGCATGTCCTCGGCCCGGGCGCTGAGCGCGGCCGGGCTTGCCCCCGTCGAGCTGTCGGCCAAGGAGGGGCTGGCGCTGATCAACGGCACCCAGGCCTCGACCGCGCTGGCGCTGGCGGGTCTGTTCCGCGCCGAGCGGGCCTTGCAGACCTCGGTGGTCACCGGTGCGCTGTCGACGGATGCCTCGATGGGATCCACTGCGCCTTTCACCGCCGAGATCCACACGCTGCGCGGCCATGCCGGCCAGATCGAGGTCGCCGCCGCGCTGCGCGCCCTGCTGGCGGGCTCGGGTATCCGTGAAAGCCATCGCGACGACGACGAGCGGGTGCAGGACCCCTACTGCCTGCGCTGCCATCCCCAGGTCGGCGGCGCCTGCCTGGACCTGCTGCGCCAGGCGGCCCGCACGCTCGAGATCGAGGCCAATGCGGCCACCGACAATCCGCTGGTCCTGTCCGACGGGCGGGTCGTCTCGGGCGGCAATTTCCACGCCGAGCCGGTGGCCTTCGCCGCCGACCAGATCGCCCTGGCGGTGGCCGAGATCGGCGCCATGGCGCAGCGGCGCATCGCCCTGCTGGTCGATCCGGCGCTCAGTTTCGGCCTGCCCGCCTTCCTGTCGCCCACGCCGGGCCTGAACTCGGGGCTGATGATCGCCGAGGTGACCTCGGCGGCGCTGATGAGCGAGAACAAGCAGCTGGCCCATCCGGCTTCCATCGACAGCACGCCGACCTCGGCCAACCAGGAAGACCATGTCTCGATGGCCTGCCACGGCGCCCGCCGGCTGGGGCTGATGACGCGCAACCTGTTCAACATCCTCGGGATCGAGGCCGTGACGGCCGCCCAGGGCGTGGCGCTGCGCCGCCCGTTGCAGACCTCGGCGCCGCTGCTGGCGGTCATCGCCACCCTGCGCAGCCGCGTGGCCGAGCTGGAAGACGACCGCTACATGGCGCCCGACCTCGCCGCTGCCCATGACCTTGTCGCCGGGGGGGCGCTGATCCGTGACCTGGGCGTCGCCCTGCCGGGACTGGGGTGATGGAGCCCCGTTCCGCCGCCCTGCCTCACCCCCGCCTGCCGCGTCTTTGAGAGAGAGGACCGCCCATGACCACCACCCGTCACAACACCCGCGACATCTTCCCGCCGACGGGCCCCGAGCTGACCGCGAAGAGCTGGCTGACCGAGGCTCCGCTGCGGATGCTGATGAACAACCTGCATCCCGACGTCGCCGAAAACCCGCATGAGCTGGTGGTCTACGGCGGCATCGGCCGCGCCGCGCGCAGCTGGGAGGACTTCGACGCCATCTGCGACAGCCTCAGGCGGCTCGAAGCGGATGAGACGCTGGTCGTCCAGTCCGGCAAGCCGATTGCCGTGGTGCGCACCCACCGGGACGCGCCGCGCGTGCTGATCGCCAACTCGAACCTCGTGCCCAACTGGGCCAATTGGGAACATTTCAACGAACTCGATAGGAAGGGCCTGATGATGTACGGCCAGATGACCGCCGGGTCCTGGATCTACATCGGCGCGCAGGGCATAGTGCAGGGCACCTACGAGACCTTCGCCGAGGCGGGCCGCCAGCACTACGGCGGCGACCTGACCGGCAAGTGGATCCTGACCGGCGGTCTCGGCGGCATGGGCGGCGCGCAGCCGCTGGCCGCCGTCATGGCCGGGGCCTGCTGCCTGGCGGTGGAATGCGACGAGACCCGCGCCGATTTCCGCATCCGTACCCGCTATTGCGATGCCAAGACTCACGACCTCGACGAGGCGCTGGCGATGATCGACCGCTGGACCCGCGCCGGAGAGGCGAAATCCGTCGCCCTGATCGGCAATGCCGCCGAGGTCTTCCCCGAGATCCTGCGCCGGGTGCAGGCGGGCGAGGCCCTGCCCAACGGGCGGCCCGATATCGTCACCGACCAGACCTCGGCCCATGATCCCTATCACGGCTACCTGCCGAAGGGCTGGTCCGTCGCCGAATGGCGCGCCCGGCAGGAAAGTGCGCCGGAAGAGGTGAACCGCGCCGCCCGTGCCTCGATGAAGGATCACGTGGCGGCCATGGTCGGCTTCTGGAACGCTGGCATCCCGACGCTGGATTATGGCAACAACATCCGCCAGATGGCCCGGGAAGAGGGGCTGGAGGATGCCTTCGCCTTCCCCGGTTTCGTGCCCGCCTGCATCCGCCCGCTGTTCTGCCGTGGCATCGGCCCGTTCCGCTGGGCCGCGCTGTCGGGCGACCCCGAAGACATCTACAGGACCGACCAGGCGATGAAGGAGCTGTTCCCCGGGAACGAGGGCCTGCACCGCTGGCTGGACATGGCGCGCGACCGGATCGCCTTCCAGGGCCTGCCCGCGCGGATCTGCTGGATCGGGCTGGGGGATCGCCATCGCGCCGGGCTGAAGTTCAACGAGATGGTCGCGCGCGGAGAGCTGAAGGCCCCGGTGGTGATCGGGCGCGATCACCTCGACAGCGGCTCGGTCGCCTCGCCGAACCGCGAGACCGAGGCGATGCGCGACGGTTCGGACGCCGTGTCGGACTGGCCGCTGCTGAATGCGCTGGTGAACACCGCCTCGGGCGCGACCTGGGTTTCGCTGCATCACGGCGGCGGTGTCGGCATGGGCTTTTCCCAGCACGCCGGTGTCGTTATCTGTGCCGACGGAACACCCGAGGCCGCGAAACGGCTTGAGCGGGTGCTGTGGAACGATCCCGCGTCGGGCGTCTGGCGCCATGCGGACGCGGGCTACCCGGAGGCGATCGAATGCGCGAAGGAACACGGGCTGGACCTGCCCAGGATCCTCGGATGACAGCGGAAATCCACAGGGCGGCAGAGCGGCGCTTTGCCCCCTGGAAGAACGGCGGCGGCGAGACGGCAGAGATCCTCTGCCATCCCGAGGGCGCCGGGTTCGACAGTTTCGACTGGCGGATCAGCACGGCGCGGGTCGACCGCTCGGGGCCGTTCTCAGCCTTCGCAGGCGTCGACCGGGTGCTGACCGTGCTCGAGGGCGGCGCCATGGATCTCAGGTTCGAGGATGGCGGGCATATCCTGGCCGGACCCGGGACCGGGCCGCATCCCTTCCCGGGCGACAGCGCCTGCACGGCGACCCTGCGGAGCGGGCCTCTGCTGGACCTGAACCTGATGGTGCGCCGCCCGCTGCGCGGCTCGGTGCATCTGCCGGGGCAGGAGGTTGCGGCCGAGGGGCTGCGGGCCTGCTACCTCTTCGCCGTCACCGACCTGCCCGGGATGGGGCTGGCGCGTCATGACCTGCTGGTGCTGCCGGAGGGCGCGCAGGTGGCGCCCGAAGGCGCCTTGCTGATAGCCATCCACGACGCCTGACGGCGGCTGCCCCTGCCGGGTCTGCCACGGTGGGGGGGCCGCGACTGCCGGGGCCTGGCGCTGCCGGGGCCTGCGGGGCCTCCGGCAGAGGTGCGTCAGCTGCCGGACTGCCCGTCGAACTCGGCGAAGCTGGTGTGTCTCGCCGGGATAGAGCAGGCGCACACTAGGTCA